>CAZCXI010000013.1:5282-13435 GCA_964502635.1 uncultured Desulfobacterales bacterium
GGGAATGCGCTCGCTTTTTCGGTTCAATCTGCCTCCATGATCGTGGAGTGTGGTCACATATATCCCAAAGACCGTAACTGTGCCATAACTTGTTCCTTGTCCTGACCGCGGCCTGCACGTTCGGTAGTGTTTTCCAGGTCTTGTTCCCAGGCCGGGATGTCGGAAGTCTTTGTCGTGGATCCCTTGGCGCCTAAAGAGCGATAACCCTGGTAGTACAGGGAGCAAAAGGGGATATGATGATGATGGATCGTATTCCAGATATCCCGTTCCCTAAAATGTAAGATCGGATGGACTCTGGTGTGATCCGGATCCGTCCTTGGGCTGAAATAGTCCTCCTCGATCCTTGCTTCTTGTTCATCCCAGCGAATCGCCGTCGCCAGGGCTTTGACGCCATGCTCTTCCATGAACAGATTCATGGCCACGGTCTTCATAAGATGGTTGCCCACAAACGATTCAGGCTCGAAAGGAAAGGTCTCTTCTTTGAAGCCAAGCTTTTCAATTTCTTCTTGGTTTCTTTCGTTGAGATCGGCCACCCGAATCAGGTCTCCCACTTTTCTTGCCTTGCCGCTGACATCTGTATTTTTCACCACACAAAGCTCTACATCCCATTCGATCTTCACGCGGTTTACAAGATCCATGATCTCTTCGAACACGTGCCCTTCATCAATAAACATGGCTCGAGGCACGGGCTGCCCCAGCTCTTGGCACACTTGGCGGCAAAGCCACAGTGTGGTGGTACTGTCTTTGCCACCCGTCCACGCCAAGAAAAGGCCGTCGCGTGAAAACCTTCCAATCGCCTCTCTTATGACTTCCTTGCTGCGCTCCATCTTCTCCTCAAGGGTAAGGTCCATCAATTGTTCGCTTTCTTCCGCCATCATCGGTTCTCCTTTCATAGGCTGGGGGACAGGGAATCAACAACTATTATCATAACATCGGTCCGTCAGATACTCAAGATGGTTGAGATAACGGCCTGAATGACCCGTTCCGGAAACCAAACGGCCTTTCTTCAGACCTGTGTTGGCCTGAGTTGGACGTCTCTGTGTGAACATGTAAGTGGTTGTGCGGATACCGCGTGACAGAATGCATGTACTGTGCCACGTTTAAGGCTTCTTTTGATCGTGTCATTTTCCCTACATGAAGGAAGGGCGGCCTGTTGAGTCAAGAACTCAAGATGTTGGGACTTGACACGACGGAACAAATCCCTTTACAAAAAGAACCGTATCATATATAAGGCCCATTGATCCAAAAGACAAGACACACCGCCGCAAGCGGGGGGACAGAGCCTATGGGCCGCAAGAGCCTGCTGAAATCGACGAAGAAGAAGCCTGTAAAGCCCAAGCAGGTGGCCGTGCAACATGACGCCGAAAGAAAAAAAGCCATCTTGGATCGCGTACCACGCTTTGCGGGTTCGGTCAAAGCGTCCTTGGAAAATCTTGGACTGGCCCCATCAACCTATTACAAATGGCTGCGACGGTTCAAGGCCGACGGGATTGAGGGACTGAAGAGCGGAAGCCCGGTGTCCGAGAAGGTGTGGAAACGGTTCACTGAGCTGCAAGAGAAGCAGGAAAAACGAGCACGCGCTGAGGGCACATTGAAGGCGGAGGAGAAACGGACCATGACAAGCAAAAAAGACACAGACAAGACCAGGAAGCTCCTTTTCAAGCGGTTTGATAAGGAGCCATCAGAACCACCTAAAGAAGAAGCTGCGCCAGAAAAGGAGCAGGCCCCCATGGCCACTGAAACCATCGGCCCAACGGGACCGCCGTATACGCCGCCACCGGAAGCGCCAATGGATAAGACCTTGAAGTACGCCATCGGGGCTTTTGCATTCGTGATTGCTATACTTGTGCTGGCCAGTATGTCCAATTCGAACAAGTTCTACTTTAAGCACAATGAGCAAATGATCGAACTCTGGCAGGGCAAATTTGCTCCCATGGGAGAAACTCGGGTAGCCAGCTTCTCGGACTATAAGATTCTTGAGGGCTTGCCGGAGCGCAGGTTTTACACCAAGAGACAGGCATTCGACGCTGTTTCCAACTATTTCGTCAGACGGGCCGACAAGATCCTGAATACGGGACAAACCCCGGATTTGAAAAGTGCAAGATCTTGCCTGATTCAGGCCTCCAGGTATGCGGTGTCCGAGGCCACGCGACAATCCGTCCAGACACGGTTAAACAGCATCAACAGGGTGAAAGACGACTTACAGCAATATATCAAAAGTCCTGAACCCGCATCCAAACAAGGGCAGGAGGGACCATAGGGGCCCATTGGTTTTCTTCACGTAAACGTTCCTTTTGCCACGACCACAATGCCCCGAGGCGTTACCGTGAACCTTTTGCGGTCCGCTTCCGGATCATATCCGATCTCAGTATTCGGCGGTATGATATTTTTCTTGTCGATAATCGTCTTCATGATCCTGCAATGACGACCAATCTCCACGTTAGACAGGATCACTGATTCCCGCACTTCAGACCAGCTTCTCACCATCACATTGTAGGAAAGGACCGAGTTTTTCACCACACCGCCGCTGATGATGGTTCCGTGCGACACGATAGAATCCAGGGCCATGCCCGTCCTGTGGTCGCGTTTGTTTTTAAAGACGGTCTTCACGGGGGGGTACTGGGCCTGAAAGGTGCGCAACGGCCATTTAGCGCCGTACAGGTTGAACATGGGCTCTACTCCCGTCAAATCCATATTCGCATTCCAGTAGGCGTCCAAGTCCCCCACATCCCGCCAGTATGAGGAATCCTGCACACGGGGTTCCAGGCTACGAAGGCGGGTCCCATCCTCAGTGATCGTGTAAACGAAATCCTCAATTCGGTTTTCCTTCTTATAGGGGAACGCGAACAGGGAATACTTTCCCAGGGTCTCGGGAATGATATTCATGCCAAAGTCATCCTTGTCGGAAGACTTGAGCAGGTCCACCAATACGCGGGTCTTAAACATGTAAATCCCCATAGAAGCCAGGGCATGATCAGGATCTCCAGGGATCGCGGTGGGCGTCAGGGGTTTTTCTTGGAAACCCGTGATTCCATAGTCTTGGTCAACCTCCAGGACTCCGAACCGACTGGCTTCAGAGAAAGGTATTTCGATGACAGAGACCGTAATGTCCGCATCCTTTTGCTGGTGATACGCCTTCAGGTGATTGTAGTCCATTTTGTAGACATGATCGCCGGAAAGGATGAGCACGTGTTCTGATGATTCCCGTTCTATGAGATAGAGGTTTTGACGTACCGAATCGGCCGTGCCTTGGTACCACCGATCCCCGGTGCGCATCTGGGGATGCACCACTTTCAGGTAGTGGCCGAGGGCATAGCTGAATATGTTCCATCCTGCCTCCAGGTGTTCTACCAGAGACTGGGCCTTGTATTGAGGCAACACCATGATCTTATAAATATTGGAGTTAATGCAGTTACTTAATGTCACATCAATGATACGATATATACCCCCATAGGGAACTGACGGCTTTGATCGGTCCTGGGTTAAAGGATAAAGCCTTTCTCCCTTTCCGCCGGCCATAATCAGTGCGATAACATCGCGCATACTCATACTCCTTTTAAGACATCTATCATCGTGAAGGCCTGGCCCTTTGCGCCCTGTGCCACCCTCTTGGAGAGAAAATGAATCGCGTCCAGGGTCCCCGCCGCATAGATGTCTCGGCCATTAACGTTATGGGTGAACTGAAAGAAGACGGTGCCGTCTTCAGACCGAAGGGCATATGTGTGCCAGCCATGACCCGTCAGGTAGGCTTCTGGAATAGCCCATTCGGTTCGTTGAACCTCGGGGTCTCGCTCCATAACAATTTGTTCTTTCGTAAAAGGAATCCCCAGTTTGTTAAAGCAGCCGATCATGGCCTTGGCCGTTCCGCTGGTGTCAGCCTTGCCCTGCTGATGACTTTCCTTGATTTCAAGGCGGTATCCTTTAAACACACCAGGGAAAGTCTCGGCAGCATATTGCATCATGGCCTGGAAGGCGACGATCTGTTTGGCCATGTTCGGAGCAATGACTGCGACCACGTCAGACTTGTTGACGGTGTCAACCAAAAGCGCCCTGTCGCCGCCCGTGGTACCCATGACAAACGGGATGCCATGGTCGCAGTAAAAAGAGGCATTGTCGTTCACCGCAGTGGGATGGGTGAAATCCACACTGAAGAATTCCCCTTCTGCCGTCTTAACAGAATTGATCATCTCTTGTCGTTTGTCCGGTGGGATCAACCTGACACGGTGGGAGCCGATCTGGGTTTCTTGGGCCGTTATTTCGGGACCGGTGAAGGAATAGGCGATGAGCTTCATGGCCGAATCGCCCTGGACGTGTTCGGCCGCTTTGGTTGCCATGTTGCCCGGAAGGCCGTTCACCATCACCCTGATATAGTCCACAGCACACCTCCTTGCCTCGGCTGAGGCGTTAAAGATTTCGATTCCAGGTCAGGCTTTCTGCCCTTTTTGACGGACCCCAACCATTAGGGAGAGAGGACCTCAAAGAGACATTCTAAAATCGCTCATATCACAAAAACTTAGGGCATTCAAATCACGCCTTCCGTCCGACGGGCGTGATAACAGGAGATTCATGATTCCGTGGGGCAATTAATGACACTTGTCACTTAGTTATCATGGAAAATGCCTTTTTCCGGGAAAGCGCCGAACGTGGAAAAAGATAAGTCTGATGCCGGGCCAATTAGACAAGCCTGGTGCGTGGTCAGGCTGACGGAAAGGAGTTCGTTTGGGATGTCTGACCCCTCTTCTATTTACCGCCGGGATATGCTTTCCGAAGACGTTCAACCAGACGCTTCATATCCCGCTCATACTTTTGTCTCCACGATCGTCTCTGTTCTTCTTTTGTCCGCAACTGATAGATTTCTAACCCCTGCTGTGGCTGTTCCCACCCCTGTTGTCGCGTTTGATGAGCCTCTGGAGGAGAGGCGAGAACCGCACAGGGCAGGATCATCACCATTGCCAGGCTGAACAGTAGTTTTTTCATTTTGTGCTTCCTTTCCGAAGGATTCGTTTCATGCCTCGGAGGCTGCCTCGTTGTATCTTGCACGGCAGGCGAGCCGAAACTGCCATGTTCCATGTCAGGTCCCCATCAGAAAGTGGCGGAGAAGCACTGGGGGCAAGCCACCGGTCGTTTATTGTCAGCGACCAACGACACGGTGACAACTAGTGCGATGAACCTTCGGATTCGTCTGGGGTCATCTGAGAGGGCAAGGGGGCGGGCTGGCCGTGCGAATGTCTCTTCTTTATCTTTTCTTCTATTCTTTCCTTCCGTTCGTGCCAAGCTTTCGGGGCTTCTTCTCTGGTCACGAATCCGTCGTTGCCGGTGTCCATGGCCTTAAAACGCTTTTCACATATTGTGGTGTGTTCGTCGTAGCTAATCTTGCCGTCATTGTTGGTATCCATTGCATCAAAATGTGTCTTTGCCCATGTGTGACCGTGGGGTGCTTCTGCCAAAGCATCGTTGTTTCCCAGGAGGGTCAGCGCACCTAAGAGGATCAAGGCCATCATTGCTAAGCTTTTCATGGCTGTCTCCTTTCGTCAGCTGTTCCTGGATAAGAAGGGACTAAAGACAATGACTACTCCATCACCTGAAATACTCTAAAACTAGCAGAAAAGAGGGAGTCAGTCAAGGACGGGTGCAAAAGAAAGCCCAAGGGCTAGAAACTCACAGGGATGGGACATCTATGGAACCGGCCCTTGGGACAAGAGCCCAGGCCCAATCAAACCCGATCTCCCATTGCGTAGGTTATGAGGGGCGTCAGGCCAGGGCAGTGAACACTCAATAACACGCTGGCAGATAGTGTCAACATAACGACAGGCATAGGCGACCTTGGGCCTGTCCTTGCTCTTTGAGTCGTGAGTACAGTTATCTACAAATCCAATAGAGAGCGGAGATCACCAGTAGCCATGGAAAGAGAAAGAATCCTAATAACACTTTTAGCGCTCTTTTCATGCTCGCTCTTGTCAGTCAAGTTATTGAGTCAAGTTATTGAGACGATGAGCATTAATTATGCCAGCCGGAAACAGGTTGACCAATCCTCCATAATTTCAGAGAATTAGGCGCAATTGCGCAGAAACTGAAAGTGCCGCAAGTGGGTATTCTAATTCCAACTATTTGAAAATAACTGCTGATTTAGGAAAAGGAATGCCAACTCAGAAAACTACAGCAGGAGGCCAGCATGACGGAGGGGCTAAAATGCTGATGGAAGACTATGTCTGGCAACCACGAGGCGAGCAAGGAGGATAACGTCATGGATCAGTACGTGTGTTCTGTTTGTGGCTATGTCTACGATCCCACATTGGGAGATCCGAACAATGGTGTGGAACCGGGAACGGCCTTTGAGAATTTGCCCATTGATTGGGTCTGTCCTGTCTGTGGGGCCTCACAAGACCAGTTTGGCAAAGAGGGATAGCCATGAGTATCTGAAGTTATGCTGGCAAGAAGTGAGCAATACAATCGGGGCCTGAGCCCCCCCTAGAGGGGAGGCAATCATGGAAGAAATGGATAGGGTGTGTCGAATGCGGAAAAAGTTTCCTGAAAGACAGACATGGTCTTGTGACGCACTATAGGCCTTTTCCTCTGTACGGGCTGGCCAGAAGGGAGATGGCCTAACACGGCAAAGATGAGCAGGAGCATCCCAGTACCATCTTGTTCAACGGCTCCAGAGCTCCAGCACAAGATTTCTGCTGATATTCAGATAATGAAACAACACCGTGTGATCATCGCAGAACACCTCCAGGGTGATGGTTCCATCGTATCCGATCCCTTTGAGGGCAGACACGGCTTTTTCCCAGTCCACGCTTCCAACGCCCAGGGGCATATGATGGTCCTCGGTTGAACGATTGTCGGAAAAGTGAACGTGTTTGATGGCTGGGCCAAGGTGCCTGCAGAAAGATTCCCCGTCGTCTTGTCCCATATTGGTGTGACCAAAATCGAGATGCACCTGGAGTGCGGGAATCTCCCCAAGGATGGTTTTGAAGTTTGAAACACGATCAAAGGGGGCCTTGTAGTTCTCCAAGACCAAGGCCAGTCCCAAGTGCCCGGCCATTTGCTCAATGGGTTTCAGGGCCTCGATATTCAGCTCCAGCAGATCGGACCTCATACGGGGCGGACAGGCATAACAGGGATGGATATTCATGACCTTCGCACCCAAAGCTGAAAACAGCTTGGCACAGCGCTCCAATTCCTTGAAACAGGCCTTTCGAACCCCCTTGATGGGATAGGCGTAAGGCAGACAAGGATCCGTATGCCCCACGACGGAGAGATGATATTCATCAAGGAGTCTTCTAACCCTTTCCACATCCAGTATGAGGCCGGGCCCTTCAATGGTGAGATCCAGAAAATCGTATTCGGCCTTTCCAAAGGCTTCGATTTCCTTGTACACTGAGGCAGATGGATTATTCATCAGGCCAATCTTCATGTCAGCACCCGGGCAGCAGATCGATCCTCGCCCTTTTTCAGGGATTCTCGATACGAAAAGATGGACAGATCAGAAGCGCTTGGTATACAGAATATAAGATTAACCGAAAACGATGTCCCCATCAAACTATTTTATGGGCTCGTGCTTCCACAGGCGGAGGTTTTCTGTTGACTCTGTTTGGCTTCGTTGAATATTTTTTGGGACAATGACCGTCCGCAGAATTCTCATTTTTGTCCCCGCGGCCGTCATCCTCTTCTTGCTGCAGTCCTATTTCTGGGTGCCCACCTACGAAGAAGAGACCCGAGGTAATCCGGCCCGCCTCCATGAATACATAACGGCTTCCATTGGCGATGCTACCCTCCTCAACCCCATCCTGTCCGCTGATTCAGCCAGCAGCGACATTGAGTCCATGGTATTTGAGGGGCTCATTGACCGGGATGAAGCGCTTCGTTTCAGGGGCCGCCTTGCTACGTCCTGGCAGATTCACGAGGAGGCCTTTTTCTATGTGAACGAGCATGCGAGCATACCGGGTGTGGGCAAGGCAGGGGGCCCGGCCGTCGCCGATCTTCTCCAAAGGGCCAGGGGCCTGGATTGGCCGGCCAACCTGAAGGTCAAGGCCTCTTTGGAGAACATCAAGCAAATCGTCGTCATACCTGCCAGAGAGTTTTTTGTGACCAGGCGTGAAAACGGGGCCAAGAGCGAAGAAAAGCGCGAGGTGAAAATCAGGGTCCAGGCACCG
>CAZCXI010000013.1:13535-17021 GCA_964502635.1 uncultured Desulfobacterales bacterium
GTGAAATTTACCTTTGAGGCGGTCATGGACCCAAAGAACCTGTCTCCCCGCATCTCTGACTACGAACCCGTCAAGGATGTGGAGGTGGTGGACCCTCTGACGGTGCGCATCGTGTATAAGCGACTCTATTCACCCGCGCTCAGTACTTGGAGCATAGGGATACTCCCCGAGCATCTCTTGAACGACGAGGCCATGCAGGAGGAAGCCCTGCGTCTTGGAAAAGACCCGACAACGTTTTCCATACGTGAAAGCAGTTTCAATCGACATCCCACGGGCTGTGGTCCCTTTGTCTTTGAGGAATGGAAATCGGATCAGTACATTGTCCTCAAACGCTTTCAAGACTATTGGGAGGGGCCACCCAACTATGAGCGTTACACCTACCGGATTGTGCCGGATCTCCTGACACAGGAGATGGAGTTTTATGCGGGAACCCTCGACAGCTACAGCGTCCGGCCCTATCAGGTCAAGCGTTTGGAAGATGATCCGAAATACCAGAGTTTTTCCGGTCTTTCCTTCGGTTACACCTATATTGGTTACAACATGCGGCGAGAACCCTTCAATGACCCCAGAGTGCGGCGAGCCCTTGGGATGGCCATTGATGTAGAGAAGATCATAGACTACGTGCTTTATGGCCAGGGGGAGCGGATTACGGGACCTTTTGTCAAGCAGACCGACTATTATAACGCCGGCATCCAGCCTTTGCCTTACGATCCAAGGGGGGCTGTGACGCTCTTGCAGGATGCCGGTTGGAGGCAAGACCGGGATGGGTGGCTGGAAAAAGACGGCAAGAGGTTTCAATTTACTCTTATCACCAACAACGGTAACGACCTTCGAAAGGCGGTGCTTGCCATTGCCCAGGATGCCTGGAGGAAGATCGGCATAGACGTGCGGACGGATCTCCTGGAATGGTCTGTATTCATCCAGGAGCGGGTGGACAAGGGTGATTTTGATGCCCTCGTCCTCGGATGGCGCATGGGAATAGAGCCTGATCTTTATCAGATATGGCATTCCAGTCAGACCCATCCCCATCAGCTTAATTTCGTGGGGTTTCAGGATCAGGAGGCCGACGATCTGATCATCAAGATCAGACGAGAATATGACCACGAGAGGCAGGTGGCCTATTGCCACCGGCTCCATGAAATCATTGCCCAGGCGCAACCCTATACGTTTCTCTATGTAAGCAAGTGGACAGCCGTCCTCGACAAGCGGATCGTCATTAAGGAAAAAGACACCCAGGGCCGGCTTGTCTACAAGAAGATCACCCCGACCCAGACCGGAAATTTTACGTTTTACTTTAATAAATGGATCAAACTTACCGAAGTGCCGTATTTAACTTCAGAGGGGTAGCTCATGTTATCATTTATCGGCCGGAGCATGGTTCAAAAAACGGTAACCTTGTTTTTTGTCTCGGTGGTGTCCTTTCTGATCATCCACCTGGCGCCTGGCGAGCCAAGCCAGGTGGACCCCCTCAACCCAAAGTTTACGCCCGAGATGGTGGAACGATTTCAAAAGGCCTTTCATCTCGACAAGCCCCTGTACGTCCAATACGTTTATTTTTATCGGGATCTTTTTGCAGGTAGGTCCGTCTCCTGGAGGGACAATCAATCCGTTCTGGCAAAGATCTGGGAGCGCTTTCTGAACAGTCTGCCCTTGTTCATCGTGGGCACGCTGATCACCTGGACCTTGTCGTTCCCAATAGGGATTCGTGCCGCCATTTTCAGGGGTGGTCTGTATGATCGGTCTACCACGTTCCTGTCTTACCTTTTGATCTCCATTCCGGGCTTTTTCTTTGCCTATCTTCTTATTATCGTGGTGGTCAATAGCTTTCATGTGCCGGTGATCGGCATGCAGACCTTTGGGCTTGGGGAGGCGCCGTGGCCAAGCCTGTTCATGGACCGGATTTGGCACCTCCTGCTGCCGTCGGTGCTCGGTGCCACGGGTGGGATTGCGGTGCTGTCCAGGTACGTGAGGGGCCAAATGCTTGAGGTGGAGGGTCAGGACTATGTTCGGACCGCGAGGGCCAAAGGCCTATCGCCGGAGCAGGTCCACTACAAACACGCCTTGCGCAATGCCCTGCTGCCCTTTGTGACCATGTTCGGCCTGATCTTGCCGGGCCTCATCGGCGGGTCTGTCATTATCGAATCCATTTTTTCCTGGCCCGGCATGGGACGGATGGCCTACGAGGCCATCCTGGCGCGAGATTATCCCGTCGTTCTGACGGTTAATTTTATCTCCGCGGTTCTCGTTCTGGCCGGAACTTTTGTCTCAGATCTTCTGTACCTGGTGGTGGATCCGAGGATACGTCTGTGATGAACGTGGAACACAGCCCCGTCGCCGGTCATTCTCAGACAGAAGCCCCTTTTGCCGAAAGACAAACAAGGGCGCAAGAGTTCTGGCGACTATTTAGACAGAATCGCCTGGCTATCGTCGGCCTGATTATTTTCATCATCTTCTTCTGCATTGCCCTCTCGGGCTTCTTCTTGACCTCCGGGCCGAATCCCGTGCTTGATCCTGCGCTCGTCCGACTCCAGGAGAAGTTGCGGCCGCCCCTTGCCAGACCGAACCTTGAAACCCTGAGGCCTCAAGAGGTGCCTGCGCTGGGGGCCTACGTCTTCGGAACCGATGATCTGGGACGGGACGTGTTTGCCAGAATGCTCCAGGGGGCCTGGGTGTCTCTCACCGTGGGGTTTGTGGCCGTGGGAATCTCTGTACTCATCGGCATATTCATGGGGGGCATAGCGGGCTACTTTGGAGACAACCCCATCAGGGTCGATCATATCCTTGTGACCTGTTTCTTTGTGTCAGGCGCGGCGTTGGCGGCCAAGGGCCTCCTCCTTGTGGCGGTGGCCCTTCCTGTGTTTGGCCTTGCCTGGATGCTTTATGCCCGCTTGACGAGAAAGACGCCAGGCAAACGACCCTTGCCAAAATGGCTGCGCATCGTGCGTAAGAAGGCCGTTTCTGTTGATACCCTGATCATGCGAATCGTGGACATCATGCTTTGTTTTCCCAGCTTTTTTCTGATTCTCACGGTAGTGGCACTCCTGCCCGCGAGTATTTACAATATAATGATCGTCATTGGACTGACCAGTTGGATGGGCGCCACTCGCTTTGTCCGTGCTGAGTTTCTTTCGTTAAGGGAACAGGACTTTGTGACGGCAGCCAGGGCTCTGGGTGTGGGCAACTTTCGGATCATCTTTCGCCACATGATGCCTAATGCCATAGCCCCGGTCCTGGTTTCCGCCACCATTGGCATTGCCACAGCCATTTTGACCGAGGCGGGCTTGAGTTTCCTGGGCTTTGGAGTGCCCCCGCCTCATGCCACGTGGGGCAACATTCTTTCTGACGGAAAGGGCTTCATCTTCGACGCACCCTGGCTCACCTTTGTGCCGGGCTTTGCCATCCTGATCGTGGTGCTCTCCTTTAATCTCTTTGGGGAAGGACTGCGTGACGCCCTGAATCCCAAGCTGAGGGAAAGAAGCTGAAAGC
>CAZCXI010000013.1:17121-44719 GCA_964502635.1 uncultured Desulfobacterales bacterium
CCTGCGGCCAGTAACAAGGATATGCTTCTGTCTATCCAAGACCTGAAGGTCTATTTTCGAGGCAATGGCAGGATTGCTCGTGCTGTGGATGGCGTGAACTGCGAAGTGGCCCAGGGTGAGACGGTCTGCCTGGTCGGTGAATCAGGGTGTGGTAAGACCGTATCAGCCCTGACCATTCTGGGCCTGATTCCTCAACCGCCCGGCGATGTTGTGGGTGGCAGGGTCCTGTTTGAGGGACAAAATCTCTTGGACATGACCGAGAATGAGTTGCAGCAGATTCGAGGAAATCGTATCGCCATGGTCTTCCAGGAGCCCATGACCTCTCTGAACCCCGTGTTCACCATCGGAGACCAGATTGCAGAAGCCATCATCGTCCATGAGAATGTGAGCCCGGTGGAGACACGTGCAAGATGTGTGCACCTGCTCACAGATGTTGGTATCGCGGCCCCGGAAGAACGCCTAAAGGACTATCCCCACCAACTGAGTGGCGGGCAGCGGCAACGGGTGATGATTGCCATGGCCTTGGCCTGTCATCCCGAACTGGTCATTGCCGACGAGCCGACCACGGCCCTGGACGTGACCGTTCAGGCCCAGATTCTAAACCTCTTTGCAGCGCTTCAAAAGAAGAGGGGTATGTCCCTGCTGTATATCACTCATGACCTCAGCGTGGTGGCAAGGATTGCCGACCGCATCTATGTGATGTATGCCGGGATCATTGTTGAGCAAGCGGGTGCCAGGGACATTTTTCATCACCCCTATCATCCTTACACGCAGGGGCTTCTGGCATCCTTGCCGGCCAGCGACAACCGCGGCAAGAAGCTTCACAGCATTCGTGGCCAAGTGCCGGACCCGGCCTATAAACCCAGCGGCTGCCCCTTTCACCCGAGGTGTGATTTCGCTGTGGCGAGTTGCCACGACACGTTGCCGGAGATGTGTGATGATGGGAAGGGACACCTGAGCCGCTGCCCGGTGCTCCATGAACTCAGGCATGAAACAGGAGGTGGTCGGGATCAATTCATCCAATAACACCCTGCTCCGGGTCGAAGGGCTCAAGAAATACTTTCCTGTCCACAGAGGCTTTCTTCAGAGAGTCGCCGGATGGATCAAGGCGGTTGACGGGGTGGATCTTGATATTGAACAGGGCAGTACGCTCGGCTTGGTCGGGGAAAGCGGGTGCGGGAAATCCACTGTGGGTCGCTCTATCCTTAAGCTCATTGAGCCGGACGAGGGAAAAATCATGTACGGGGGCCGGGACATCAGCGGGCTTTCTCGGCATGAGATGAAACCGTTACGTTCAGAAATGCAGATCATCTTCCAGGACCCCTTCGGTTCCTTGAATCCCCGCATGACCATCGGGGCGTCGATTGACGAAGGCCTGCGGACCCGGGGTGTAAGACACCGGGCCAAGCGCACAAAGCGTGTGGAGGAACTGCTGGAGATGGTCGGCATGGCCACGGGTGCGGCAGATCGCTACCCCCATGAGTTCAGCGGCGGACAGCGCCAGCGCATCGGAATAGCGCGAGCCCTGAGCGTGGAGCCGTCCTTGATCGTGTGTGATGAACCGATATCGGCCTTGGATGTCTCGATTCAGGCCCAGATTATTAATCTTCTCAATGAACTGCAGGCGCAACTGGGGCTCAGCTACCTCTTTATTTCCCATGACTTAAATGTGGTGGGCTACCTGAGTGATGCGGTTGCGGTCATGTACCTGGGCCAGATCATGGAATATGCTCCGGCACAGGAGCTTTATGAAAAACCCCTCCATCCTTACACACTGGCACTCCTGTCCGCTGCGCCCCGGCCCGAACCAGATGACAGGGGGAAGTGGACGACCCTCCCCGGTGATGTGCCCAGCCCGTTCAATCCTCCGCCAGGGTGCAAGTTTCAGGGGCGATGCCCTGTGGTCGAAGATCGATGTCGGGAGGCGGAGATCAGCTTCTACGAGGCAACAGAAGGACACAAGGTCCGCTGCTGGAAGTTTTAAAAGCCTAAAGTCCTTCGACAATGCGTCTGAGTTGCCTGCAGACTCGTGGCTCCGCATTTTGGAGTCTCTGTTTCAGGGATTTGAGGGCAGGCGGGATATAGACCTGGAAATCCTTCTTGCCCTTCTCGTGGCTTAGGAAGGCGAACGCGCCCAGTATCTGTAAGTTCCGATTGATCGCACAATACTGATAGGCGCGAAGAAAACGGCCAGGATCAACGGGTACAAACTCAGAGAGCTTTGTCAGATAGTCAGAAAGCAAACCGTCCTGGATATTCCGGGGGAGTTCCACATACGGATCAATGAGCAATGAAGCCAGGTCGTACTGCAAGGGCCCGAGGCGGCCTCCCTGGAAGTCGATCACATAGTAATGTTTGCCTCTGACAAGGATATTTCTTGATTGAAAATCTCTATGCATGAAGCCAATATAATCAGTTTTAAGGGCAAGTTTGGCAATTAGTTCACATTCTTCTTTAAGTTGCTCAAACCCTATTTCAAGGCCGTGGTATCCATTCAAAAAGGCCGTGACAAAGTACTTGGCCTCTCGTTCCATGATAAGCTCACGATCGTAGCGCACGGTCTGGTACGTATAAAACGGATCAAACCCTCTGGCCCCCTCGATGCCCATCTTGATGAGAATGTCCGTGACGGCCCTGTAATGGGCGACAACGTCAGTCGGATTTTTTGTGCCGCGGACGATCGTCTGGAGATGAAGATCGCCCAAGTCCTCCAGGACAACCATGCCTGATGGGCGATCATAGTCGTAGAGGCGAGGCACGGGGACACCCTTGGAGTGCAGATGCCGGCCGATCGCAAAAAAGGAATCTGCTTCACACGTGCCGCCTTCAGGCGGCAGGCCATGATCAACGAGAACAACGGACGACCTTCCCAAAGAGACGCGATACCAGGTTCGGTCCGACCCATCCCCTTTCAGGTCGGCCCAGGCCAGCGTTTCCGGTTCAGCCCCGGGAGATAGGGTTTCCAGTGCCTCCCGGGCCAGTGCCTCCCGGGCGGCCCCATGATATCCGGCCATCGTGCCTATGTCATGCCAGTAGCGGTTTTGGGCAATACAGCCTCTTGGGGTCATACCCGATCGAATCATGTCGCAATAGGCGTCAATGATGCCATAATGGGCCCCTGGCGGGATAAAATCCAGAACCCCGGGGTCAAGGACCTGGATGCCGGTAAAGGCAAGCTGACGCAGCCTTGTCCCTGCTCCCAGTAAAGGCTGAGGCGGGGGGGGCGGACAAGGTTCCCGTTGCCCAAAGCCGACAACGTGGTCTCCTGGGTCTACCCAGACATGGTTAAAGGGCGGGCAGTCGTGAAGCACCAGGGTTACGGGATCTTCGTGGCTGAGGTGAAATGCGTGGATCTGGGCAAGGTCAATGTTGGTAAACACGTCACTATTGACAACCATGAAGGGCTTTTCGTCCCAGAAGTCTTCCACGTTTTTAATAGCACCCCCTGTGCCCAGAATGGTTGGCTCATACCGGGTATGGACGGGGATGCCATAGTCCTGTCCTTTGACGAATTGATCGATCTTTTCGGCCAGGTGGTGAGTATTGATGATCACGGCCTCGCAGCCTGCGTCTTGGAGCCTGCGAACCAGGATATCGATCAACGGTTGGCCAAGGATGGGAAAAAGGGGTTTGGGTGTCTTCCTGGTCAGGGGCAACAGGCGTGTGCCCAGGCCTGCCGCCAAGATCATCGCCTTCATAACAGACATCATGCCAGCCCGGAAAACCGCTGTCAAGGAGGCTACGGTGCAGAGGAAGTCTCCAAAAATATTGTCCTTTGTGATGTCCCATGTTATTGGCATACACAAAATGATCGTAACCCTTACCGAGGCAGCAGTTTCAGAGGAGTTAACAAGGAGGGTTCTTCTCTAAAAGAGTTGGTAGGATCATAAGGATTCGAGGGTTCAAGGATTCGAGTAAAATGCTTAAGAATTATAAACATTTAAAGGTTTGGCAAAGGTCCTATGAGCTATGTTTACAAATTTACAAAATGACAAGAAGATTCCCGGATGAAGGATACGCCCTGAGATCGGAAGTAAGGAGATATGAAATCGTTGGAAAGAACAGCACTGGACCCCCTGAATCCTTGACCCCTCGAACCCTTTGCATCAACTAATCGGGAGAAGAACCACAAGGAGAAATGATGGATCAGATGGTTCGTGCAGAAGGTGTCACAAAGAGGAGACACGTCGTTGTTTTGTTTCTTGTCTTGTGCCTGGTTTTTGTCGTTCACGGCGACTTGTACGCGCAAACGGAAGGCCAGCTCCACCGTCAAGAGACGACCAAAGGCCTTCAAAGCGAGTGGGTGGATCGGGTTGTCCCTTCCAAGCCGAATGACCTGTTTGCTGTTTTGAAAAACGGGCTCACCGTATTGATCAGGCAGTCCCACGGCTCCAAGGTGGTGTCCTGTCAGGTCCTCGTCAAAACCGGGTCTATTTTTGAGGGTGAGCGGATGGGCGGCGGCCTGTCGCATTATCTTGAGCACGTGGTTTCGGGCGGGACGACTTCCACCCTGACGGAGGCCCGGATCAAGGAGAGACTCCAGGCCATCGGCGGGGCCGGCAATGCCTATACCAGCTATGACGATACCGTCTATTTTATCAATACAACCAGCGCACACTATGAGGAGGCCCTTGGACTCCTTTTGGGGTATGTGACCGATTGTCAATTCAAGGAGACAGAATATCAGAGAGAGAAGGGTGTCATCCTTCAGGAATTTCAATTGGGAGAAAACAACCCGTCCCAGCAGCTATGGCAGTCGTTCATGAAGACTGCCTACCGAGAACACCCGGTACGGTATCCTGTTATTGGGGAAAAGGATGTCTTTCTCAAAATGAACAGACAAGACCTTATGGCGCATTACCGTCGTTGGTACACCCCGGAGAACATGGTTATTGCCGTGGCAGGCGCGGTGGACAAGGAAGAGGCACTGAAGGTGATCCTCAACTTGGCGGGCAGCCTGAAACGCGCTGAAAATCCACCGTATGTCCTGCCGGCCGAACCACCCCAACTTGCCCCTCGCAGAGTGGAAAAGGCCCTGCCGATAGCCAGACTGACAGAGGCCCGCCTGGGCTTCCGAACCGTCTCCCTGACGGATCCGGACCTTTATGCCCTTGATGTGCTCGCCATCATCCTCGGTGATGGGCGTACCTCCAGGCTCTATCAGGCCGTGCGAGACCAAAAGGGGCTCGTGCTTTCTATCAACGCATCGAGCTGGACGCCCTCCTTTGTGGATGGCCAGCTTTCCATTTCCATGAATCTTTCCTATGAGAATCTACGGCAAGCCGTGGATGCGGTTTGGACAGAGCTTTCCGATGTCAAGGCAAACCTGGTAAGCGAAGAGGCCTTGAAACGGGCAAAAAACAAAGTGGTGGCCGATTATATTTTTGGGCAGGAGTCCGCTCAAAGCCAGGCGGGCCAGTTGGCTTCAGATTGGGTGACTACAGGGGATCCCTATTTCGGCGAGACCTATGTGTCGAGAATCCAGGAAGTCACGGGTGAGGCCGTGAGACGGGCGGCTCAAAAGTACTTCAGGAAGAACCGGATGACACTGGCTGTCGTCAGGCCCCCTTCCGTCGCAGCTCAGAAGGATGAACCTCAGCCGGTCACTCACCTGCAGACAAGGATTGAAAGACGGGTCTTGCCCAACCGGATGACACTGCTGCTGAAAAGATCCGTGGCAGCGCCTATTGTTTCCTTCCAGTTCTTTGCAAGAGGCGGACTTCGGTTTGAACCGCCGGACCAAACGGGCATCTCTCATTTTATGGCCAGCCTTTTAACCAAGGGGACGGCAACCCGGAGCAAGGTCGAGATCGCCAAAACCCTTGAAGACGTGGGAGGGTCCATCGAAGCGAGTTCTGGAAACAACACGGTGGGCCTGTCGGTGTCGGTCTTAAAGGATGATTTTGCTACAGCCCTTGATCTGCTGGCCGATGTGGTGCGTCACCCCAGTTTTTCGGAAGGTGAAATCGAAAAGCAGCGGCGGGATACGTTGATGGCCATCAGGAGACTCGATGAACAATGGACCACAGAAATTACAAGGCTTTTCAAGAGGCACTATTACCGCAAGCACCCCTACCGAAACGATGTCCTCGGCAGGGCAGGGACAGTGAAGCGTTTTTCTGGAGAAGACATCAGAAGATTCTATGAGTCGGTGGTGAAGCCGAACAATGCAGTCTTGGCCGTCTTCGGCGACATGGACCCGGAAGTGGTGACGTCCGAGGTCGAAGAGGCCTTTGAAGGTTTTGCGCCCGCCATCTTGGAGTCGCCCATTATTGAGCAGGAGACTGAAAATATTGTAGAAGACGAAACCTTTGAAACCTTCAATGAAAAGACATCGGCCGCTCTTCTGGTGGGCTTTAACGGTCTTGCCCTTGGTGATCCGGACGCGCCTGTAGTGGATGTGCTGGATGCCGTGATCTCCGGCATCGGGTATCCAAGCGGTTGGCTCCATGAGGCCCTCAGAGGCGGAGAAAAGAGTCTGGTTTATCTTGTCCACGCGTATCCGGCTTTTGGAATCGATGGCGGCTATTTTGGGATTGTGAGTCAGACCACACCTGAAAACTATGAGGAAGTGCTCAAGATTATTGTCGAGCAGCTCGCCTTGATTCAACAAAAGGAAGTGGACGCCGCCAGCCTGGACAGAGGCAAGAACATGTGCATCACCATGCATGAAATGGGGCTCGAAACGATGGCTGCCCAGGCGGCAAGTTCCGCCCTGAACGAGATTCTGGGATTAGGATATGACTACGATGCGATGTATCCTGAACTGATTGAAAAGGTCAGCGCAGCAGACGTATTACGGCTGGCCGGGAGGCTCTTTTCACACCATCTGATTGTGGCCACCAAACCAAAGCCCTGAACCGTTTTTCGACTCACGATACTGGGCTACTTTTGACCCATGAAGACGTTCAGATACTTCTTGATCACCTGGGAGTAGAAAGCAATACCCTCCTGGTTTTCTTTTCCTCGAATTCCCTTGAAGTTGAAAAATGTCAGGCCGTTCTCATAATTGACCTGAGAAAGGGCCTCTCTTCTGTCGATCTCCCCTTGCCTGTATAGCCGATTTCCCAAGGCGCGGATTTTTTTCATGCGTTCCTTCTTGACCAGCTCTCTGCGGCCATATGCCTTCAAGACACCGAGGACCACCCAATACGACTCGAAGTAGGTCTTCAGAAAGCTGGCGAAAAAAAGCAGTTTGCGAAAGCCTGCGGATGTCATATTGTAAGTGTCCGGAAGCGTGGGGTGAGGCATGAGAATGGCATCGTCAATGAAGGCCTTGAGGGTTTTTCTGACCATATATTCCGGTGTCTTGTCTATATCGTAGGCAAACTCGTACTTAAAGAACTCCTGCAAGAAACTGTAGTCCCTGTGGAGAGCCGATGCAGAGAATTGAAATGCGTCATAGGAAAGAATGGCCGTGGCGGTGTACGCCGTGGGAACAAAAAAATGGATGCAGTTATTCTTATAGTATTCCAGGTTCAGGCGCTTGTTTTCCGGCACCACGAACCGCTGTTTCTCGGCAGGCACGTGATCCTGTCTCTTAACCTTTTGTTTTTCGAGCAGTCTGCGGCCATTATAGATGGCCAGGACCTTTTGCACGGCACGTTGGGGGTCATCAAGGTTTTCAGACAGTCGCACATTCTGAAAAATCAAATATTTCAAATAGGTTTCCACGTAGACCAAAAGGTCGTTCTGTGTGAAGGCCTGCTTGGGATAATTCAGTATGGCACAGGCCGTAAGGGCCTGCGGCGTCACCACCGAAACACGATTAATGGCATTAATAATTCGGTGGGCTAGATTGCGCCCCAGGGCCTGGTATTCAGCTTGTTCCATGTCGTGGAGGGGACGACCGGATTGAGAGACCACGGCCTTTAATGAAATCGGCTCGTCAAATTGAACATAGACTCGACCGTATTGCTTCTTCAAGAACCTGCGCGCCCGAATCAATTGCCCGAAGCTTTCCTGTTTCTTCTGGGTCCCTTCCAGTTCCTTCAAAATAGCACTTTCCTCCAACAGCCGGTCATACCCGACATAGACGGGCACAAACATCAGATCCTTGCAGTCTCCATGCTTGTATGCGTCCATGAGTATGGTGAGCAAACCGGTCTTTGGAAGCACCATCTTTCCTGTTCGACTTCGCCCGCCTTCGATAAAGAATTCAATATTGAAACCCTGTCTAATCAACATGCGAACGTATTCCGAAAAGAGCTGGGCATAGAGTTTCGCACCTTGAAAGGTCCGCCTGATGAAAAAGGCTCCGCTCTTTCTAAAAAGGGTTCCCATGGGCCAGAAGGCCAGGTTTCGCCCCGCTGCAATGTGGGGGCAAGGCATGTTGTTGGTAAAGAGCAGGTGGGAAAGGATCAGGTAATCGAAATGGCTCTTATGACAAGGGATGAAAACAAGAGGAGCCTTGGTGGCCGCCATTTTCACGCGGTTCAAGCCTTCCATGTCCAGGGCGATCCCGTCAAACATGGTTTTCCATATCCAACCTAAGAGCATGGAGAGGGTGTGAATGAATTTGGGATTATAATCTGCAGCGACTTCGTCTAAATAAGCATCGGCCTTTCTGTGGAGGTCGGCCATGTCCTTATGGTGGGTCTGGGCATAATGTCTCATGAAATTCTGGAACGGCTCGCCTCGGAGGATCAACTCTTTCAGTTCCTCTCTTGTTTTAAGCACCGGGCCGGTGATGCTCTGTCGGTGGCGATTCATCTGATCCAGAAGCCGTTGCCTGAGGACAAAGGACAGTTGCTCTATGCCCCGTTTCCGGTTGTCCGGCTCCTGTATAAATGTTTGGAGACTGAGTGGATCAGAAATCTCCACAAAGGCCTTTTGAGGGGTCCGCAGTATGGCCAGCAACCCTCGGAGCCGTCCGGGATTCTGTTGGGTACCAAAGAATATGTCCACAAGGCCGGCCGGCGCCGCCTCAGGCTTCTTGCTGAAAAGGAGCCACTGGGGGACGAGATAGATGGGGCGATCCAGTTGCTGTTGAAGTTCAATCAGATACGCTAGGGGATCTCGCTTGGCCTTCACAAACCGGTGGTAAAACCCCTTCCGGTCTACCAAAGACAAGAAGGCTGCATGACCGGCCTCGAGTTCGCGCTTGAAAAAACCTGATGTATAAGGATTGGGCAGGGTCTTGTACCGGCAATAATAATCAATATGAGCAAGGGCAATGCGAATCAGCCTGGAAAAGCTCTGCCATAGCCAAACGCGGTAGTCAAAGCCGACTTGTGGAAAAGGGATGCCTTCGGCTTTGTACCGGATATGATAAAACAGATATTTAAAGTTACTCTTGTATTTGGACACATAAACAATAATGCCTTTGTCCCGGAGGGTTTTCAAGAAGACCGTCTGGGTGGGGTTGGTGGAAACATGGGAAAACAATGATTTCAGGATCCAGGAGGAAAGGAATCCCCAGTTTCGCGGGAGACGACAGGCGTAGTGATCATGATGGCCGCGAAGGAACACATCAAGCCAGGTTCTGATCACAGCGCTGATGCGTTGGGGCAAATCCATGAGATTGGCGCCTATTCATGACATTGGCCATGGGTTGGAAGCAGGACCTTTGCACAGAATCCTTTATTGCTTTTTGTCAGACTCAGATTCTGGTTTTCAGGATACGTACAACATGTGGCCCAAACCTCCATCCTCCTTGAGCTTTAACAAAATGGGGGTTTTGCAAACGTCTCGACGCCACGGCCGAACAATGCGAGATGCTTGGTAAAAGCTGAAGTTCTTCACTTATTAGACTTCGCCAGGAGTGACGGCAAAATAACACAGATTTTCTTCATGTCAATTTGAAAATAGTGTGCTATGAATGAAATATATGACCACCGTGGGAGATCTAGTTTTGGTTCGTCAGGAAGAGCAGCCCGCTTTTTTTGCTCGTATCGAAGATATCTGGACGGACGCCAAGCCAGGGTGGTACCAGGTCAAGTTTCTTGTATTGCACATCCCTATTGAAGAAACCATTTGGATACTTCGGGAGGGGTACATCAATGGGGAGACTTTTACGATGAATGGACTAAAGATGAGAATCGAAAAGGTCAGCGGGTCCCACGAAGCCCGGCCTAAATCCATGTCGTCCGATAGGAGCTTAGAAAGGAAGGGCGTCACAGGGGATGATAAAGTCATATCCCTTTTTGATCGAAAAAAGGGGTGAGAGGTATTTTTGGCTTGATTTGGTTCGCGCCTTATGTTAAGCAGTGAACTTGTGACTTTGTACACAGGACGTAAGGGCATAGGAAATATTTGAATAAAAGGAGGACGGTGTAACATGAAGACATTAATCGGCGGTGCGGCTGCGGCGGTCCTGGGAATTATCGGCCTGGCAGTATGGTGGAAACCTTTT
Organism: uncultured Desulfobacterales bacterium; assembly: GCA_964502635.1. Lineage (GTDB taxonomy): Bacteria > Desulfobacterota > Desulfobacteria > Desulfobacterales. Next base: position 27,476 of record CAZCXI010000013.1, read on the forward strand.
TTACAGCTATTGGCGGGAGCGATTCCTTTTGCCCTTCTTTCGGGTGGCGCACTGGCCATCTATCTAGGGTTTGACGAATTGAAGGACACATGGAAGAGCAAAGAGGAGAATTTTGCGGCCTCATCCAGTGGCTCAGAAGACGTTGACAAGTATAAGAAAGAGGTTGACGACCTTAAGAAAGAGGTTGAAGGGTTAAAGGGCGAAAAGGAAGAGAAAAAAGGAAAGAAATAATTGGCCTCCCGATGCACTGAGTCGGGACCCATTTTTTGACATAAGCCCCGTCCAACCCTGTTCGGGGTTTATGTTTTTGAGCCGCAGAAACAAAGGCATTCTCTCCGGCTGGCTGGAGGATTAACGAGCGAATCTGGGAATGGCGATCCTTCTCATCATGCCGGTCTGCCTTTCTATTCTCCTGTGGCCTGGTTCAGCGTCGCCTACGCCAAGTGGTCAGCCCGTTCTTGCCGGGCCGTGCGGGTGTGCCCTGAAAGACCGTTAACTGCTTCTATTCGTAGAGAAAATACGCCCTTCGGAGTTCCTCAAAGGCTAGTAGATCCCCACGCCAACTTTCTTCCATGTCTTCCAAAGGTTCCATATTCTCTATGGCCTTTCGAACCGCAGGATCCCCCGTAATGAGGTCAAAGGGGCACTTTTCGAATTCGTATTCGTAGGGTGGCGGCTTCCATTGAAAAGTCTGAGGGTGGAGAGCAACCACGGCCTGTAGCAGGGCCAACGTCGTTCTATAGGGTCTGTAACGTTCTGGATCGATAACGTGAAGCTGAAAACCATGACACAACCGTGCCGCCCATTTGTTGGATGTGGGCTCAAAGGCAATAGGACGCAGGTTGACCCCGGAAAGACTTTGCTTAGGCATAGATTTTCTAAGACGAACCACATCAAAAAAGGGGGCGCCGAAAAGCTCGAAGGGTTGAGTGGTGCCGCGCCCTTCAGACACATTGGTTCCTTCCCAAAGCACCTGCCCGGGATACACCAGAGCAGAAGTGGGTGTCGGCAAGTTGGGAGATGGCGCAATCCATGGCAGGCCGGTGTTGTGGAAAAGCATGTTCCGCTGCCATCCTGCCATGGGCACTACCGTCAATTCACACCCGATGCCGAAGTGGTTGTTAAAAAGGAGGGCAACTTCTCCTATGGTGAGACCATGACGCATGGGGATGGGGTACATGCCGACGAAAGAGGTGTATTCAGGTATCAGGCAATTGCCTTCCAGACGGTCTCCTCCAATAGGGTTTGGACGGTCCAACACAACAATGTGTTTGCCGTGGCTGCGAGCAGCTTCAAGGCACAATGCCATGGTATGAATGAAGGTGTAAACCCGAGTTCCCACGTCCTGAAGATCAATGATGAGTACATCTATTGGCTCAAGCATGGCCTCAGTGGGCGTTCTGGTCACCCCATAGAGGCTGAAAACGGGAATATTGAGAACGGGGTGAACCATATCCTCGGAAGGGACCATATTATCCTGCTTTTCAGCAAAGAATCCATGCTGGGGGCTGAACAGCGCCTTGAGCTGGCCGGGGAAACGATGTTCAATCAAAGCATGGCTGGGCCGAAGTCTTCGGTCAACAGCGGCAGGATTTGCCAGGAGCCCGAGGCGTCTTCCTTGGAGCATCCGTGGGGGGTCAGCAATAAGCGTCTCAATGCCGGTCTGCACAGGTTTCATGTCTGGGCCCGTAACCGATTACCAGCATATGATGGTAGAGCCCATTTGGCAAGAAGGATCCCTGAAAAGTCCTTTTGAGGTCAGTCAAATTGTGGTAGCAAGGGGACCGTACACAGTGAAAGACCTTTGAAGAATTATTTGAGTTTCGCCTGTGGAAGAAACGTGCATGACGGGATATCCTTGCTGAACGTTGATGCAGGTGGTTTCTATGAAAGTTCCTGACTACATCGCCAGACTCAAGCCGTATGTTCCGGGAAAGCCGATGGAAGAACTGGAACGAGAACTTGGCATCACCGGTTCCATCAAGCTGGCCTCCAATGAGAACCCCATGGGCCCCTCGCCAAAAGCCGTTGAGGCCATCAAAGGCGCCTTGACGAACCTGCACCGATATCCGGATGGTAACGGCTACCTTCTGAGGGGGCGAGTGGCTGAAAAACTTGGGGTTTCCAGAAACAACATTGTCCTTGGAAATGGGTCCAACGAGATCATTGAGCTTCTCGTTCGAACCTTTCTCCGAGAAGGCGATGTGGTGATTATGCCAGCCCCGTCATTCTTGATGTATGAGATCATGGTGGAGGCGTGCGGAGCCAAGGCCGTCAAGGTGCCTCTGAAAGATCTGTCGGTGGATCTGGAGGCCATGACGTCAAGCATTTCCAGTGGCGCACGCATGGCCTTTGTGAACAACCCGAACAATCCTACGGGAACAGTCGTTTCCCGAGATGCATTTGAAAGATTCCTGGCCCAGGTTCCAAAGGACGTGATTCTCGTGATAGACGAAGCCTACATAGAGTTTGTGAGAGACGAGGGCTGCCCCATGGGCCCCGACTATCTGGATAGCGACAAACTGGTGGTCACGCTTCGAACCTTTTCAAAAGCCTATGGCTTGGCCGGTCTTCGCATAGGTTACGGTGTGATGAGGCAACGGTTGGCGGATTTTATCCACAGGGTCAGGCAGCCTTTCAATACGAATTCCCTGGCACAGGTGGGTGCGCTGGCGGCATTGGATGATGACACCTTTTTCGGCAAGACCGTCGGGATGGTCCATGAGGGACTCGACTTTTTTTATCAAGAACTCGACGACATGGGGCTTCAATATGTTCCGACGCAGACCAACTTCTTGCTGATTGATGTGCGACAAGACGGCAAAGGGCTTTTCGAGCAGTTGCTTGGCAGGGGGGTGATCGTCAGGGCCATGAATGCTTATGGGTACCCCACCCATATTCGAGTCACCGTGGGCCTGCCGGAGGAAAACCGGCGTTTTATTGAAGCATTGAAAAAGGTGCTTTAGGTGGCGAGCCTCTTGATCACCATAGACGGCCCTGGCGGCGCCGGCAAAACTACGGTGAGTCGGCTCCTGGCGAAGGAGTTGGGGTATACTTATGTTGACACGGGAGCTTTATACCGGGCGGTTGCCCTTGCCGTGCTGTCTGAAAAATGCCCGGCAAATGCGGACCGCAGGGTGGCGCAAATCTGCAGGCACCTCAGATTCCGATTTGAAAACAGCTCAAAGGGGCCGAGATTGTACATGAACGAGGCCGATATCACGGATGAGATAAGGACTCCGGAGATTACCATGCTCGCGTCTGCTGTCTCGGCGAAGCCTGTCGTCAGGCAGCGCCTTCTGGGCGTGCAGCGGGAGATGGGGAAAAATGGGGGCGTTGTCTTTGAGGGACGGGACATGGGCACTGTGGTCTTTCCAGGTGCTGATGTCAAGTTCTTCCTGGATGCTGACCCCAAGGTTCGAGCGTTGAGACGTCACAAAGAGTTGGCGGCCACGGGGGTGAATATCAGCCTGGATGAGGTGACCCACTCCATGCAGAAGAGAGACAGGGATGACTCCAGTCGTGCCCTGGCGCCCTTGAAGCCGGCCGATGACGCGATTAGAATCGATTCAACTTCCCTCAAGATCCGCCGGGTGGTTGAACTAATGCTTGGTCATGTTCGCGTGTCAGTCAAATAAAGGTTGTTTTTTGCAAAAACGCTTGCTATATAAATATATTTTTAGGATCCGGTGCCTAGCCCGGTGCCGGCTAACCAAATCGTAAAGGGGGCCGATGTTTAATGGAAGGGTTGGAAAAGAATACTCACACCGAACAAGAAGAAAGCAAACCAGAAACAGGGGCGGAAGGCTTGGGCGAAGGTTATGAGCCGGAGAGATCCGAATCCCCTGAGTCCACAGAAAAGGAACCAGCAGAAGAAAGCCTTGATTCCAGCCGAGTGATCCAAGCCGGCGCGAAAGCAGAGGGCACCCAAGCCGAAGAGGGTAAGCAAGAGGGAGTGATCCAAGCCAGCGCGAAAGCAGAGGGCACCCAAGCCGAAGAGGGTAAGCAAGAGGCCCTCATGGAGATGTATGAAGAGAGCATTAGGCGGGTGCAGGAAGGGGAGGTTGTCCACGGTAAGATCATCCAGATCGACAAGGAGTTTGTCTTGGTCGATATTGGGTATAAGTCTGAAGGCCAAGTCCCTATTGACGAATTCATGGGGCCGGATGGCACGATCGAGGCCGCTGTAGGCGATACCATCGACATCATGGTGGAACGCTGGGAAGATGAAGACGGGGCTGTACGACTTTCCAAGAACAAGGCTTCAAGGATCAAGGTCTGGGATGATATTCAGAGGGCGTATGAAGAAGGTGCAGCGGTTCAGGGGGTCATAACCAACCGTGTTAAGGGCGGACTCTCGGTTGACATCGGCATCCCGGCCTTTTTACCCGGTTCTCAAGTGGACCTTCGGCCGATGCGTGACCTTGACCAAATGGTCGGCAAGACATTCGATTTCAAAGTGCTCAAGTACAACAGGAAGCGAAGCAATATCGTACTGTCAAGACGGGTGATTCTTGAGAAGGACCGAGAGGAAAAGCGTGCAGAGACCCTTGCCACGATCCACGAAGGCAAGGTGATGGATGGCGTGGTAAAGAATATTACCGAATATGGCGTTTTCGTTGATTTGGGAGGCATTGACGGCCTTCTCCATATTACGGACATGTCCTGGGGTCGCGTGAACTATCCGTCTGAGATGTTCTCCGTGGGAGACAATATCACGGTGAAGGTATTGAGCCTCGATCTGGAACGGGAACGGGTGTCTCTCGGGTTGAAACAGCTTGTGCCTGATCCCTGGACAACCGCCGGAGAAAAATATTTGATAGGGTCCCACGTTGTGGGCCAGGTCGTGAGCCTGACGGATTACGGGGCCTTCGTGGAACTGGAAAAAGGGGTGGAGGGGCTGATTCACGTTTCTGAGATGTCATGGACGAGAAAGATTCGTCATCCCTCCAAGGTCGTGTCCGTTGGTGAGACAGTAGAGGCTGTTGTCCTGAACATCTCGGTTGACAACCGGCGGATCTCTCTGGGAATCAAGCAAGTGGTGCCCAATCCATGGGACGTGATTGCCGAGAAGTACCCCGTGGGGACTACGATCGAGGGGAAGATCAAGAACATTACGGATTTTGGTTTGTTCATTGGGATTGACGAGGGGATCGACGGCCTGGTGCATATTTCTGACATGTCGTGGACGAAGCGTATTCGACACCCCTTGGAGCTGTATAAGAAAGGTGAGGAAGTTCAGGCGGTCGTGCTGAACATTGACAAGGAAAACGAGCGCTTTGCTCTGGGCATCAAGCAGCTTCAACGTGACCCATGGGAAGCTGTTCCTGAACGTTACAAGGTTGGAAGCAAAATCACGGGCACTATCACGAATGTCACAGACTTCGGTGTCTTTGTCGAGCTGGAGGAAGGTATTGAGGGCCTTGTCCATGTTTCAGAAGTTACCGCGGAGAAGGTCAAGACGCCTTTGGGCAGGTTTCAAGTTGGGGAAGTCGTCGGGGCTAAGGTGCTCAACATTAATCCCAAGGAGCGACGGATCGGCCTTTCGATGAAACAGATTGAGGTGGATGAAGAGCATGACTTGGTAGCCGATTATTTGAGCGGTTACAAGGGTTCTCCATCTAGTTTGGGAGAAGTCTTGAAAGAGAATCTCAAGGACAAATCAGCCGACGAAGGGATGGCGAAGCATGCCGGTGAGACATCTGCGGAAAAGGTTCAAGGCCCTGAAGAGGAGACCCCGGAAGGCGGGGGTGGGGATCAAGGGGAAGAAGGCGCTTTTGTGCCGGAGACGGAAGCAATGACAGATCAAACCGCCCCGGGGGCTGAGCAGGAGACGGAAACAGCACCGGCGGGTCACGACGAGGCCGCGCCTTCTGAAGAAGTCACACAGACAACTGATTCGGCTACAGAGGAGACGGCAGACGCCGAGACCGAGGAAAAGAATACAAACCAAGGCGCTTAGAGACCTGCCACCGGGAGATACCTTTTGAGAATCCATAGACATTTCTCTTAGAGCCGTTCAGATACCCTCCTGAAAAAATATCATGTTCGTACGAAGGCATCCTATCTTATTCTCCATGTTGGTGATGTTCGGCATCGGAGCGATTGTGATGATCAGTGTGGCCGTCCTTTTCTACCTGGGCAAGAAGGACTCCACATTCCGGTTTGGCGAACAGGTTGGCGTGATTGAAATCACGGGTGTGATTACTGATCCCAAGCAGACCCTTACTCAGCTAAAAGAGTTTCGCAACAACGAGGATGTGAAGGCGATTGTTTTAAGAATCAATTCGCCGGGCGGCGGCGTGGGTCCTTCCCAAGAGATCTATGAAGAGGTACGAAAAACGAGCCGTGTCAAGAAAGTGGTTGCCTCCATGGGGGCTATTGCAGCCTCCGGCGGCTATTACGTCGCGTCGGCAGCTGATCATATCATGGCAAACCCCGGGAGCATTACGGGCAGCATTGGCGTCATTATGGAATTTGCCAATTTCCAGGAGCTATTTGAGAAAATAGGGATTTCGGCCTTTGTCTTGAAGAGTGGGGAATACAAGGACATAGGTTTTCCATTACGGAAGATGACGCCCAAGGAAAAAGCACTGCTGCAGGCCTTTATTGATAATGTACATGAGCAGTTTGTGGCGGCTGTGGCCGAGGCTCGGAAGATCTCCAAGGAAAAGATTTGGGCCATTGCCGATGGTCGCATCTTGTCAGGGGAACAGGCCAAGAAACTGGGCCTGCTGGACAGCTTGGGCAACCTTGAGGATGCGATAAGCGTGGCGGCCACGCTGGGCGGCATCAAAGGCGAACCCTCGGTTGTTTATGCCAAGAAGAGCAAGTTTTCGGTCTTGCAGTACCTTCTTGGGTCTTCCACTTGGACGGGCGCCCTGGATCAGATTGGTGCCGGCGCCGTTCATTCCGGATATCTTTGCTTGCCGGGCAGGACATAAGCCGTGGTCAAGAACGATCTTGTGGAAGACCTAGTGAGAGCATTTCCCGGTATTACGAAGCGGGACATGACGACCGTGGTGAACGCTCTATTTGAGAGCATGGCACAAGGCCTAATTCGGGGTGAAGCGGTCGAGGTGCGAGGTGTGGGGCGTTTCAAGGCAAGACAGCGTAGGGCAAGAAAGGGAAGGAACCCTAAGACCGAAGCCGCCATTGATGTGCCCATCCATTGGGTGGTTCACTTCAGGCCCGGAGAAGATCTAAGTCGGCGCACAAACCGTTAAAAAAAACCAACATCTCCCAATCCCACCCGTATTATTTCAGGCATATCATCGATCAGGGCAACCACGCTTGAAGGCATGCCAGGCACTGGCCCGCCATCTATGACGAGGTCGATTTGAGATCCAAGAATCTCGTGGATCAGGGAGGCATCAGACAGGACTTGGCCCTCAGCAAGGGTTGCGGTGGTCGATATGACGGGATGGCCGAGTTCCTTGACCAAGGCCAAACAAATGGGGTGATCCGGCACTCGAATCCCCGCCGTTCTTCGTCGGGTTAACATAATCTTTGGAACGAGCTTGGACCCCTCCAAGATAAACGTGTAAGGCCCAGGGAGCAACCGCTTCATGGTTTTGTACGCATAGTTAGAGACCTTGGCATACTGGCTGATGTCCTTGAGGTCGGAGCAGATAAAACTGAAGGGTTTTTTCTGACTTCTTTGTTTCAGTCTGTACATCTTGCCGATCGCCTTCTTGTTCATGATATCGCAACCCATACCGTAATACGTGTCCGTGGGGTAAGCGATGGTTCCGCCGTCTTTCAGGATCTGTACCACCCTTTGGATCAAGCGGGGTTGTGGATTCTTGGGATTAATAGCGAGCAGCATGATGTGTGTAATCATTCACCCTTTGGGCTTGAGGACACGCCTCATATGACGAACCCTCGGGCCCAATCAAACCATCAATTTTAGCCTTCTAACAAACCTAATATCTTAAAATGTATAATTTTTTGACTCAATAGTTGTCAAGACCCAATCCCGTTGGTTCAAATAAATCGTTGCCAAAGGCAGGCCCATTTGTTAATCATTGCTGCCCAAAAAGGATAGAGGAGATGCCCATGGCACAGACCATGTTTGAGGAAGGTTTGACCTTTGATGATATCTTGCTCGTGCCCGCCTATTCAGCGGTGTTACCCCGAGACGTGGATGTGCGTAGCCGTTTGACAAGAAGGCTATCACTCAATATCCCCATCGTCAGTGCAGCCATGGACACCGTGACCGAAGGTGAAACCTCGATCAGCCTGGCACGAGAAGGAGGCATTGGGATTATTCACCGGAACATGAGCATCAAGAGCCAGGCCCAAGAGGTGGATCAGGTCAAGAAGTCGGAGAGCGGAATGATCGTCGATCCGATGACGATTGAACCTGACAAGCCCATCCACGAAGTTGTAGCGCTCATGGAGAGGTACCGGATTTCGGGGGTGCCGGTTGTCAAGGGGGAGCATCTGGCGGGGATTGTGACGAACAGGGATCTTCGATTTGAAACAGACATGAACAAGAAGGTCTCTGACGTGATGACTCGAGAGAACCTGGTGACGGTGCCCGATGGGATCACCCTGCAAGAGTCCAAGGCGCTCCTCCACAAGCACCGAATCGAAAAGCTTTTGGTCATAGATGATAGAAGACGCTTGAAAGGACTTATTACCATTAAGGATATCGAAAAAATCAAGAAATATCCCAATGCATGCAAGGACAGTCTGGGCAGGCTCAGGGCGGGCGCCGCCGTCGGCGTGGGGGCTGACATGGAAGAGCGCACCGAGGCCCTTGTTGGTGCAGGTGTGGATGTGGTTGTCATTGATACCTCTCATGGCCACACGGCCAGCGTCTTGAAAGCCATTGAGAGGTTGAAACAGACCTTTACAGACATTGATTTGATTGCTGGCAATGTGGCGACGGCGGAGGGGGCTGAGGCCCTGATCAAGGCAGGGGTTGACGGTGTCAAGGTGGGCATTGGTCCAGGGTCCATTTGTACGACACGCATCATCGCCGGCGTGGGGGTTCCCCAAGTGAGAGCCATTATGAACTGCAGGGCCGTTTCCGAGAAAACCGGAGTGCCCCTGATCGCTGACGGAGGGATCAAGTTCTCAGGGGATATCACCAAGGCAATAGCTGCAGGTGCCCACTGTGTCATGATTGGAGGCCTTTTTGCAGGGACTGACGAGAGCCCGGGTGAAACGATCCTATTCCAGGGACGAAGCTATAAGGTATATCGAGGCATGGGTTCTCTGGAGGCCATGAAGAAGGGGAGCAAAGATCGGTACTATCAAGAAGACCTCGCCCAGGAAGCAAAACTTGTCCCGGAAGGCATCGTGGGTCGAGTTCCTTACAAGGGGTCCCTTGCCGCATGTGTTTACCAGCTGGTGGGCGGTCTCAAGGCCGGCATGGGCTATGTGGGGTGCGAAACGATCGAGGCGTTGCGCCAAGATGCCCGGTTCATCCGTATTACCCCTTCGGGTTTGCGCGAAAGCCATGTCCATGATGTCATCATCACAAAAGAAGCCCCCAATTATTTGTTAGACTAATGCCCTCTTCTGATTTTGTCCACCTCCACGTTCATACCCAGTACAGCCTGCTCGACGGGGCTATTCGCATCGACTCCCTGCTGCAGCGGGCAGCATCCTTCCGGATGCCCTCATTAGCCATTACCGACCACGGCACCATGTACGGGGTCATTGAGTTTTATGAGAAGGCGTACAAGGCCGGTATCAAGCCCATCATAGGGTGCGAGGTCTATGTGGCCCCCACCAGCCGTTTTGACAAGGATCGCCGTCAAAAAGGCGGACTGTTTCACCTCATCCTCCTGGCGAAGAACGCGAAGGGGTATAAAAACCTCTGCCGGCTGGTCACGGCTGCCCATTTAGAGGGCTTTTACTATAAACCCCGGGTGGACAAGACCATCCTCTCAGAGTGCAGTGAGGGGCTCATTGCTCTGAGTGCCTGCCTCCATGGGGAGATCCCCCGGTTAATACAGGCCGGGCGCCTGGACAAGGCCGCGGACGCTGCCCGCACCTACGAGCGTATCTTTGGTGAAGACAACTTCTACCTGGAAGTCCAAAACAACGGTATCCAGGTCCAGGAGACGGTCAACCGAACCCTAAGAGAGATGGCGCATGAGCTTTCCATGCCGCTGGTTGCGACAAATGACTGCCACTACCTGGCCCCGGAAGATACCCGCGCTCACGATATCTTGTTGTGCGTCCAGACCGGCAAAACGGTTCAGGAAGACAAGCGTCTGAAGTTCCGGACCGATCAGCTTTACTTCAAGTCTCCGGAGGAGATGAAGCTGGACTTTGCGGACTATCCCGATGCCGTCAAGCATTCTGTTGACATCGGCAACCGCTGCAACCTGGAGCTCGATTTGGGCTCTTATCATTTTCCGAGATTTCGGGTCCCCCATGGCCTTGAGGATGCGGGGGCCGCCTCGCAAGGCGATGATCCTGCCGACGTGGACTCATACCTTGAGCGAGAGGCTGCAAGGGGACTGAAAGAACGATTGCAGACGGCCTCTTCCGGGGATCGCGACTTCTCGGCCGTCGATCACGAGAGATACCGGAATCGTCTTGAGCGAGAACTCGAGGTGATCAAGAAGATGGGTTTCTCAGGTTATTTTTTGGTGGTTGCAGATTTTGTCCGCTTTGCCAAGGAGCAGGGGATCCCCGTGGGGCCCGGGCGCGGCTCGGCGGCGGGCAGTCTTGTGGCTTATGCCCTGAAGATTACGGACCTGGATCCTATTGCTTACGGCCTCATATTCGAACGTTTCTTGAATCCAGCCCGAAAGAGCATGCCTGATATCGACATTGATTTTTGCATAGAAGGTCGGGACGCCGTCTTCAAGTATGTGGTGGAGAAATATGGCGGCCCTGATTATGTTGCCCAAATCATCACCTTTGGAAAAATGCAGGCCAGAGCTGTGATAAGGGATGTGGGCAGAGCCCTGGACATTCCGTTGAGAGAAGTGGACAGCATAGCCAAGATGATACCTGAAGTGCTCAACATCAGTCTGGCCAAGGCCCTGTCTCAGGAACCGAGACTCAAGGCTGCGGCTGAAAAAGACCCCCGTATCAAGGAACTCCTCATCGTGGCTCAGGCACTGGAAGGGCTTCCAAGGCATGCCTCCACCCATGCCGCTGGCGTGGTGATCTCCGACCGGCCTCTGGTCGAGTACCTCCCCCTAGCCCGGGGCAAAAAGGGGGAAGTGGTCACGCAGTATGATATGAAGGCGGCGGAGAGAATCGGGCTGATCAAGTTTGACTTTCTGGGTCTTCGCAATCTGACCGTGATGAAAGAGACCTGCGACATCATCGGCAAAGGCGGCGGCACGCCTCCAGATCTAGCGAACCTGGACCTCACGGACAAGAAGACCTTCGAACTCCTCGCATCGGCCCGGACTACAGGCGTTTTCCAGCTTGAAAGTTCGGGCATGAAGGACCTGTTACTTCGCCTGAAGCCGGCCTGTTTCGGGGACATTGTCGCCTTGGTGGCCCTCTATCGTCCAGGGCCCTTGGACAGCGGGATGCATGACGCGTTTGTTAAAAGGAAAAACGGCCAGGTGGCAGTGACCTACCTTCTCCCTGAGCTTGAAGCTATCCTGAAAGACACCTACGGCGTAATCCTCTATCAAGAACAGGTCATGAACATCGCTTGCGTGCTCGCAGACTATTCCATGGCCGAGGCTGACAATCTTCGAAAGGCCATGGGTAAGAAGATAGGCGAGATTATGGCTCAAGAGAGGGAGCGTTTTCTGATCAGGGCCAAGGACAAAGGGGTGGACCCGGAAAAGGCGGAAAAGATCTTTGATCTTATGGAGAAATTTGGACGCTACGGCTTCAACAAGGCCCACAGCGCCGCCTACGCCATGATTGCTTTTCAGACAGCCTACCTGAAGGCCCACTTCCCGGTTGAGTTTATGGCCGCCATCCTGACCAGCGAGATGAACGCCACCGAGGAGGTCGTTAAGTACATTGCGGAATGTCGCGATCAGGGCATCAAAATACTTCCGCCTGACATCAATAAGAGCGACATGAATTTTGCGGTGGTGGAGGGCGCCATTCGTTTCGGTCTGGCGGCGGTTAAGAACGTGGGAGAAGGGGCGATTGAGTCCGTCCTTGAGGTACGAAAATCGGGTGGTCCTTTTGAATCGTTGTTCGACTTCTGCGAACGGGTGGATCACCGAAGGGTCAATCGGAGGGTCATTGAGAGCTTGATTAAATGCGGCGCCTTTGATTTCCCTGGTACAAAACGGTCCCAGATGATGTCGGTACTGGGGATGGCTATGGAAATCGGACACAAGATCCAGAGGGATCGCATCAATGGTCAGTATAGCCTTTTTGAGGTCATGTCGCAACAGGACGCAGGCGTTGCTTATCCCCCACTGCCTGAGATGAAGGAATGGGATGAGAGCCAACTCTTGCACTGCGAAAAGGAAGCTCTGGGGCTTTTCATTACCAGTCACCCTCTGGCCAAATATGAATACGTCCTCAAAAAATTTGCCAACACGGACACCATGAGTCTCCGGGGACTTTCCGACGGTGCTGCTGTTCGCATAGGCGGGCTTGTGAGAGATTACAAGCACTACAACGACAGAAAGGGCGACCGTATGGCCTTCGTCACCCTTGAAGACTTGAGTGGTTTTGCAGAGGTGACGCTTTTTTCATCCTTGTTCGCAAGCGTGTCGGATCTCATTCAGAAAGACACTGCGATATTTGTGGAAGGTCGTGTGACAAAGGATGAAAAAGCGGTAAAGATCCTTGGCGATTCAGTCATTCCCATAGAAAAGGCCGAGGAAACCTGGACAACCAGTGTCCGCCTAAACCTTGACATGACGAGTCTTGACAAAGAAATGCTGGAAAAGCTTTACGCAATATTGCGGAAGCACAAGGGGACCTCCAGTGCCTATCTGCATCTGCGGATGCCCCAAAGAACGGAAACCGTTATTGCACTACCCGACCACATGAGGCTGAAAGCGGGAACGGCACTGACGGAGGCGATCAACGGTTTCTTAGGTTATGGTGCGGTGGAGACCGTTTGCCAGAGGCAATAACCGCATACCCATAACCAGGAACGGGTCCTATGAACCCAAATCAGGATCGCAATTACCGCAGCCTTGTTTCAGGGCACAAACTTGAGACTTTTCGTGTCATCGTCAAGGAAACTGATTTGATGGTCAGGACGGAGAGGCCCCTCGAAGCTGAAACTAGGGCTTTCGTCCTGAAACACAGAATGGCCCTGGAAAGATACATCGGGGACCATCCGGACTTTGTTGATAGGCTGACACCATGCCCTCGCGACCCCCTTGCGCCGCCAATTGTAAAGACGATGATGGAGGCTGGTAGGAAGGCGGGAGTGGGCCCCATGGGAGCCGTTGCGGGCGCCGTGGCCGAGTATGTGGGCACAGATCTCTTGGCCCACAGCGAGAAGGTGATCATTGAGAATGGCGGAGACGTTTTCATCAGGACGCCCTTTCCACTGACTGTAGCTATACTTGCCGGTCATTCGCCGTTAAGCGGCAAGCTGGGCGTGCGCATCGATTCCCCGGAAAGCCCTGTAGGCGTTTGCACTTCTTCGGGAACCGTAGGACATTCCCTCAGCCTTGGAAGAGCGGACGCAGCCGTTGTCATTTCAGCGTCTGCGGCCCTGGCTGATGCGGCCGCCACGGCCATCGGGAATCGGGTTTCAGATAAGGTTGACATCGCGTCTGCCATCCGTTTTGGAGAAGACATCGACGGCGTTCTGGGTATTGCTGTCATAGTCGATGACAAGATGGGGGCGTGGGGTCAGGTGGAATTGGTCAAGTTGGGTTAGTTCTCCTCCTTGATCAGTGTTGGGGAAAGGGCTTGTTTTTTTGGTTGGGCCTGCTATATTATTTTAAGAGAGCTACACGGACGGTTCGCCTGCCGAGTGGAGCGATTGTGGCGGGACTTCTGGATATATTGACGTGAAGACATGAAGACACTGTGGGCCCCGTGGCGAATGGAGTACATCCTAAGCGAGAAGCAAGACGAATGCATCTTTTGTCTTGCCCTGTCCAAAGAGGGGGACCTCGCCCTGTACAAGGGCGCACTCTCCATGGTCATGATGAACAAGTATCCCTATATTAATGGCCATCTTTTGGTCGCCCCCAAGAGGCACATAGCCGGTCTGGACGACTTGACGTCAGAGGAGACGGCCGACCTTCTGAGGACGGTCAAAGACGCCGTCGAAATCCTGAAGAAGGTGATGAAGCCGGACGGATTCAATGTGGGACTTAATCTCGGAGTGGTCGCGGGTGCCGGGGTTGAGCAGCATCTCCATTTTCATATCGTGCCGCGCTGGCACGGCGACACCAATGCGATGACGGTCTTTGCCGAGGTGCGGGTCATTCCGGAGCATCTCGAGGCCACTTATCGGAATCTGAAGCCTCATTTTGAAGCCTTGGAAGGCGCAGGTTAAAATACAAGGAGGATTTGGGATGAAATCTGTGAAGCCTCTGTTTTTCTCGCTGGTGATCATTTTTCTGGTGCTTGCCGTGGTGCAGAATCTGAACGTTTTCATGGACGAGAAATCCTTACGGCTTAACCTTTGGGTGTGGAGTGGTGAAAGCCCGACTATCCCCTTATCGGTGTACTTTTTGGGGTTCTTGCTTGTTGGCCTTCTGGTTTCTTATTTCTACAGTCTGGGTGAACGGTTTAAGGCCAAGAAGACCATACAAAACCATCTCGAAACCATCGCCAAGCAAGAGGAAGAAATCAAGGCGCTCAAAAGCCTGCCTGTTGCAGAAGAAACGACTTCCCCAAAAGAAAGCGAAAGTGCCTAGAAGTTCTTGCATGAGGCCAAAGGGATTGTGGTATCATGGTTAAAGCCACCCCGATGGTTCAGCAATATCTGTCCATCAAAGAGAACCACCCTGATGCCATCCTGTTTTTCCGGATGGGCGATTTTTACGAGATGTTTTTCGAAGACGCAAAGGTCGCATCTCGTATTCTTGACATCGCCCTTACCTCCCGAAACAAGAAAGACGAGGAATCGATTCCCATGTGTGGCGTTCCTCACCATGCGGCTCAGGCCTATATCGCCCCGTTGATCGAACGGGGTTTCAGGGTAGCCATCTGTGAACAGGTGGAGGACCCTGCAAAGGCCAAAGGGCTTGTGAAAAGGGATGTTGTTCGGGTCATAACGCCAGGCGTTGTCATTGATACGGAGATTCTGGATGCCAAATCAAATAATTTTCTTATGGCCCTCTATCTCTGGCAAGACCGATACGGCATTGCCCATTTGGATATCTCAACCGGGACTTTCAGGGTTACCGAATCCAGGCAAGTCGAGGCGGTCTTGGATGAGTGCCGCCGCATAGAGCCAAGGGAGATGTTGGTGGCCGATTGCCATCGCGAGGCACCTCAAGTCAAGACACTGATGGACAGCCTTGATCAAACCTCATTCAGCTTCTTGGACGATGAGACCTTTGAATTTGATTCGGCGAACACACGGCTTCTGAGGCAGTTTAAGACCCATTCACTGGAAGGATTCGGCTGCCAGCAATGGCGGGCCGGCATCGCCGCAGCGGGTGCCCTGTTGCACTATGTGGATGACACCCACAAGACAGACCTGGTCCATCTGACGCGCATCGTGTCATACAGCCTTTCTGATTTCATGGTCATAGATGAGACGACCAAGAGAAACCTGGAGCTCTTTGAAACCATGCGAACCG
The DNA here is from genome assembly GCA_964502635.1 of uncultured Desulfobacterales bacterium. GTDB lineage: Bacteria > Desulfobacterota > Desulfobacteria > Desulfobacterales. The sequence continues at coordinate 43,159 of CAZCXI010000013.1, forward strand.
GTGCCAAACGTGGTTCCCTGCTTGGCACCATGGATTGCACCGTGACAGCCATGGGCGGGCGTATGTTGCGAACATGGCTTCGGTATCCACTCTTGAATGTTGAACAAATCCGGCAAAGATCGGAGGCCGTGGAAGAGGCCAAAGACAAGGCTCCTGTAAGGCGTTCCGTGAGGGAGGCGCTGGAAGACATTCATGATCTGGAACGCCTAAACAGTAAGATTGCCCTTGATCGCTGTAACGCGCGAGATCTCGTGGCACTGAAGAACTCTATCCAAAGACTGCCTTCTCTCCGCGGTTTGATCAAGGGCTGTAAGGGTGGTCTTTTTTCGAAGATCAGGGACGCATGGGACGACCTTGCTGATGTCGGACGCCTGATCGCATCAGCCATTTGCGATGCGCCCCCCCTGACGCTGCGCGAAGGCGGGATGATTAAACACGGCTTTGACACGGGATTGGATGAGCTGATTCGCACAAGCCGGGAAGGCAAGGACTGGATTGCCCGTTTGGAGGGCAAAGAACGAGGGGCTGCGGGGATTAACTCGCTCAAGGTCGGGTTCAACAAGATTTTTGGCTACTATATTGAAGTTTCCAAGACCCACACGAAGGCCGTGCCGGCCCACTATGTGCGCAGGCAGACCTTAGTCAACGCAGAGCGTTACATTACCGAGGATCTCAAGACCTATGAGGCCAAGGTCCTGGGTGCTGAGGACAAAAGGGCTCAGTTAGAGTATGAGCTTTTTTGCACGCTACGGCAAAAGGTGGCCGCCGATAGCCGCCGCGTTGCAAAGATGGCTGACCTCATCTCCCGTGTGGATGTCCTGGTTGCTCTGGCGGAACTTGCCGATCAGAATGGCTACACAAAGCCGGTGGTCCATGAAGGCGGCAGCCTCTACTTAAAAGAAAGCCGTCATCCGGTCGTTGAGAAGTTGATGACATCAGAACGGTTCGTTCCTAACTCTATTGAAATGGACAACGCTTCCCGGCAGATACTGGTTATTACGGGACCCAACATGGCCGGAAAGTCAACCGTACTGCGCCAGGTCGCGCTCATCGTCCTCATGGCTCAGATGGGGGCGTTTGTTCCGGCACAAGAGGCATCCCTCGGGATGGTGGATCGCATCTTCACGCGGGTTGGCGCCTCCGATAGCCTGGCCCAGGGCCAGAGCACATTTATGGTCGAGATGCAGGAGACCGCCAACATCCTGAACAATGCCACTGAAAGAAGCCTTGTCGTTCTGGACGAGATCGGAAGAGGGACGAGCACCTTTGACGGCCTGAGTATCGCCTGGGCCGTGACTGAGTATCTCCATGACTGGAAAGGGAAGGGGATCAAGACCCTTTTTGCCACCCACTATCATGAGTTGACGGACCTGGCCGCCACCAAACCCAGGGTAAAAAATTGCAATGTGGCCGTTAAGGAATGGAATGAAGAGGTTATCTTCCTGAGAAAACTGGTAGACGGGGCCACAAACCGAAGCTACGGGATTCAGGTGGGGCGTCTGGCCGGGATTCCGGCGGAAGTTCTTAAAAGGGCCAAAGAGATATTAAAGAACATAGAAGC
>CAZCXI010000013.1:44819-48478 GCA_964502635.1 uncultured Desulfobacterales bacterium
TGCCCTTGATTGTCTTGCCGTTGTTCTTCGTTTTGGGCCGGCCTGCCAGTGGCGATAACAGCGTCGAATATGAATATCGCCAGGCGGCGTCAAGTTTTGAGCGGCTCTTACAGGATTATCAGAAGAAGAAGGTTCGACATGAGTGGCTGTTATGCCTCCAGAAATTTAAGTCCGTGTATACAGCCCAGCCGGGCGGTCGGAGGGCCGATGACGCCCTCTTTATGATGGGGCGTCTTTATTCCGAGCTGTACAAGGTTTCCTCTGTCTTGCATGACAGGCAGGAGGCGCTGGATTATTACCGCCGGTTGGTAAAGCGTTTTCCCAAGAGCCCGTTCCGGGTCAAGGCAGAAGAGGCGATTGCCGACCTGCGTGTGGGCCAAGGGGATGGGGCGACTCAGAAGGAGATGCCGGCTGCCCGCCTCCAGGCCAAAGAGGGTGCCTCGGAGTCCGGGTCCTTGCCAGAGGTCAAGGAACCGGTCTTCACGCAGAAAAATTCCGATAGGGTGGGGCTGGACCTGGCCGAGGTGACAAACCTACGGTTTTGGTCCAATCCGAGTTATACGCGTGTGGTGATCGATGTGGATAAGGAGGTGCCCTACGCCCACCGCCTGTTGAAAAAGGACCCTGCTATCGGAAAGCCTCAGCGCCTCTACATTGATGTCAACGGGGCGCGTATGGGAGCGAACTTGAAACCGATGGTACCCATTGGGGATGACCTTCTGAGAAATGCACGGGCAGCCCGCCACACACCGGACACGGTACGGGTGGTATTGGACATCAAGTCTCTTGATAAATTCAAGATCTTTTCTTTGAAGAACCCCTTCCGGATTGTCCTGGATATTAACGGAGTCCCCAGGAAGCATTCGTCAAAGAGGCCTTTCAAAGAGGAGGTCGGGAAACCAGGAGGCCCTGTTCCAAAAGGGTCCTTAGCCAAGCAACTGGCCCTTGGGGTAAGGCGGATTGTCATCGACCCGGGACACGGTGGCAAGGACCCCGGCGGGGTTGGATACGACAAACACATTCTTGAGAAGAACGTCACCTTGGAGGTTTCCAGAAGACTTGCGAAAATGATTCGCCAGAGGCTTGGATGCGAGGTCGTTCTTACCAGGGATAGAGACGTGTTCCTTTCCCTGGAGGAACGGACGGCTATGGCTAACACGAAGAGTGCCGATATCTTCATCTCCATCCACGCCAATGCGAGCAGAAACAGGAATGCGAGCGGCGTGGAGACCTATTTTCTGAATTTAGCCACTGACGATGAAGCCATCCTGGTAGCTGCGCGGGAAAATGCCACCTCGACCAAGAATATCAGTGATCTTCAGGCGATCCTCAATGATCTCATGAAAAATGCCAAGGTTAACGAATCGAGCCGTCTTGCCGGCCATGTTCAGAAAGCCCTGGTTCGGACATTGAAGCCCAAATATAAACGGATCAAGGACCATGGTGTGAAGCAAGCCCCCTTTTATGTGCTCCTGGGGGCTGAGATGCCCTGTATACTGGTGGAGATTGCCTTCATCAGCAATCCAAAGGAATGTCGGAGGTTAAACACGACCTCTTACCAGCAAGACGTGGTCGATGGCATTGTGACAGGTATTCAAGCGTATATTGAAGAAATCAGCCCCGCTGTATTGACCCAACGGTTTCAGGGGATTCATGCTCGCAGATAAGGCGGCCTGTCAACGGACTGTTGCCCAAACCGATTTTTGACATGCAGCCGCGAGTTTTCGATCAGGGTGTCACTATTTCTGCGCCAGGGGATGACTCACATGGCCTCAAGACTTGTTAGAAATTCGTTAACGATGATCACGGCAATGGCCATGGCCGGCATGGCACATGCCCAGCAGGGTGCTGGGCCGGCGCCTGCTGGGCGTTTTGCTATCAAGGAATTGATGCCGGTCGTGGACCCAGAGATGGCCGGCATTGCGCAGGTGTACATGTGTGCCGATGAGCGTATTCGGCGTTCCGAGATGGAGCCGTCATTGAATGGGGGCGTGACCAAGACGCGCGTTGCTGTGCGATCAGACAAGGAGGGCTCCGCTTACTTGATACTTATTGGTCAACCACCAGGATACAGGATGTATCAAGCCTTCAGGCGTGGTTATATTGTTCGCGCCTTGTCATGGGCCGGCGCAGAGCACATACTACTGGGTAGCGTTTCGTTTGGAGGCTTCAGATTTGATAGCGATCCCTTGTTCCCGCTGCATCTAAAACTGGTGCAGCATGTGGGGTATGTGCACCTTTGCGGTCGGGGCACGGTAACGACCCCGCGGGGCCAGAGATACTCTCTTGCATACCACCGGGGAGTCAAGGACTGGTTATCGGCGCTTGGATCCCGGGATCAACTGTCGCGTGAAGCTGCAACGGAGGCCTTGGGGTGGTTGACCAAGACGAAGAGCGACGCCGCCCTGGCAGTTCCAGCCCTTATGGGAGCGTTGGAGGATGAGGCCATGGAGGTAAGACGCGATGCTGCAGAGGCCCTGGGCAGGATTGGAGACCCGCGCGCAGGGGAGGCGCTCCAGACAGCCTTGCAAGACCAAGATGAATGGGTACGGGAAGTGGCTGCCGATGCCCTTAGAAAGCTCGGAGACAAGGTGTCGCGATGATGTTCTCCTGATTTTGATTTTAACCAACGAGTTGAAGCGAAAGAGCGTAACTTCTCAACAAGTTCGGGGGAATCTGCTGAGATTAAGTCGGCCGGCCCGCAATTAAATTTGAACCGAAAAAGCGAGCGCATTCCCCGTAGATTGCTGCGGGGTTAGCGAGCGTATCGAATAAAGTCAGCGTTCCTTACGGTCGAAGATTCCCTGTAGCTTGCTACAGGGAGCTTCAAAACGTCTGAAACTCGCTATAAGTGAGCCTAAAGAAAAAAGGGTATTGATGACGTTAAAAACCGGAAGGTCGCAGGGCCCTTACTGTTTCTCTAACCGAGCGTGAAAGAATCTTCAAGGAGATTCCCGGGGAACTTCCTCGCCATGTGAAGGAGATAGTCGTTGACTTGTTTTTCGAGGACTGTTAAGAAATCAGCAAGCAGCATGGATGGAAATCTGACCCGGGCCGTTAGCTCAACTAGGCAGAGCAGCTGACTCTTAATCAGGAGGTTACAGGTTCGATTCCTGTACGGCCCACCAATTAAATCAGTGACTTAGGGGAAGGGCAAACAGCTACGCCCAGAGGACGTGGCTGTTTAGTGAGCGCGTCCTCAGATGGGTCAAAAACCTCATATCAAGGAGCGAGGCGAGGTTGTGCAAAGGTCTTGCTACAGTACGTCTATTGCGTTCCGGGTTCTTCCTGCGGAAAGACTCTGAAGGTTGCCGTCTTTTTCCCCTTGTCGAGTAAAGCGCCCCCGGCCCCATCAAGCATTCTAACCAGAATCGTGACCTCTGCTTCCGAGAAGGGTATGGCAGCTGAGGGAATGGATTCATCCCAGGTCCACTCGTGGGTGCCTGCTGACAAGGTATCGGTCTTTGGCAGGATTGTTTTCCAATCTGCGCCGGTGGTATTGGTGGCTCTTGACTTCGATTTTGGCGACTTTATCAAGTATGAGTATTTCCCGGTAGTTGAGAAACTGACGTGGTAACGAATGTCCTCATCCACTGAAAACACTGACTTGGGCGTGTCGTTCAGATCGCTCGTCCAGACATCACTGACCTTCACCTTGG
>CAZCXI010000014.1:0-47044 GCA_964502635.1 uncultured Desulfobacterales bacterium
CACTCATGTTCTTCTTATGCTTCACAAAACGAGAAGGTTTGTATATACTCAACATATAGTGATCAGACCCAAAGAAAGGGGAATCAGCGGGTGAAGATATCCACGAAGGCACGTTATGGCACCAGAGCGATGGTAGACCTTGGCGAAAATGACGGCAAAGGGCCTGTTTCGTTAAGGGCACTGGCAGAAAGGCAAGGTGTTTCCATGAAGTATATGGAACAGATTATCCCATTGCTGAAGGCGCCTGGCCTCATAAGGAGCACTCGCGGGGCATGTGGGGGCTACAGACTGGCCAGAAAGCCCAGCGAAATTACGCTCCGGGATATGGTTCAGGCCCTGGAAGGATCGTGGTCTTTGGTAGACTGCCTGGACGATAACAACCGCTGCCGTCGAGCCAAGGGATGCGCCACCTATGATATCTGGCATGACATCCAGCGAGCCGTTTACAAAATCGTGGATTCAACCACACTGGCGGATATGATTAAACGACACCGCAAGAAGTCGCACACGCGCTGTCCTTTATAAAGGGTCTCACATTCGAGACGAGGATCTTCTATCTCAATTCCATATCCAGCGCCTGCAAGTCTTTGATCTGGTCTCTTAGCTTTGCAGCCCGCTCAAAGGCCAATTCCTTTACAGCCTCTTTCATTTCGTCCTCAAGCCCTCTTATGATTGTCTGAAGCTCATCCAGGGACTTGTACCGAGCCGCGGATTCAGAGACTTCAGGCACCGTCACGTAGTCTGCCTCATAGACAGAACTGAGGATACTCGTGATCTCTTTTTGTATGGTTTCAGGGGTGATGCCGTGTGCTTCATTGTACGCCATCTGAAGGCTTCGCCTCCGATTCGTCTCATCAAGAGCCCCCTGCATGGAACGGGTCACACGATTTGCGTAAAGGATCACCGTACCAAAGACGTTTCTGGCCGCCCGACCACAGGTCTGGATGAGAGAACGTTCCGAGCGAAGAAACCCCTCCTTGTCAGCATCCAGGATGGCGACGAGGCTGACCTCGGGCAAGTCGAGGCCTTCCCTGAGCAGGTTAATTCCCACGAGGACGTCAAAGACCCCCAGACGCAAGTCCCGAATGATTTCCATCCGCTCAATGGTTTTAATGTCAGAATGGAGGTAGCGGACCCGAACGCCCAACTCCTCATAATAATCCGTGAGGTCCTCTGCCATGCGTTTGGTCAGGGTGGTCACCAGGACCCTCTCGTTGCGTTCTTCCCGAAGTCTGATCTCTTCCAGCAGGTCGTCCACCTGGTGGTCACCAGGCCTGATGATCACCTTGGGATCAATCAGGCCTGTGGGGCGGATGATCTGCTCCGCCACGCGGCCCCGGGCCATACCAATCTCATACTCCGCGGGGGTCGCCGACACAAAGATTACCTGACAAATCTTTTGAGTAAATTCCTCAAAATTCAGTGGCCTGTTGTCCAGGGCTGACGGGAGCCTGAACCCGTATTCCACCAAGGTCTCTTTCCGAGATCGATCCCCATGGTACATGCCCCGCACTTGAGGAACGCCAATGTGACTTTCGTCAATAAAAAGGAGAAAATCTTCCGGGAAGTAAGCGAGCAAGGTGGGGGGCGGCTCCCCGGCGCGTCGGCCGGTAAGATGGCGTGAGTAATTCTCAATACCGTGACAGTAGCCGAGTTCTTGCATCATCTCCAGGTCAAAATCGGTGCGCTCCTCAATACGCTGGGCCTCGATCCATTTCTTGGCCTGCCTGAAATGAGCAATTCGTTCCTTGAGCTCCTCTTTGATACACGTCATGGCATTTTTCAAGGTAACTTTTGAGGCCGCGTAATGGCTGGCCGGGAAAATGACCACCTGTTTGAGGGGCTTCAGGACCTTGCCGAGTAGCGGGTCTATCTCACAAATCTCTTCAATGGTGTCGCCAAATAACTCAATGCGTAGGGCCCTCTGAATCTCACAGCTGGGAAAAATCTCCACGCGGTCCCCTCTCACCCGGAACGTGTCCCGATGAAAATCATAGTCGTTTCGGGTGTACTGCATGGACACCAGACGGGCGAGCATGGCGTCCCGCTCAAAGCTGGCCCCCTGGTTCAGCTCAAGACACATTTGAAGATAGTCTTCCGGGGCTCCGAGGCCGAAGATGCACGATACGCTCGCCACAACGATCACGTCACGGCGGGCAAGGACGGAACGAGTGGCCGAGTGCCGCAGCCTGTCAATCATCTCATTGATGGAAGCGTCCTTTTCTATATAGGTGTCGGCGGCCGGTAGATAGGCCTCGGGCTGGTAGTAGTCGTAGTAGCTGACAAAATATTCTACGGCATTTTCGGGAAAGAGAGTCTTGAACTCGCTGTAAAGCTGAGCCGCCAGGGTTTTGTTGGGGGCGATGACTAAGGTAGGTTTCTGCACGTCAGCAATCACATGGGCCATCGTGAAGGTTTTTCCGGAACCCGTAACACCGAGGAGCACCTGGAAGGGGTCCCCTCGGCGCACACCCTTGCTGAGCGCTTCAATCGCCCTCGGCTGGTCGCCTTTGGGCGTAAAATTCGATATCAGCTTGAAGGAGGACACCCGTCAGTTCGCTCCACGGTGCCCCGCCAGCCGACGGGGGAGAACAACGGAATTAGCATACGAGGAGGTTGGTACGGAAAAAGACCGGCCCGAAGCGGCTAGCCCTTGACCTTCCACGTCGTCCCGTCCGGCCGATCCTCCAGCACGATGTTCATGGCGGAAAGTTCGGAACGTATCCGGTCTGCCCGCTCCCAGTCCTTTTGCTGCCGAGCCTGGAGCCGCTCAGCGATGAGACTCTCCACCAACGTTTCATTGATGGCTTCGCTTTCTACGGCCTTGGCCTTTTCTTGTTGAAGAAAGTGTGACGGCGACTCCCCGCCGATGCCCAAAACGCGTCCAACGCGCATCAAATCTGCTCGGCCGGATTCAAGCCTTGCCAGAGTTTCTGAACTTCCGCTCTCCACCCTATTGTCCATGACCCGGTTCAGACTCCTGACCGTGTCAAACACGAGCCCGATGGCCCTGGCTGTATTGAAATCATCATCCATGGCCTCGCAAAAGCCCACCCACAGGTCACCCGGCCCTTGCTGATTTGGGTCAGGAGTATCGCGCCCGGCAAATTCGGCAATCCTCTGAAGCAAGGCATATATCTTTTCAAGGCCGGCTTCTGCTTCAGCCATGGCCTGGTGTGTAAAATCTATCGGGCTTCGGTAGTGATTGGAAAGGAGGAAAAGGCGGAGCACCTCTGAGTGATACCGTTTCAAGATGTCCTTAATCATGAGAAAATTCCCAAGCGATTTGGACATCTTCTCCTGGTTGATCTGGACAAACCCGTTATGTATCCATACATTCACAAATCTTTGTCCGAAGGCCCCTTCTGATTGGGCGATCTCGTTTTCGTGGTGGGGAAACATCAAATCCTTGCCACCCCCGTGGATGTCAAAGTGTTGCCCCAAGAAGTGGGTGCTCATCGCAGAGCACTCGATGTGCCAGCCGGGCCGCCCCTTTCCCCAAGGGCTGTCCCACATGGGCTCACCAGGCTTTGCCCCTTTCCAGAGCACAAAATCAAGAGGGTTGTGCTTCTTGTCATCGATTTCTATCCGGGCGCCTGCCTGCATGTCTTCTAATTTACGGCCCGAAAGCTTGCCGTAGTCCTTAAAACGCTCCACAGAATAAAAGACGTCGCCGTCTGCCTGATAGGCAAGCCCTTGGTCAAAAAGACGCTGAATCACCTGGATAATCTCATCAATATGGTCAGTGGCTCTGGGCTCCAGGGTGGCCCGTTCCACTTTGAGGGCATCTGTGGCTTCATAGAATTCCTGGATGTATCTTTCCGACAGCTCCTTGACCGAACTGCCCAGTTCGTGGGCTCGGTTGATGATCTTGTCATCTACGTCCGTAAAATTGCGTACGTATGTCACCTGATAGCCTGTGACCCTGAGATAGCGAACGATCACATCGAACACGATGACAGAGCGGGCATGGCCGATGTGACAGGCGTCATAGACCGTGGGCCCACACACGTAGATCCTGACTTTGCCCGGCTCTATGGACTTAAAGATCTCCTTTTTCTTGGTTAAGGTGTTGTAGATCCTTAGCATAGCCAACTCACACCGAATCTATTGCGCGACCTGGTCCAAGGTCTTCTCGATGTTGCATCATTGTGTCTTTCCGAGCCCGTTGTCTTAGGCAATAAGAAAACGTCCCGTAAGAGGACGTCCTAAAAAAGCTAACAGATTTGAGCAAAAAGTAAAAGGACAAAAAGGTGCGGGGAAAGAAGATAAGAATAACGGTGGGTTTCTTCAATCACGCCAAGGACGTTTTTCTACTGATCAAGCGGCTGTACTGAAAAGACTTTGTCTTGCTATTATGCTGTTTTCCAAATCTCTTTTTGCCTGCCCTAAAGCGTCTCCTGCTCCCGCAAATGGCAGGCCAACCTGGTCGTCAAGGAAACGCAAGTGGTCACGCTGTCAATCAATCTTCTGAAGGTCCCTGACAGTTGGTCGTATTCTTTTTGAAGGCCTTCCGAATCAAGCCGGCTCACCTTGAGATCCTTGGATGCCAGCACCGAGGCACGACGAGGTTCATGCCCCACATCCAAAAACGGCACATATCCAAAAACGTCCCCTTCCTCAAATGTCAACAGGGGCAAATAACCCTGAGACGTGTGCCTGATCACATAGGCCTCGCCTTCTTTTATCGTGTACAGCTCCTTTTTCGCAGACCCCTCTTTTAAAACGAGCTTCTTGTCTTTGGTAAATCCATTCGTCTTGTACGTGTTCATGGATAGGTCCACGGCTCTGTCCGTAACCTTTCTCAGCCTGCCGTCCAGACTGAGAAGCAGTGCTCTGAAATCGGAAGACAGGGATGCATACTCTCCGGAAAGACGCTGGGTGTCCAGCACGCCCAGCTGAACATTGCCCACAGCCGTCACGGTGGCGCTTCGGACATGGCCTCGGAGCAGGAAGGATGCCAGCGCCCCTATGAAGCACCCCTCGCCAAGCCGGGCCAAAGTGATGAGGCCATCAGACGTTTCCCTGGTTATTTTCACCATTCCTTCCAATATGGCCCAAATCCAATTGCCGTGCCCCCCCTCTGTGACAATTTTCTCTCCGTCATGGAATTCTTCTTCGTCCATCACATACATATAATCTACCATCGGGCCTTTGATAACGGGCATCGCATCTCTTCTGTTCTCTTCTGCTCCACCACCTTCAACAGCAGGGACGTTGTCAGAGGTTGTACGGCCCACCTTCTTGATCACCCCATCGTCGAGCATTCTCAGGGCATCAAGTACAATCTCCATCCGGCTACTGTTAACGACGCGCTCCACCCGAACGTTCTCTTCCTGAAACTGGAAGCTTCCTTCAGCCCATCCAAAAAGAGCGTAAATGGCATCTATACCATGGGATGGGCCAGCGGCGCCATTGATGGGATTACCATTGAAAAAATGTATGAGACCTGGAGCGGACGCGTGTTGACTCGTGACGTGAAGTGTCCCAGTGCTATTGTTGCCACCAAGTATCTGGAAGACATCCGCCAGGCTAATAAACTTCAGGTCTCCCGCAAGGACCGCGTTACCATCCATGATGATTTCCTATCCTGCCCATTTCAGTTCTTGCTGAAGACCACGCAGTGTTAGCTTCAAGCATTCTTTCAGCGTCGCTCCGACACCCGTTCCCTTTAGGGCGCTGGCTGGATAAGAGGGAACTCTAAGTTTTTTGTTCAGTCCCCCCTCCATTGTCTCTACCGGGATAAGGGGAATACCCTCTTCGGCGAGATCTCGCTTGTTATATTGAAGAACCAGCGGGACTTCGAATATGCTCATCTTCTGTTCTGCCAGGTTCTGCTGCAGGTCTTTCAAAGAAAACAAGTTATCGGTCCGGCGCACGTCAAGGGAGTCGGCAACAAACACGATGCCGTCAACACCCTTGAGAACCATTTTTCTGGTGGAGCCATATTTTACCTGTCCGGGCACCGTATAGAGCTGAATCTTGACGTCGCAACCTCTGATCTTGCCTATCCCCATGGGAAGAAAATCAAAGAAAAGGGTCCGATCACCCTTGGTGTCAATGGAGACCATCTCTCCCGTGGTCTGCTTTCTGAAGGCCTTAAAAATGTATTCCAGATTGGTGGTCTTTCCACCTCGCCCTGGACCATAATAGACGATCTTGCACTCAATCACCCGATTTTTTGCATTAAAAATCGCCATAGGACCTTCCAGCTACGAACCCCTGCAGCAACAAACAGTTTCACACAGGCCGGATCCAATCATCCCGGAGGGTCGGTCTGTCAATAAGTGATGGGACTTACGATCCTTTCTATTCACCGGCTATGCACCTTCTATCTTTATATCCAACATGTAATCCCCGCGCTTCGGGCCAGACTTTATCTTTGTCTTTCCGGAAACGATGCCGCTGCCCCTGAAGATGGCTATAGGCGAATAAAACTGAATATCCGGCAGTCGAATTCCAAGACTGAAACTATCTGCAAGATCCTTCTGCTTGGCTGAAACGATGACACTGATAATATTACCCGATTGAAAGGACACATCGAACTCCACCACACCACCGTTGTCCGGGCCGTTCTGTAATTGGACCCTGACTGAAGATATGTCGAGGATATCTTCTTGCTCGTCTGTTTGATCCGTAACGGAAGAAGTCCGGATCACCGCCGGGAGTTCAATCTTAACACCTCGCTTTTCAAGGACATTCGCAAGAAATGCTCGCGTGTGTTTAAGGTGCTCTTTTGACAACAGATTTCTAGACACCCATTGGGCAAATTGATCAATCGCCGCATTGGGTGAAGAAAGGGCCAGGTGACACCTGAGGATGTTCTTGGCCGCTATGAGAGGAAAAGCACCATCCTCCAGCAGCCTCTGAAATTCGGCCAGAGCTGCCTCATACTGACCAAATTTGGCCAGCGCTATAGCGCCCTCCATCGCCGCTGCCCCTTGGTCTTGTGAGAAAGAAAACAGTTTCTTGATAAGTCCCTGCACGTCTTGAGACAACTCGGGTACGGCCGTTTCTTGATGAAGCCCAGCTACATCTTTTTCCAGATTCACTATCTTGTTCTTGACGGTATTGACGAGTTTCTTGTCATTGCATAGTCGTTTGTTATTTTCGATGAATTGAAGGATGTGAAGGTATTTCTCCCGGGATGCCACAAAGAGACCCTGCCCTCGATAGATCTCCGCCTCTTTCACCAAAGACCTTATATGATATTGATCAGACATCAAACACCCCAATAGAAAATCTTTTCGTTTGAAGTCCACCACTTGCAAAGAAGGGGTTAGTCATAGGTCCTAACCTGCACTATCCATATATCGGCATGTCGACGGAAAAACTGAACACTTGGGGTAGAAGGACGGATTATGGATTATGCCCCGAAGTCCCGATCTCGGCCAACACCTGAGAAAGTTGTTCTCTCAGAAAATAGAGCACGACTTGATGCTTCTCGGCCTTGTCCAATTCGCTTTCCAATTTGCCTTTGAGTTTTTGAAGGTCGCCTGGCACCGGAACATGCTTATGTTCCAGTTGTCGAATGGTGTCGGTAACTGCCTTCAACTGCTCGCGCTTGGTCTCTCGTTCGGGCGTGGGTGCTGCCTGACGAAGCGTGCTCACCACTTCGCGAAGTCTTACAACCAGGTCCTCTGCCTCTTGTTTCGCCTTTCCAATGTCCATGTGCTGTTCTCCGATAGCAGAACCCATCTCCAAGATTGCCCTTTCCACCCGTCGTTCAATATTCTTGCCCGCTACCATATTCATCTAGAACTCGTCCAGAATGTTTGACACTCCTTATATCGGCATGTTATTGAAAAAACTTGAAACAATCCCCTGAAAGAAAGAACCTGTGAAGGTCTGCAATATGATTTGCCCAAAATGCGGGTTCGAACAACCGGATGACAGGTATTGCGCCTTTTGTGGTGTTAACGTTGAAAGGTATAGCAGGCGACTGAAGAAGAGACGTTACAGGGCCGGCATATTGGCTGTCCTGGTAGCCATCGCAGCCCTTTCGGTTGCCAGTCTCATCACCTCTTCCCATAAGAGTAAACCTCCTGATGAAGCTCCTCAAAATAATGATGCCAAGAGGCTGGCACAGATAAACCAAGAGTCCCAATTTGGGCTGGAGTACCGAAAATCAATTCCGGCACCCCAGGGTTCCAGCCAAAAGGAAAGAGAGGATCGGCCCATGGGTAAGTCTCCAAGACAGTCCTATAAGGGCGATCGTAGTCGAGATGACCACCTTGGCGCGGAAGAAACAGGTCCTAAAGGCCAGTTGGCAGGGGACAAACAAGAGGGGCGGTCCGGGAATAACGTGGAGGCAGGAACAACTACGGCAAGCCAATGGTTTGAAAAGGGCAGAGCGCTGGACGATGACTCGGATGCGGAAATTCAGTTCTATAAGAAGGCCATAGAACAAGATCCGACGTTTGCGCCGGCCCACTATCGTCTTGGTGCAATTTACTATCGCCAAGCTAATTACGAGCTGGCAGACGACGAATTTGGCAGTTTCCTCAAATATGCTTCTGACGCCGACAGGGAGGCCTTTGACATCTATGAGTATTATTCCCTGGCTGACGTGGAAAGACTCTCTGAAAAAGTGGAGGAGGAAGCACCTGCTGAACAGGGGAAAGAAGAGATACCGTCAAGCGTCGAAAAGGAAGCAGAGCCAGGAGAGGAAGTCATGACCATCGTCAGGTTTTCCCCTGTCAATGGACACATCACAGTGCCGGTTGTCTTGAATGATTTTCTCGCAGCCAGGGTGTTGGTTGACACCGGGGCCGGAATCACTGTTATTTCCAGAGAACTGGCACAGGAACTCGGGTTAAACGAGAGACCTGGAGATTCCATCACACTAAAAACGATGGCCGTGGACATTCAAGCGCAAATGGCCAGGCTGGATTCCATTCAGGTCGGTGATCTGACTAGAGATGACTTCCCTGTGGCGATAACAGATCTACCTCTCGCGCAACGGACCCAATTTGCAGGCATCTTGGGCATGGATTTTCTCAATAACTACAAGATCCATATCGATAATGACAACAACAGGATCATGCTGACGCCCAGGGCTAAATAGTGTCCATCCATAAATGGCATCATTGGGCCCGATGCGGCGTTTTCCGCGGGCTTCCGTCCTCGACGTAGGCTGCTACGCCTGCGGGAAAACCCTTGTGCGGCCTTGCCTCGGACCAAAATCTACCATTTCTGAATGAACACCTTGTAGTGCTCAACCGTGCTATGTTGGTTCGGGTGGCCCGCATTTGTGGATGGGCACGCCTCGCGACCCTGCCGCTAATCCCAAGCCACCCAAGATGAGAGCCCTTCAAAAAGCGTTCAGCCTTGTTTAAGGTCAAGAGAGTCTCAGGTTTCCCCACAGGAACACTCTTGAGTATAAGGCATTACAACACGTTCTTGGGAAGGTTAAGAGCCCAGGGCGCCGCAAAGCAAAGGAGGGAGATTGGAAGGTCGTGCAGGGACATGTGTGAGATTTACCAGTCGAGGTTGTAGAGTATTGTGCCTCCGATTTCTCGAGATGCTCCACGCCTTCCGTCGTCGGAATCATCGAACTGCATGTTACCGATCTCCGTGGTGTCATGACATATCTGTAAACTGAAATTGTGGAACCTCATGTTTGCGTTTTTTATGGAGCTATCATGAGTTGCATCATTGAGATTGTAAGATACACGGTCTCCGACACGCTGATGTTGCTCACTTTCTGGATCACGAGCTTGACAGACATCAACCGAGAGTGGAATGAACAGCACGGCCAGCAAAACCAAGAACGGTTTTTTCATGGTTGCACCCTATTGAAGCCTCCCCGCGGCAAGCCACGGGGAATCTTCACCGTAAGGAAGTTTCTCATTTTCAGATTCGCTCGCTAACCCCGCCGCAAGCAGCGGGGTTAGCGCTCGCTTTCGCGATTCAATCAGGCTTCATTGACTCTATCGACGTTTCTCATGCGATGCTTTAGCGGCTGACTAGAGTGTAAAAATAGGAACCATGCTCAGGTTGTCAATGGCGGCAAGGCCACATTGTCATCAAAGGAAAGACTGCGATTCCCAGGGACAGGCAAGCGTACACCGCTTTCCGGGGATGTCTGAAGCCCAGCTAACGGCAAGGTCAAGAGCACAGTTAAAGCATACCTTTAATGTTGGGCTCCGACGGAGGGCAACCCACAGACCTGTGGGGAGGCAACAAAAAAGCAGGGTGCCTATCCTGAGGCGCAGGTGAGCACAATTTCGGGCACAATCGCTGATTTTAACAAAAAAAGGAGTCCAGCAGAGAATGCTTAACCCCTCTTCTTTACATCTCTTTTCGTGGTTCGTGGTGCCGAGGCCCAGAGTCGAACTGGGGACACGCGGATTTTCAGTCCGCTGCTCTACCGACTGAGCTACCTCGGCACCAGAAACAAAATTTGTCTATTAGAAGGCTCAATCCTTGTCAAGGCATTTCTGGGCACCTCCCATGTCCCCGAAGGCATGCTGAACAATGGCCCCTGCTGCCACAACGGCCGTGTCTGACTTGAGGATTCTTGGCCCCAGCGAGATACACATGAAGCCGGAGTCTACGGCCAATTTGACCTCCTCGTTTGTGAAACCTCCTTCAGGCCCCACAAGGGCCAGCACCTTACGCGTCTTACCCGTGCTTTCCAGATGCTGCCATGAGGTCGCGTCGGATTGGCAGCCATGGAAAATGATCCTCAAATCGTGTGATGGGTGAGAAAAAATCAGATCCCGGAATAAAAGCACCGGGCTGATATGCGGTGACTTGAACCGACCGCATTGTTTCAAGGCCTCTCTGGCGATGGTTTTCCAGCGGCGCCTCCTTTCAGCCAAGCGCCCGGGATCCGGCCTGGGCACACTTCTTCCGGCCAGAAAGGGGATGAAACCAAAGGCACCCAATTCGGTCAATTGTCTCACGATGCGATCCATCTTCCGGGCCCTCAGCAAGGCCTGCCCTATCGTGAGTTCCAGACGAGATTCGGCAATGGCAGAATACTTACTGAGAATCGAGAGTGTGATCGCCCTGGGCGCGCTGTCCAGAATCTGGGCCTGGTATTGCCAACCTTCGTCGTCAAAGAGGAGAATCTTTTCACCAGGCCCCAACCGCAAAACAGTTCGAATATGCCTCACATCCGGCCCGGTTAGGATCACTCTGTCTGAAGGGGCATGCGCCCCGTTAATGAAAAAGCGTCTCATCCTTTACCATTGATAGCCATACAATAGGGGACTGAACGGCCCCCCGCCTATCAGGGTGTCACGCCAGTTGACCGGCCTGCTTCCCGCAAGCCCCGACCTTTAGTCGGGGTCAAGGGAAGCTATATGAAAATGGCCTAATACCTTACCGGGAAGCCCCGGCCTTTGGTCGGGGAGGTTCACTCCCTGAGAAGAAGGCAGAAAAAATCTTGACACATCAAAAAACATTATGATAGTTTTTTTAACAAAATCAAGAACTACAAGAAACCCTTTATCTCTTGCTGCTATGAACGGCGCGCTCCTGCCATCCAAATCAAGAAGGATCTGATCATGGACACTGATGAAGAAAACAAAGAGGCACAGGGCCTGGGGGGAAATGGTACACCCAGAGAAATCCGTGAGATGGAAGATGTGATCGAGTTGCAAGATGTGGTCGAGGAGCCCTTCGGCGAAGCCCCCCCCGACCAAGCCATCTCGCTTCATGCTGACACTCCGGACGAAGAAGACATCATTGACCTCGTCGATGAAGCAGCAGATGAATCCGAAAACGAAGGAGTCATAGAACTGACTGACGTGGCTTCAGAGGGAGATCTCCAGCCCGCAACGGGCGAATTGTCAGAGTTGTCATCGGCCGGCCTTGACGCTGGGGCACCTGATGAAGACAGCTTCACGGAGGGTGTGGGTATGGAAATGCCCGCAGAGGTGTCCCCCGCCATACCCATGGGTGAAGAACCCGCAGGGGACATAGGGAAAGCCCAAGACTTCCAAGAATCCGGCCCTGACAGGGAGTTGGAATCCACGATCCTTGAAAAGGTTTCCGATGAGCAGATCGAAGCGGTCATGACGCGTGTGGCAAAGGAAATCATAGAAGAAAAGGCAGATCGAGTCCTCCTCGAGGTGGCGGAGGCAGCCATTGCAAAGGAGATAGACAGGCTCAAGCAAGCACTTTGATCGGCGTACAGGTGCCTGAAAACAGACGGTTTCAATGACGCAGGGGGTTAAGGAATTAATCCCCTTTTCAATTTTGGGAGCACCACAGAATGGATTCCGGGATACTCGAAAAGGGCTACGAACCCGAAGAGGTCGAAAGACGCTGGTACGCCTACTGGGAAAAAGAAGGTCTGTTTGCAGCCGAAGATGGTAGTGACAAGGCCCCTTTTTCCATTGTGATTCCTCCACCCAACGTGACCGGGGTTCTGCATATGGGTCATGCCCACAACAACACGCTGCAGGACATCCTTTGTCGCTGCCGACGCATGCAGGGTTACAACGTGCTGTGGATGCCCGGCACCGACCACGCGGGAATTGCTACCCAAAATGTAGTGGAAAAAGGGTTGGCCAAGGAGGGGTTGACGCGTCACAGCTTAGGACGAGAGAAGTTTGTCGAGAGAGTGTGGGATTGGCGTGAGCAATATGGTGGCTTGATCATCAAACAGTTAAAACGGCTGGGGGCTTCCTGCGATTGGGACCGGGAGCGTTTTACCATGGACGAGGGTCTCTCTCGTGCCGTGAGGACCGTTTTCGTGAGACTCTACGACGAAGGCCTTGTCTATCGAGGCAACTATATCATCAACTGGTGCCCTCGCTGTCAGACAGCCCTATCGGACCTGGAAGTGGCGCACGAAGACCACAACGGCCATCTCTATCACATCAGGTATCCTTTTGAAGATGGCCGAGGCGCAATAGTGGTTGCGACCACCAGGCCTGAAACCATGCTGGGAGACATGGCTGTCGCCGTCAATCCCAAAGATGAGCGCTATCGCTCACTGGAAGGAAAGATGGTCGTCCTTCCGCTCATGCATCGCGTCATTCCTGTCATCTATGAGGAATATGTGGATACGGCATTTGGGACCGGTGCCCTGAAGATCACCCCGGCCCATGATCCGCATGACTTCGAAATAGGTCTGCGCCATAACCTTGAGGCCATTAAGGTCATCGGGAGCGATGGCCGAATGAATGAACAGGCCGGCCGTTTCCAGGGCGAAGACCGCTTTGAGGCTCGAGAGACTATTGTTGAAGCCCTTAAAAAAGAAGGCCTCCTGGAAAAGATAGAGCCCTATCAGCACAGTGTAGGACATTGCTATCGGTGTCGAACAACCATAGAGCCGTATCTCTCCAAACAGTGGTTTGTTAAGATAAAACCCTTGGCAGAAAAGGCCATCGTTGCTGTCAAGACGGGTGCAACCCGCATCGTACCCGGTATCTGGACAAATACGTTTTTTGAATGGATGAACAATATCAAAGACTGGTGCATCTCCAGACAAATATGGTGGGGCCACCGCATACCGGCCTGGACCTGTGAGGCGTGCGGCGAGATCATCGTTGCCATGGAGACCCCTGCCGAGTGTCCTTGCTGTCAGAAGAATGCCCTCACACAGGAAACCGATGTCCTGGACACTTGGTTTAGCTCGGCACTCTGGCCCTTTTCCACCATGGGCTGGCCGGACGAGACTCAGACCTTGAAGGCCTTTTACCCAACTTCTGTCCTGGTCACTGGCTTTGACATCCTGTTTTTCTGGGTGGCCAGGATGATGATGATGGGACTCCACTTCATGAACGACGTTCCGTTCAAGGATGTTTACATCCATGCCCTGGTCCGGGATGCTGAGGGCAAAAAGATGAGCAAGTCCAAGGGGAATGTGATTGATCCCCTTTACGTGATTGACGAGTTTGGCACAGATGCCTTCAGGTTCACACTAGCTGCCTTTGCGGCTCAGGGACGTGACATAAAGCTTTCTCAGGACCGGATAGAAGGCTACCGTCACTTCATTAATAAACTCTGGAACGCTTCCCGGTTCTCCCTGATGCACCTAAAGAATTCCCGTCCCGATTCCTTCCGCATGGACCCCCGGCAGCTCTCACTGGCAGACAGATGGATTCTCAGCAGGGCAAATCGTCTGGTTGAAACGGTGACACGAGCCCTCAACGACTACAAGTTCAACGAGGCGGCCGGGGCCCTTTATCAGTTTGTGTGGCACGAATTCTGTGACTGGTACCTGGAGATCATCAAACCCATCCTCTACGGGCAGACTTCACCAGGGGTTTCTGGGGGCGCAAGGAGGCAAAGTCGCCCTGCCGGCGATAACGAGACGACCCGGTTTGTCCTGTGGACGATTCTCAACAAAACGGTGCGTCTGCTACATCCCTTTATTCCCTTTGTTACGGAGGAACTTTGGAACAAGCTCCCCGGCACCATGGGGTCCGTTATGAAGGCGCCGTGGCCAACCAGCAACGAGGAGCGCCATGACGCCGAGGCTGAAAGGACGATGGACCTGGTCCAGGGCATTACAAGTGGTGTACGCAACATCAGGGGCGAGATGAACGTCCCACCATCTCTGCACGTAGAAGCCACGGTGCAGTCCCCAGACGAAGAGGTCCGGCAGGCCCTTGAGGAACATAGGCACATCATTGTCAACCTGGCCAAACTGCGGGCCCTGGGGGTAACTCCGCCTGGCGAACGGCCCCTTTCATCTGCGACTTCCGTCCTTGGCGAGAGCACCATATTCGTTTCTTTGAAGGGCGTTCTAGACTTTGCAGCCGAGCAAGCCCGTTTGGGCAAGGAGCTTGCCAAGATCCACAAAGAGTTGGATGGGGTTGGAAAAAAATTGCACAATGAAGATTTTCTCAATAAGGCTCCCCGGGAGGTTGTCGAAGGGGTCAGAGCAAACCGGGAAAGACTGGATGAAAAGAAAAGCAAGCTGGAGAACCAGTTGAGCACCGTAAGCCGACTTGCCGGCGGTGCATAGTGAGGCGTTATTGCACACACGCGTCATTGCTCTTGACAACGTGGATCCAAATTCGTAAAAATAAAAGATGGACAAGTGTGTCTAGGGCGGTACCTTGGCACCGGCACCGGCACCTTCTCCGGGCCACGGCCTAAGTACGGATGAGAACAAGCACAAACACCCATAATCAAGGAATCGTGTGATGAGATACTGTGCCATAGAATACGCCATCCCCAGCAAGCTTGTAACGAATGCTGAAATCATTCAGGAAATCATTGCCAGGAGCAAGCGTTATTTAACGCAGAAGGCCTTGGACTTGCTGGCTTTTAGGTTGAATGAACTGTTCAAGAAGTCGGTCACTTCGGTGCGTTATCATCGGGCCAAGAGTGAGCGATCTATCCAGTTTGGTATCGAGGCCGGCAAGAAGGCCCTGGCGTCGGCGAACATGTCTCCAGACGAGATTGACCTGTTGATATACGTGGGCGTTGGGAGAGGGTATATTGAGCCGGCAACGGCCAATGTATTTCAAAAAATACTGAAGCTGAACAAGGCAACCTGCTTCGACATCCTGGATGCCTGTGCAAGCTGGCTCCGTGCGATTCATGTGGCCCATTCATTCATCAAGAGCGGCATGTACAAGAACATCATGATCCTCAACTGTGAGTTCAACTTTCGGGAGTATGCCAATTTTGAATTCAAGTCCGTGAAGGATATCGAATTCAATTTCCCTACGTTTACGATTGGAGAGGCGGCAACCGCCACGATTGTTACCGAATCAGACGAAGATGATGAGTATTACGCCTCTTTCAGGACGTGGGGAGACCGGCATAATCTGTGTAAAATACCGCTCCCCCATTTCAGGGAGTACAGCGACGGGGAACTCAGAAATGAAATTCAACCGCTCACGTTCTTCTCGTACGGGGAGAAAATATTCCGGTTTGTATTCTCCAGATTGTGCAAGCACTACCGAGAAGACGCCGTGCTCAACAGTTTCAGGCATGAAATCGTTTTCAGCCATGCTGCCAGTGATGCCATGAGTGAAAAGGTGATCCAATCGTGCAAGCTGGGCCAAGAAAAGGGTTACAACACCCATAAACGCTTTGGCAATACGGTGTCTGCATCCGTGCCATTGGCCATGGGTTGTGCCTTGAAAGAAGGCAGGTTGAACAACAACACCAATGTGCTCATCGGTTTTGGGTCTGCTGGTGTCTCCACGGCGTGGTCCAAGTTCAAGTTTCTACAATAACTACCTGGTATTTCAGGGAATAACAGCGAAACCTGGGGCAAGAGGGAGAAAGATAGCACTTAAAGGACTTACATCAACTGGATAAGAGAGGGAAGCTAACCGAATCTGAGGGTAGAACATAGAAACTGTTGTACCCGTCTTAACGCCATGCCCAATATTTTCTCACAGCGACTGGAATCTTGTGATTTCTGACACCTTGCTTTCCATGGTTATCACCTTCTCGACTATCATCTGAAGATATTTCTTGTTCGGATCGTCAGCAGGTGCCTTTTCATTGATTCTCCGAGCGAACCCACCAACGACTGTCAGTGGATTCCTGAGTTCATGGGCCACCCTGTTTGCCATTTTTCCAAGCACAGCAAGCTTTTCAGCTTGTACTAATTGCTCGTTCTTCTGCTTCAACTCCTCGGTCCTTTCTTGAACCTTTTGTTCGAGCTCCAAATTGAACCTTTCCAATTCATCGTTGGCCTCGCGCACGGCCTCCTCTGCCTGCTTGCGCTCTGTGACGTCCTGAACTAGCCCATCATAGGACAGCAGCCTGCCCTGGCTGTCAAAGTTTAGAACAGGTGTATTCCTCACCCAACGTGTGGCATCGTCTTTCCGGATGATCCGGTGTTCCAGTGCCGCGACTCTCTCCCCTGACAGGGTCCGTGCGGCCTGTTCTTCCACCGCTGCGCGGTCTTCTTCATGTACCATCTGTATCCACAGGTAAGGGTTCTCCTTGAAATGCTCGGCCGTGTAACCCGTAACTGCCACGCAGGCAGGTCCGTGGATTGTTTCAACAGGAAGCCCGTCTTCTACGGTCACAGTGTAAATGTAGTCTGTGATGGCTTCCGTGATGCGCCGGTACCTGTCCTCACTCTCTCGAAGCTCCTTCTCTGCTTTCTTGCGCTTGGTGATGTCCAATGCGCTGAAAGTCACCCCGGCCGTGAAATCACTCGGATCGACGGGGGTCGAACTCAATAGCACATCCATCATCTTCCCGTCTTTACGCTTCCATCGGGTTTCCACGGTTCCAGTTCCCCACTCACGGATTTGCGCATATTTCTCCCTGCCGACATACTCAAAATCTTCATCGGTTTGATAGAACATCCGTGCGCTCTGTTCGACCAGTTCCTCCCGGGAGTATCCGGTCATTTCGCAAATACGGTCATTAACCCGCTTTAGTACACGGTTGCTAACCATGCCGATGCCTATCGGCGCGGCTCTGAAGATACTCTTCAACGTGGCTTCGTTCTCACACAGTGCCTCCTGAGCCCGCTTTCGCTCTGTCATGTCAAGTGCAAGGGACATTCCCCCTACAATGTTTCCGTCGTCGTCATGGAGTGCGGAGTTATTCCATTCACAGGTGATGATTTGCCCGTCTTTGGTGAGATTGTCATTGATGGAGTGACTTGGAAGTCCACCTTCAAGGAGTCTGCCCACCACATTCTCGACCTGATGTCGGTCCTTTTCCGGAACAAGAAAATCAAAAAAGTTGCGGCCGAGAGCCTCTTGCTTGGACCAGCCAAATACTTCTTCTGCCTTCTGGTTCCAGTCAGTGACGCGGGTATCTTTATCCCATACGACAAAAGCCAACGGTGCGGTGTCGTACACGTTTCGGAAGAGCTCTTCTCTCTCTCGCAAGGTCTCCTCAGCGCGCTTGCGCTCATCGATGTCGCTAATCAGGCCATCATACGAAAGGGGTTTGCCTTGTGAGTCATAATTGAGCACGAGCGTATTTTTTACCCAACGCATCAAGCCGCCCTTTCGAAAGATCCGATGTTCCAGAGGCTGAACAGCCTGCCCCAAAAGCATTTGGTCGATCCGATCCTGGACGGCTTCGCGATCCTCTTCATGCACCATCCGAAACCATAAGTGGGGATCGGAAGCAAAGTCCTCGGGCGTGTATCCGGTTACAGCAACACAGGCAGGACTATGAACTGTTTCTACAGGATGTCCGTCCTCGATGCGAACCGTGAAAATGTAGTCCGTCACCGCCTCGGTGATGCGCCGGTAGCGCTCTTGGCTCTGATGAAGCGTCTGCTCGACCCGCTTCCTCTCACTCACGTCACGGAAGACTAGAATGACACCGATAACGTCCCCCTCTTCATTTCTGATGGGAGCACCGCTGTGATCAACGGGTATTTCCTTTCCGTCCTTTGCAATGAGTATGGTGTGATTCGCGAGACCAACGACCCTCCCTTCTCGAATCAGCCTGGTTACGGGGTTCTCCACGGTTTTCCTGGTTTCCTCATTTATGATGTTGAAGACATGTTCTAATGCCTTACCTATGGCCTTTTCCTGGTCCCAACCGGTCAGTGACTGGGCCACCGGATTCATGAAAGTCACACACCCTTTTGTATCAGTTGCCATTACAGCGTCCCCGATGGAATTGAGTGTTGCGGAAAGCCAAACCTCACTTTCCTTCACGGCCCTCTCCGCGCGCTCGCGCTGCCTGATGACGACTTGGGCATAGATGCCGAATGCAATGAGGATGGACACAACCACGAACCGCATCCAGAGTTCATGAGGCTCGGAGGGGAATAGTTCGCTCAAGAAGTTACCGCTGCGGAACACATGAACATCTATAAGGGACTCGAGAATCCAAAAGAGTGCCCCTAGACCAGTTCCGATCAAGACCATCTTGTCCGTAAACCTCATACGATGTGTGCCCTTCTGTTTCATCTTGCATCCCCTCGAATCTGAGGCAATGTACGCCAGTTCCTCAGAGCAGAGGAACAGCATTCATCTTCTGTATCTTCCGTTGAGTCCTCATCCATTTCCATCACCTGCATAAGAGTCTTTTTGATCTGCTCCAGCCCGTCACAATTTTCCATCCTGATGTCAAGTACTAACCGACTACGCCTAATCTGATGCGCTCAGCGCCTTGGATCGCTGAGCCGCCGCTCGAATGGCATCCACCAGATGTCCCTTCACCCGGTGGTGGTCCAGCACATTGAGTGCTGCCTCCGTGGTTCCCCCCTTGGACGTGACCTTTTCGCGAAGAGATGCCGGCGAATCTGCCGTGTCTTCCAAGAGCTTAACCGACCCCTTGATGGTTTCAAGGGTTAACCGAAGGGCATGGGACGGCCTTAACCCCAGACCGGCGCCGGCCTCCACCAGGGCCTCTATCACGTAGAAAACATAGGCCGGTCCGGAACCGCTAAGGGCGGTGACCGCATCCAGATCCTTTTCCTGAAATTCGATGACCCTCCCGATAGCCCCCAATATGTTGCGGGCCTCATCAAGGTCAGATTCTCCGGCATAGGCATTGCCGCTCATGCCGCTCATGCCGGCCAGGACCAGTGCCGGCGTATTGGGCATGACACGAACGATAGGAAGCAGCCCCTTGGAACTTTCATCCAGGTCTTGGTAGAGGTGCTTCTCAATTCTCGCAATGGGAAAACCTGCAGCAATGGAAATGATAAGCTTAACCCCCTTGATGGTGCGGGGAAACGTCTTGCAAAGGTGGTCCAGGACCTCGTCCATATGCTGAGGTTTGACTGCCAAAATGACCACGTCGGCCTGTTCAAAAACTTGGACGTTGTCCTGAGTAGGATGAATCTGATAGGTGTCCTTCAGTTGGCGCAACCGGGCCGCTCGCAAGTCGCTGGCCCAGATCTGACTAGGCTTGCACAACGCCGATTTGATGAGGCCGTTAATCATCGCCTCTCCCATATTCCCCGCACCGATAAAGCCCACTTTTTTGTTCAGCCGTTTCATAAGCCTCTCCTCTTGTTGCATTCACGTGACCGTGTTCACGGCGATGAGCACCACTGCCACATGGAGGTCAGGACGACGATCTGTGGCATGAATTGTGCAAATTACACGTCTGCAACCGAAACGCGATGAGATCACTTAACCCCCACGGCCTGTTGGTGTCAACGGCTTTGAACCGAAAAGGCGAGCGCCTTCCCAGCCCCGATGCATCGGGACTGCTGGGATCTTCAATCAAATCTCTTGACTTTTGATGGACTATTTTCAACAATCAATAAAACTCAGATACTTGTCAATGGAATACCGGCACCGCACATCGCCAGCTACATATTTTTGAGGGAGCACCATGTTCATCATCGGCTATTTTCTCAATGCTCTTGCCACGGTCTTGGATTATGGCCTATTTTTTTACATGTGGATCATCATTGCCCGGGCAGTCCTTTCCTGGGTAAGTCCTGACCCGTACAATCCCATTGTCCGTTTTATTCACAACGTCACGGAACCGGTGCTGTACCCTTTGCGCGCACGATTTCCCCTTGGCTTCGGCGGCATCGACTTTTCTCCCATGATTGTATTGCTCGCTATCATATTCCTACGTTCCTTTCTGGTGAACAGCTTAATACGCTTGGCCCAAACGCTCATCTAACCACCCAAAAAGCGGGGAAACCCTTATGACGATGACACCGCTCGATATCCGGCAAGGGCAGTTTCGTATTCGCTTCAGAGGCTTTGATGTCCGCGAAGTAGACGCTTTTCTGGAACGGGTTGCCGAAGCAATGGAAGCCCTGATCCGAGAAAATCAGACCCTTCGCACAGACATGGAGCGACTGCAAGGCAAGATTCGGGAATTCAAAGATCAAGAAAAGACCTTCCAGAAGGCCATGGTCAATGCCCAGGAAATGCTAAATACCATGAAGCAAAATGCCGAAAAGGAAACTGACCTCATCATCTCTGAAGCGCAAATGAAGGCTGAAAAGATATTGAGCTCGGCCGACAATCGGCTCTACCGGCTTCACAACGATATTTCAGAGCTTAAGAGGCAACGCATGCAACTTGAGGTTGACCTAAGAACGATCCTTGAGGCCCATACCAAGCTTTTGGACATGAGCAGAGAAGCAATGGAAAGCGACGAGAAAGCCGACGAGAAACTTAGATTTCTTAAGAACAGTTAGGTAAACAATTCCATGGCAAAGATCGACGCATTTTTCAAATTGATGCATGAGCAAGGAGCCTCCGACCTCCACGTCGTTGCCGGCGAGCCACCCATGCTCAGGATTGTTGGTGATATTGAGCGGGTTAAGTATGCGGAACTTACCAATGATCAACTCAGGGCCATGCTCTATGAAATCACGCCCGAAGACAAAATCAAGGTCTTTGAGGAAAGCGGCGATGTGGATTTCGGGTATGAAATCGCTGGTCTTGCCCGCTATCGGGCGAATTATTTCATGCAAAAAAACGGTATAGGAGCGGTCTTCCGTGAGATCCCCAGTCGTATCTCGACGGTGCAAGAGCTCGGACTGCCAGCCGTTGTATCCAAGCTTTCCTCCCTGCCCCGCGGGCTGGTGCTGGTTACGGGGCCCACCGGAAGCGGTAAGTCTACGACCTTGGCAGCAATTATTGACCAAGCCAATCAGACGCGAAAGGACCATATTATCACCATCGAGGACCCCATTGAATTCGTGCACAAGAGTCAAGGCTGTGTCATTAATCAGCGGGAAGTAGGTATTCATACCAAGTCCTTTTCGGCGGCCCTTCGAGGGGCCCTTCGTGAAGATCCGGACATCATTCTCGTGGGGGAGATGAGAGACCTTGAAACGATCTCCCTCGCCATTGAAGCGGCCACCACCGGACACCTTGTGTTTGCAACCTTGCACACGACCAGCGCGGTCAGCACGGTGGACCGTGTCATCGAGGTCTTTCCGGCCAGCCAGCAAGCCCAGGTTCGTTCCACCCTGGCAGACGGCCTCCGTGCCGTGTTGGCCCAAGTCCTTTTCAAGCGCATTGATCAGAGGGGTCGGTGTGTGGCCCTGGAAATCATGATTGCGACCCCCGCCGTACGCAACCTGGTTCGGGAACGAAAGTCACATCAGATTCCCTCCTCAATCCAGACCGGGAAAAAATATGGCATGCAACTCTTGGATGACGCCATCATGACTCTCTATAACAAGGGCTGGATCAGTGCCGATGAGGCCTATGCCAAGTCCAATGACAAGAGCAAGTTCCGGCCGCTGTTGAAGGCGCCGCCCGTTGATTTTACAGAGGCGTAAGGCACAGGCGATGAGCCTGTGCTCCTGTGCTGTCGAGGAGGCAACGATGTCATGAGGAAACAAGAGATAGATCACATCCTGACCAGAATGCTTGACGCCCACAGCAATGTTTCCGATTTGAATATTACCGTAGGCAGGCCCTTTCAGGTCGAAAGCGATGGGGTGCTTTGCCCTGTAGATTTACAGCCTCCATTCAAAGAGCTGACCCCTTTCCAGACGGAAACCTTTGTCCTGAACCTCCTAAGCCGGGACCGCCGTTTGACAGAGAGGCTTCTGAAAGAAGGGTCATGCGACATGTCGTACCAGCTTCCGGGCAAGGCCCGTTTCAGGGTGAACATCTTCTCTCAGAAGAATAATTACTCTATCATGTTGAGAAAACTGGAAACCAAGATTCCCACATGTAAGGAACTCGGCCTGCCGTCAGCTTTTTACAAAATGGCTGAAGAAAAAAACGGCCTTGTTCTATTTACCGGGGCAACAGGGACAGGCAAGTCCACCTCCCTGGCGGCCATACTCAATGAAATCAACGAGAAAAACGCAGTTCACGTCGTCACCTTGGAGGACCCTATCGAATATGAGCACCCCCACAAGAAAGCCACCTTCAACCAACGGGAAATGGGGAGCAACTTCGACACCTTTGCCAATGGCCTCCGGGCTGCTTTGCGACAGGCCCCCAAGGTTATTCTGGTGGGTGAAATGCGCGACCGGGAAAGTGTTGAAATCGGACTGACCGCAGCCGAGACCGGCCACCTCGTCCTGACCACCCTCCACACGGTGGATGCAGGCCAAACCGTCAATCGTGTCCTTGGTATGTTCGGTGTTGATGAAGAGAATCAAATCCGTATCCGGTTGGCCGACACCATCCGGTGGATTGTGTCCCAGAGGCTCCTTCCCAAGGTGGGCGGTGGGCGCGTGGCCGCCTTTGAGATTATGGGGACGAGCCTCAGGGTCAAGGATGCGATTCTCCACGGCGAGTCGGAAGGCAAAACCTTTTATGAAATTATAGAGGCTGGCAAAGCCTTTGGGATGATCACCTTTGACAGATACATTACGGGGCTTTACGAACAAGGTCTCATCACCGAGGATACGGCCATGGCCTATTCATCCCGCAAGGCCTCGGTGGGGCGGGGCATCGACCGGATCAAGAGTGTGCGCGGAGAAAAGACGACCGACATCGAAGACCTTGAGGTCGACATGGGTTATGGTCGACGACAGCGGCAAGGGGCTTAAAGGATATCGAGACATGGAAATTGTTTGCCAAGATTGCAGAAACAGATTCAGGGTCCCGGATGAAGAGCTACCTCCAGGACGCATGGTTTCGATCAAGTGCCCGAAATGTGACGGGAGGCTGGAGATCCACGCCCAGGCCGGGGCAAGAGGAGCCACATCGGTCAGAAACCCGGAGACCCTCGTTCACGAGGTCGACTCCCACACGTACGATGCCACGGAAAAACCCTTTGATTACGTTCATGCAGGCGTCCAGACGGCGTTACTGTGTGAGAATGACTCGGAGGTCAGACAAAAGATCCATGACGTCGTTGAGGGCATGAACTACCATGTGGTGGAAGCCGCTTCAGCTCGGAACGCTTTGAAATATATGCGGTTTCACACTTACAACCTGGTCGTTGTCAATGAAACCTTTGATTCGGCCGGCGCCGACTCGAACCACGTGCTTCAATATGTGGTACAGCTTCCCATGAGTATCAGGGGCAACACGTTTATCGTCCTTCTCAGCAGCAGTCTCAAGACCATGGACAACATGACGGCCTTCCACAAGAGTGTCAACCTGGTAGTCAACCTGCAAAATATAGACGATATGGAAAGTATCCTAAAGGGAGCCCTGGCAGAACACGAAGAGTT
The DNA here is from genome assembly GCA_964502635.1 of uncultured Desulfobacterales bacterium. GTDB lineage: Bacteria > Desulfobacterota > Desulfobacteria > Desulfobacterales. Next base: position 23,984 of record CAZCXI010000014.1, read on the forward strand.
CTACCAGGTCTACAAGGAGTCTTTGAAGAAGACAGGCCGAGCCTGATCAACACATCCTGTTTGCAGTCGCTTCTCACACCTAGGAGGCTGTCGGAAAACGTCCATCTGCGGCGTTATCCTCATTCTTCGTCACTGCGGCGTACCGATAAGTACGCCTCATTCCTAAGAATCTCGGATGCCTTGCATCTGAACATTTTCCAACAGCCTCCGAAAATGGGGTTCTCCGACAGGCTCCTAGCTGTGCTGGATCCTGCCGTAGATGATCCGCAGCCCTTCCAAGGTGAGATGAGGCTCAACGACTTCGATGCTGTCGGCGACCTCTGCTATCAATTCGGCCAGGCCGCCCGTGGCAATCACCCTTGGCGTTGGTTTCATTTCATTCTTGATGCGGCATACGATGCCGTCCACCAGCCCCGCATAACCGTATATGATGCCCGCATTCATGCTGCTGATGGTATCCTTGGCAATCACGCCTTCCGGCCTCCTGTAGATTTCCACCCGCGGAAGCTTGGAAGCCTTCTTGAACAGGGCCTCTGAGGAAATCAGTATGCCGGGGCTTATAGCGCCGCCCAGATAAGCGCCTTCCTCTGAGATGCAGTCAAAGGTGGTAGCCGTGCCAAAGTCAACCACAACCAGGCTTGTACGATACTTGTGAAAGCCCGCCACAGCATTGACAATGCGATCCGCACCCACCTCCTTGGGGTTATCGTAGAGCACGGGCATCTCCGTGAATGTGGTCGCATCGACCCACACGGGCTCGTGATGAAGGTGTTGGGTACAAAACCTGTTGAGGTTCTTTACCACGGGAGGCACTACGCATGAAATAATCGTCGCGCTGATGGATTCCATAACCGCGCCCTGGGAGGAAAACAGGTTCTTGATCAATACGTGGAACTCGTCTTCGGTCATATCCTTGTCTGTGCGCACCCGCCAGTGGCAGGCGAGGTCTTCACCGTTGTAAACCCCGATCATCGTGTTCGTGTTTCCTACGTCGACAGCTAGGAGCATGGTGATGGTGCCCTTTTCACGTACGTTTATCCAATGTAAAGGCCTCGGGCTTGCTTCCAGGGGTCACCCGTCGCAGCTCGCCGGATTTTTGATGGCGTCGACCAGTTTCAGGGTGTGCTTTGTCCGTTCCACGTCGTGGACGCGTACGATGTGAGCGCCGTTCAAAGCAGCCACGGCTACCGCGGCCTGGGTCCCCACCTCGCGACGCTCGTCTCCGGCACCCAATATCTTGGCAATAAAAGATTTTCGCGAAGGTCCGATCAGAACAGGAACCTCCAGGGCCTGCAAGGCTGAAAGGTGTTTGATGAGAAGCAGGTTATGCGTCACCGTCTTGCCAAAACCGATCCCCGGATCCACGATGATCCTGGTTGGGTCAATACCCGCCTGTTGGGCCCTTTGAACGGCGTCCGCCAAGAAGCCTCTGACCTCCCCAACCACGTCTTCATAATGGGGATCGACCTGCATGGACTTGGGTGTCCCCTTCATGTGCATGACGACTACGGCCACACCCGACTCGGCAACAAGATGCGCCATGGCGGGATCCGGCTGAAGGGCTCCTATGTCATTGACCATGGACGCGCCGGCAGCGATGGCATGTCTTGCTACTTCGGCCTTACGGGTATCAATCGATATGGGAATAGAAAGGTGCCTGGCCAGCTCTTCAATGACAGGCACAACACGCCGAATCTCCTCCTGCGCCGGGACCGGCTCAGAAAATGGGCGCGAGGATTCGCCTCCCACGTCGACGATATCTGCTCCTGCCGCTGCCAGGGCCCGGCCATGGGCTACAGCATCGGTCCGGTTAAAAAACAATCCGCCGTCTGAGAATGAATCGGGCGTCACATTCACGATGCCCATAATCAACGTGCGCTTGCCTACAGTCAGTGCAAAAGAGCCGCATTGGAGCTTCAAGACGGATGCCTTGTCCATCGGGGTTTAACTGGGAAGTGGTCGGAGTTTCCGGGCTGCCTGTCCCTTGTCTTCACCCCGCACCTCGGGTTCGGCCTTTTCTTCCTTGGACTCGGGGGCCACGGGAATATCTCCTGCGATGATGACGTCGATATCGTCTTGCGTTAGGGTCTCCCTCTCAAGCAGGGCCTGTGCCAGGCCGTGGAGGGTTTCCATGTGGTCTTGTAGAATCTTCTTGGCCTTTTCGTATGCCTCCGAAACGAACTGCGAGACCTCCTTGTCGATGAGGACCGCCGTCTCTTCACTGTAATCCCGGTGTTGGGCGAATTCTCTGCCCAGGAAGATCTGCTCTTCTTTCTGTCCAAAGCTCAGGGGGCCCAGTCCCTCACTCATGCCCCACTCGCAGACCATCTTACGGGCCATTTCCGTGGCCCGTCCAATGTCGTTGCCCGCTCCGCTGGTCATCTCCTTGAGGACCAGCTCTTCAGCTGCCCGGCCGCCCATGAGCACCGCGAGATTATTCAAGAGATACGTTTTCGGATACGTATGCTTTTCATCCATGGGGAGCTGTTGGGTGAGCCCCAAGGCGCGGCCCCGGGGTATAATGGTCACCTTGTGGATGGGATCGGTCCCGGGTGTCATCTTGGCAACCAGGGTATGGCCCGCCTCATGATATGCCGTATTGCGCTTCTCCTCTTCGCTGATGATCATACTCTTTCGGGCCGTGCCCATGAGGACCTTGTCTTTGGCCTCTTCAAAGTCTGCCATCTCCAAAACGTCCTTGTCAGTCCGGGCCGCCAAGAGTGCGGCTTCATTGACCATGTTTTCAAGGTCGGCGCCGGAAAAGCCGGGGGTGCCTCGCGCAAGCACAGCCAAATCCACGTCATCCGCCACAGGAGTCTTTCGGCTGTGGACCTGAAGAATGCCTTCCCGTCCTTTTATATCAGGCACTGGCACAACCACTTGGCGATCAAAACGTCCGGGGCGCGTGAGAGCAGGGTCCAGGATGTCCGGGCGGTTTGTGGCTGATATGAGAATCACCCCTTCATTCGATTCGAACCCATCCATCTCCACCAGGAGTTGATTCAAAGTCTGTTCCCTCTCATCGTGCCCGCCTCCAAGGCCGGCGCCCCTGTGCCGGCCCACGGCATCGATTTCATCAATGAAAATAATGCATGGGGCATGCTTTTTCCCCTGAACAAATAGGTCCCTCACCCGGGATGCCCCAACACCAACAAACATCTCCACGAAGTCCGAGCCGCTGATGCTGAAGAAAGGAACGCCCGCCTCTCCGGCAATGGCCCTGGCCAACAGTGTTTTGCCGGTACCAGGGGCCCCCATGAGAAGAACACCTTTTGGAATTCTGCCCCCCAAGCGGGTAAACTTCTTGGGATCTTTCAAAAAATCGATGATTTCACTCAACTCTTCCTTCGCCTCATCAATGCCGGCAACATCCTCAAAGGTTACCCTTGCCGACTGGTCCGAAAGAAGCCTTGCCCTGCTTTTCCCAAAAGACAGGGCCTTGCCTCCCCCTCCCTGCATCTGGCGCATGAAGAAGATCCAGACGGCTATCAGCAGAATCATCGGAAACCAGGACACCAGCACCGTCATGTACCACGGGGATTCGGCAGGAGGCTTGGCCTTGATGGTTACCCCATGAGCTCGCAGGGTCTTGATCAGGTCTCCATCCTGAGGAGCAAAGGTCTTGAAACGGACACCATTGACGTCCGTGCCGGAAATGTCTTGCCCTCGAATGACCACGCCGGCCACAATCTCTTTTTCTACCCGGCTCATGAATTCCGTATAGCTAATCTCTCTATCCTGCACCCTCGACTGGTTAAACAGGTTAAAGAGCAGGATCATGACAAGACTGATGACCAGCCACAAGGCCAGATTCTTGTAAAAGGGATTCAAGCAACAACCTCCTCAACCGACTATTCAATCATTATTTCGACAATATTAGTGGGAAATATAATACAATACAACCATCTTTTCAATCTTTTTCATCATGTCGGCAAAAGCTCAGCGATCAACACCCTTCTTGTCTTTTCCGTGATTTTGGCAGAATCGTCTATGCGATATCCTCCTACCCATACAATCCTGCCGCCACTAAGCAACAAGGGGCACCGATGCCTAGCGGACCGGGGAACCTTATGATTTATAAAAAAGGCTTTGAGTTTTTGAGAGCCGGACATCCCCAGGGGTCTGAATCGGTCCCCCTCCCTGAGGCTCCTGACCACTACGGGAAAAGATACCGCCCGCAAGTCGAAAAACGCAGTGGCCCCACGATGCTTTGCAGTGACAACCACTTCATTGACGTCACACACCGATAACCTGACACATGTGCCGATCTCCTGAATCAAGGTCGTTCCCGGGCCGGTTATGTCATATTCGAACACGGGCCTTGACTCAAGCGACCCCAGCGAAAACGCGACTTCATCCCGATCACGAACCACCCAAACGCCATTGGGCAGATCCAGCCGACCTGAAGGAAAAGGCCCCCTGACGAGCCGGACGACGGCTTCCACATGGCTATGTCCCAACCGCTTCAGGTTGCCTCTGACCGACAACACGGCCTGGCGTACCAGCCGCTGCAGCAGGGCCGGGTGCAAACGAGCCAGCCCGGAGGCGGACAGCGTCAGGCGATTCGTCTTCTGCTCCAATACAACTTCCTGAAAGACACCCCTGGCCTGCAGATTCAAGAAATCCTCTTCCTGCCTCACAATGGAGGCAAGGCGAGTCAGGGCATGGACTATCTTAGGATTAAAGTTGTCCTTCAGCAAGGGTAACAGTTCGTGCCGGATTCTCGTCCGGAGGTACTTGGGATCGAGGTTGGAATCATCCCGGACATATTCGAAACCCTGCTGTTCGAGGAACTGCACGATCTGTGTTCTGCTTAAGTCGATAAGGGGCCGGATGATACGCCCGTCGCGCACAGGCGGGATCCCGGCGAGGCCCCTGGGCCCGGTTCCTCGCAACAGGCATATGAGAATCGATTCGGCGTTGTCATCAGCCTGATGCCCTAGGGCAATCTTTCGGGCCCCATGCCCGGCAGCCACGTCTTCGTAAAAGGCATAACGAACCGCCCGGGCTGCTTCTTGGATGGACAGCCGGTGCTCGGCACTGTAGGATGCCACGTCCCTTGAACCCACTTCACAGGGGACCCCTAATCTTGAAGCCAACCTCTCAACAAAGGCGGCCTCCTGATCGGCGGCTTCGCCTCGCAACCGGTGATTCAGATGCCCGACCACCAGGTGGAGTGCCCACTTGCCGCTCAACGCAAGAAGGCAATGCAGCAACGCAACAGAGTCCGGCCCTCCTGATACGCCTACCAGTACGGTGTCGCCGGACTCCAGCATGCGGTGACGGCAGACAGCCACCTCAACGGCCGCCACAAAAGCGTTTTCTTTTTTACACATGGCAACCCAGCATGAAAAATATTAAAGTTTTTAAAGAACTTAAGTCAAGAAAAAAGAGGTGTTGCATTTTTTTGCCGTTGAAATCGAGCCGCCTTTGAGCTATAAAGGATCGGCTTGGTTGCGCTAGGCGGGAAGCTAGCGGTGTCCTGTTGCCCGAAATCCGCTTATGCGGGGCTGAATTCCCTTTTGAGGGCCCATCGCTCCATGTCCCGAAGGTTGTCCCTGGTCGGCCACCACGCAACAGGCGGTTACGAACCCCGTCAGGTCCGGGAGGAAGCAGCGGTAAGTCATCCAGCCTGTGTCGTGACCCGGCTCCGGCCAAATGACGACAACTTGAGGTGTCGTGGAAAGGGTTCGACAAAGGGTGCGCAGCCAAGTCAACGCAAGATATCCAGCCCCCGCCTTCTCGGAATTTTCCTGTTGGCAAAACCATCATGGCAGAACGATACCACGATTTTAACACCTATTTGAAACAACGGTTCGGCTGCAGAGTCCAAAAAATCGCCATAGATGCGGGTTTTTCCTGTCCCAACAGGGACGGCACACTGTCTTCTTGCGGCTGTATGTACTGTGACAAAAAGGGCTCGGGCACGGGGGCGGCGGCCAGGGGCCAATCCATTGGGCAGCAAATTCAACTGGGAAAGGCCCGGCTGGCTGTTCGATACAAGGCCAACAAGTTTCTTGCCTATTTTCAGGCATTTACCAACACTTATTCCCCCTGTGACATCCTTCAGAAGCGGTATGATGAGGCCCTGGCCGATGCGGATATCGTGGGACTTGCCATTGGAACCAGACCCGACTGTGTTGATGAAAAAAAACTGGGCCTCATTCAACGATACACGGCGACTCACATGGTGTGGATGGAGTATGGGCTTCAGTCGATGCATAATCGAACCTTACAGACGATAAATCGTGGTCATACCTTTGGAGATTTTGTCCGTGCCGTTGATATGACCCAGGGCCGAAACATACTGATTTGCGCCCATGTCATCTTAGGGCTCCCCGGTGAATCCAAGCAGGATGTCCTGGGCACAGCCTCGACCATAGCCGACCTTGGCATACACGGTATCAAGATTCACAGCTTGTATGTCCTTCATGGAACGCCCTTGGCCCACCTTTACAAAGCCGGCGGTTTCACAGTCCTGGACCAGGATACATACGTAGAATGGGTCGTGGGCTTTCTGGAACATCTCGGTCCGGAGGTCATCATCCAGCGTCTCACCGGAGACCCCAATCCGTCTACCCTTGTGGCTCCGGCGTGGGCCTTGCAGAAACAAGATACCCTTTCGCTGATCCGCAAGGCCCTTAAGGACAGAAACACTTGCCAGGGGAAGCTCCGCAGGCCTGGCCGGGGTCCGTGTCATTTTTAGAGCTCACTGTTCATCTCATCAGCCGGCGGCCCGGGGTGATCTGGCATCGCCACATCGGGAATCCCATTTTGTGTAACAGTCCCTTGACAAACGCGGGTATGGTTCTTATTTTCAATGGAAAATTTCAGATTGCAGGTGAAGGAAGACAAGAGGTTGGCCGGAGGGCGCATTCTGCTACGTCGCACAATCAAGCCTGAGACTTAACACAGAGATTGCGAAACGCGGCCATTTATGGATGGAAACTAACTGGACGGGCGAGACATGGGGGTCGTTTTGACTGACGACAAGAACAAGCCCTTATCCGAGGTCGTTGGTGCGCCTGAAGGGGCCGAAACAACCGACGGACAGGCCGCCGAACAGAAAAAGAAGAAGCCACCGCGGAAGGAAAGCGCCAAGGAACGCTTGCAGACTGCGGAATCCAGGGCTGAGGAGAATTATGAGCGTCTATTGAGGGTAATCGCTGATTTTGAGAACTACAAGAAACGCATGGAAAGGGAAATGAATGATTACAGAAAATTTGCCAACGAGTCCCTCATCAAGGAAATCTTGCCCATCATGGACAACCTGGAACGTGCCCTGCAAATACAATATGAAAAGGACGGAGATGCCTTCGATGGGATGCACAAAGGCGTGGAGATGACCCTAAAAGGGCTCAGGGACAGCCTCAGAAAGTTCGGGCTTGTCCCGGTGGAGAGCGTGGAAAAACCCTTTGACCCAAATCTTCACCACGCCGTGTCGCAAGAAGAATCCGAGAAATACCCCGAAAATACCGTAACCCAGGAGCTTCAAAAGGGCTACCTGCTTGGAGACCGACTCCTCCGGCCCCCGATGGTCGTGGTTTCAAAAAGGCCGGACGACCAGGTGAAAGACATGGCAGGGGACCCTGAGCATGAATCCAAGACAAAGATAACCATTCACTAGTTTGAACATACATCCAGCGCAAGGAGGAAGGTGATGAGCAAGGTGATAGGAATTGATCTCGGTACAACCAACTCGTGTGTGGCCGTCATGGAGGGAAAAGACCCGAAGGTGATCACGAACCCGGAGGGGGCTCGGACCACGCCGTCCATGGTCGCCTGGACCAGCAGCGGGGAGCGCCTGGTAGGCCAAACGGCAAAACGGCAGGCCATCACCAATCCGGAGAATACGGTGTTTGCCGTGAAGCGGCTCATCGGAAGAAAGTTTGCGTCGAAAGAAGTCCAGCGCGACAAGGACATCTCTCCTTTCAAGATTATCCAGGCAGCCAATGGTGATGCACAGGTGGAGATTCAGGGCAAGGCCTACAGCCCGGCTGAGATTTCAGCACATGTCCTTCAAGCCATGAGAAAGACGGCCGAAGAATACCTGGGTCAGACGGTCACCGAAGCGGTCATCACCGTGCCGGCCTATTTCAATGACAGCCAGCGGCAGGCCACGAAGGACGCAGGCAAGATCGCAGGACTCAATGTATTGCGGATCATTAATGAGCCCACTGCAGCCTCCCTGGCCTACGGTTTGGACAAGAAGAAGGATGAAAAAATAGCAGTTTTTGACCTCGGTGGAGGCACTTTTGACATATCCATATTGGAAATCGGAGAAGGTGTGTTTGAGGTAAAATCAACGAACGGTAACACCCACTTAGGGGGTGAGGATTTCGATCAAGAGATTATTGATTACCTGGCCGACGAATTCAGAAAGGACCAGGGAATCGACATCCGAAACGACAAAATGGCCCTGCAGCGTCTCAAAGAGGGTGCAGAAAAGGCTAAGATGGAACTATCCACCGCCATTGAGACGGACATCAACCTCCCCTTTATCACGGCTGATGCCAGTGGACCAAAACATTTGAATATAAAACTGACCCGGGCAAAACTCGAGTCCTTGGTTGACGATCTCCTAGCGAAACTGGTGCCACCTTGTAAGATGGCCCTAAAGGATGCAGGCTTGAAGCCCTCAGACATCAATGAGGTGATTTTAGTGGGCGGCATGACTCGCATGCCGGCCGTGCAGGAAAAGGTCAAGGTCATTTTTGACAAGGAGCCTCACAAAGGGGTGAATCCCGATGAGGTGGTGGCTGCTGGAGCCGCCATTCAGGCCGGTGTCTTAAAGGGTGATGTCCAAGATGTGCTGCTGCTTGATGTGACTCCGCTATCCCTTGGCATTGAAACCCTGGGCGGCGTGTTTACGAAGTTGATCGAAAAGAATACCACCATTCCCACGAAAAAGAGTCAGATATTTTCCACGGCCGCTGACAATCAGCCGGCAGTTTCCATCCATGTACTGCAGGGCGAACGTGAGATGGCTCAATATAACAAGACCCTGGGTCGCTTCGAGCTCGTCGGCATCCCCCCTGCACCGCGGGGTATCCCTCAGATTGAGGTGGCTTTCGACATCGACGCCAACGGCATCGTCCACGTCTCGGCAAAAGACCTGGGAACAGGCAAAGAACAATCCATACAGATTACGGCCTCAAGCGGCCTGTCAGACGAGGAAATCGAAAGGCTGGTTAAAGAAGCTGAAACACACGCCGAAGAAGACAAAAAGAAAAAGGACCTCGTTGAAGCCAGGAACCACGCGGACAGCCTGATCTATCAGACCGAAAAGTCTATGAAGGAACTGGGTGACAAGGTAGATTCCACACTCAAGACGAATCTTGAAGGCGCCATGGAAGCGCTCAAGAAAGCCATGGAAGGGACGGACACTGAAGAAATCAAGCGCCTGAGCGAAGAACTGATGCAAACCTCTCACAAGTTGGCTGAGGCCATGTATGCAAAAGCCTCTGGCGGGGCCCAGGCGGGTGAGCAAGCGGCCGGCCCCGAGGCTTCGGCTCAGGCCGAATCCAAGGCAGCCCCGGACGAGGACGTGGTGGATGCAGACTTCGAGGAGGTCAAGGACAATAAGTAATCCTCACCGCCCCTGTCTCATCAAATCATGAAGAATCCCGCAGCACCAGGAGTGATGCGGGATTCTCTGTTTTATGGCCCAACCGTTACAAAACACTACCCTTCCCTTGGAAACCTGCAGGGCCTCCAGATTCGCCCGCCTATTCTGCTCCACGGGCCATGGAGCCACAAAACGCGTATCAATAGGGTCAGGATCTGTCACCGCGTTTTGACCTGTTGCCCGGGGTTTTCCCTTTATTGTCGTCTAATGGTATGATATTGAAACAATTTAGAAGCGCCCAAAGGGGGAGACCCTTTGGCGAGCGGATCTTGCATGAAATGAAACACTACCACATCGATGAACTCCGGCCAGGGGATTATGAAAAGCTCAAGGCATATCTGGATGAGCATTATGGGCCTTCTCAGATGGAAGGTCTTTACTGGCTCCCGCTAAAGGAGGAGCTGCTCGATGACGTTCAAACAGCACATACGGACTGTCAGCCCTTTTACTTCGCTCTTGAGTTGAAGCCAACGGCTATCTCCTTTGAGCTGTTGATCCGAACCCGAAGCAGGGTTCGCTGTGACTGCATCCATTATGCAAATGCCGCACAAAGAGAGAGCATTGTTCAGCTTGCCGACACCCTCTTTGAGACGCTGAAGATCCTAAGCTAGTGCCGATCCACGAATCGCCGAAGAATTGATGGGCGCTGGCGTAAGTTTCCGATTCAGATATGATCCGAACCGTTGTGATTTCAATGTGGGTGGTTCTGATCACCCTTGTTGGTGCCCTGTCTGCCATTATTTTATCGTTCTTTGGGAAGGGAGGGGACCTCGCGCATCTCGCGGGACGATTCTGGGCCAAATCCGTGCTCCTTGTCAGTCGGGTCAACGTTCGTGTGCAGGGATTGCATCATATAGACGCCCGTGCCACCTACATATACATGGCCAATCATCAAAGTATGTTTGACATCCTGGCGCTCCTTGGATATCTGCCCGTCCAATTTCGGTGGCTGGCCAAGAAGGAGCTGTTCCAGATTCCGGTTTTTGGGCTTTCCATGGCCCGGGTTGGCTATATCAGCATTGACCGGTCTGATCGCAAGTCAGCTCATAAGAGCCTTGTGGAGGCTGCTCGGAAGATTGCCCAGGGGGTGTCCGTCATCATTTTCCCTGAGGGAAGCCGAAGCACAGATGGCGGAATCAAGCCGTTCAAAGCAGGGGGGTTTCACTTAGCCGTACGTTCCGGACGGCCCATCGTGCCCGTGGTCATCTACGGCACTCACCATGTCATGCCCAAGGGGAGTCTGCGTATCCGGTCCGGCCTCGTGGTAGTCAGCATCCATGCCCCTGTTGACACGGCTTCGTATAACAACAGGACCAAAAAGGTCCTTATGGAAACGATTCGCTCCATCATGAAACAAGACCTCGAAAGGCTCAAAGCAAACCAGCCTGGGGATCTTGGATCATCGCATCGTGAGTGATCAGGGAAGGTACGAGAGAATTAAGATGCGAAAGGAAATTCTGGGGGTTATTCTCCTATTCACGCTCGTCTTCACTGCTGTAAGCCTTCTCTCGTACGATCCATCAGATCCTTGCATCAATTATGTACGCGCGTCAGGCAAGGTCCACAACCTCTTTGGCCCGGCGGGGGCGCACGCAGCCGGTTTTCTCATCCACCTGTTCGGCCTCGGTGCCTTCTGGATTCCTATCATCTTGCTTGTGATCACCTTGCATGTCCTTAAAGCGTATTCCAGGTCAACCATCCTTGTTGCCCTGGCAGGGGGACTCCTGTTGATGGTCACCACTGGAGGTCTCCTGTCCATGCACCAAACGGATTACCGGGTCTTTGGAAAACGCTTCTCAAGCGGCGGGGCTGTGGGGATCCCCTTGGCGAGGGTCGCTCAGGATTATGTTAATACAACTGGCGGCCTCATTTTCTTGCTGACGATTTGGATCATTGCTTTCATTATGACGACGCGCCTGTCACTGCTGGCCCTGCTCAAGTGGCTCACCGGTCTGTGCGGTGGCATATTTGGCCGTACAAAGGCTGCCTGGATTATTTGGAAAGAGCGTCGCCAAAAGGCAAAGAGGCGGGCCAAGACAGGTCGAAAGTTATCACCAAAAATGAGCCCCACTGTAAAAATCGTGGAAAGTCCCGCCAAGCCCATCAAAACGCTTGTGCCTCGCAGGCAGGAAGTCTTTGAGTTCATGGCCGGTGGTCATGGGTTCAGGCTCCCCTCACTCAATCTTCTGGAGGGGTCTGAGGCTGACGGGAAGCCGGTAGACCATGAAAGCCTTCAGATGCAATCCAGGTTGTTGGAAAAAAAATTAAGTGATTTCGACGTATCCGGCAAGGTGGTGGCTGTGAGGCCGGGGCCGGTGGTGACCATGTACGAATTCGAGCCGGCCCCTGGCATCAAAATCAACAAGGTTGTCAACTTGGCGGACGATCTGGCTTTAGCCCTTCGGGCCGAAAGTATTCGCATCGTGGCCCCTATTCCAGGAAAAGCAGTTATTGGCATAGAAGTCCCAAACGCCGAACGCAACATCGTTCGACTCAAGGACATTATAGCCTCTGAAGCCTTTGAAAAAGTCAAATCAAAGCTCACCCTCGCCTTGGGTAAGGATATTATGGGAGGCCCACTGACGACGGATCTGGCAAAGATGCCGCACCTCTTGATCGCCGGCGCCACGGGCTCCGGCAAGAGTGTCGGCTTAAATGCCATGATTTGCAGTGTCCTGTACAAGGCGACCCCTGATGAAGTAAAACTCCTATTGATCGATCCCAAACGTATTGAGCTGTCTGTCTATGAGGGGATCCCCCATCTGATTGTACCTGTGGTCACCGATGCCAAGAAGGCAACACGGGGACTTCATTGGGCCGTCCAAGAGATGGAACGTCGTTATGCGCTTATGGCCGATAAAGGGGTAAGAAACATCTATCAGTATAATCGAAAGGTCATGAAGGAACAGGGGGCCTCTAAAGACAAGATCCGATCGGGGGAGCCGGGGGCATCTGAAGAGGATCTCCCTGAAGAGGAGCTCCCTCTCATCTTGATCGTCATCGATGAACTGGCTGATCTCATGCTGGTGGCCTCCAGAGATGTTGAACTGGCCTTGACGCGGCTGGCGCAGATGGCTCGCGCAGCAGGGATACATTTGCTGATTGCAACGCAAAGGCCTTCAGTCGACGTCTTGACAGGTATTATCAAGGCCAACTTTCCCACGAGACTCTCGTTTCAGGTTTCTTCCCGGACGGATTCCAGAACGATCCTGGACTCCAACGGCGCCGAAAATTTGCTGGGAAACGGTGACATGCTCCTCTTGCCGCCCGGAACGGCCAAGCTGCAGCGCGTCCATGGCGCCTTCGTTTCGGAGCCGGAAATCAGCCGCATTATAGACTTTTTGAAAGAGCAACAGCCACCGGTTTATCAAGAAGAAATCTTACAGGCCCGTGCCGATGAAGAGGAAAAAGGTCGTGAAGACGAATATGATGAAAAATACGATGCGGCGGTGGCCCTAGTCAAAGAAACTCGACAGGCCTCCATCTCCATGATTCAGCGTCGTCTCAGAGTAGGTTATAATCGGGCCGCCCGCATGATCGAAATGATGGAGCGCGACGGCCTCGTCAGCGCCAGCGAGGCAGGCAAGCCCAGAGAAGTATTGGTTCCGGGCTATAACGGATAAGTAACGTTCAAAAGTTGTGGCGTCGTTTATTTCTGAAAAAACACAACTTCGGGATAGGGATAACCGCTCCTCTTCGGCATCCAATGCCTTTAATTGGGTATGCCATTTAACTGCCTGCCAAAGGGGTTTGCCTCAACTTTTGAACGTTACCAACGGATGACCTATCGGGAGTTGGGCATGGAACGCCTTTTTATTTGTCAAAGAACCCGCAGCCGGTCCGCCTGGGTGTGTGTAGCTTTCTGCCTCATAGGCTTCGGGGTCTTCCCGCACGGCCCCTGTGCTGCCTCAGAGCCCCTTACGATCTGCGAAATCCTGGAACGGGTTCAGCACCGGTATGCAGCAGCCGATTTTGCGGCTGATTTCGTACAGGAATCTCACCTAGAAGCCATGGGCATGGTCGACGCGGCCCAAGGGCATGTCTCCTTCAGCCCTCCTGCCATGATGCGTTGGCACTATAAGAGGCCGGAGGAATACCTCATTATTACGGACGGGCAAACGGTCTGGGTGTATCGGCCGGCGGAAAACCAGGTGATGGTGGGCTGGGCTGCCGACTACTTCGGCGATACGAAATGGACGGAGTTCTTTACCCAACCCGCCGCCCTGTTTCAGGATTTTGTGGTGCAGTGGGCCCCCGCGGAGGTCCAGGCAGAAGACCGGTTTGTCCTGAAACTCCTGCCCAAGACAAGGCGGCCCAATTTGGTTGAGATGGTCCTATCTGTTTCAAAAACCACCTTCGACATCATCCAATCGGTTACTTGTAACGCCTTTGGAGACAAGACGACCATACGATTTGAAAATTTCAGATTTAACCAGGGCCTCGATGCTTCCTTGTTTCGATTCAAGATCCCCAAGGACGCAGATGTACTTCAACTGGAGGGTGACTAAGGGCCTGCACAAAAAATAACTTCGCAGAATTGACGCTCAGATTTGGGTCAGATTTGGCCGATCCGAGTGAGTGAAACCACAGGAATAGCCAGCTATTTCGCGGATTTTGCGAATGAGGTATCGGTCAAAGATGGCCTGAACCTGGGATGACAAAATGTTAAGTTATTTTTGAGCGGGCCCTAAGGGCTCCCAAGGGAAAAACCAGTGCGGTGAGAAAGTCTACGAAGTGGGTGCAACGGCCGCGGGGCCGGGGGTGGAAGAAATCACACACAGGCAAGACCTAGTGGGGGCTGTGCTCAAAACGTATTGGTCAGTATATATTCCTCGTAATCTTCAGCTGGCAGGAGCAGGTCTAATTCGTGTACGCTAAAAAGTTTGGCGCGGATAACCCAACCCTTCTTGTATGGTGAATAATTGATCAAGGAGGGATTGTCAATCACCTCTCGATTCACTTCCGTCACCACACCACACACCGGGGCGTAAAGATCGGTAACCAGCTTCTCACATTCCACGCTTCCAAAGGGTTCACATATCATAATGTTATCACCCTCGTTGGGAAGTTCCACATAGTTGAGTTCCCCCAGCACCGACTGGGCATAATCCGTGAGACCGATACTAATCGTATGATTCCCCTCACGGCGAACCCACATGTGCTCTTCGGAATATTGCAGCTCGTCCAGAACTAACAAACAGCGCCCGCCCTTCTCCTGGCCCCTATCCTGTCAGACCGGAACACCACCATACCAGAAAAAACGACTTTGAAAAGCTTTATTGAAAAAATGACATCCCGGAATCACCCCGGGCAAACTCAGGTCCCTCCCAGCTCCTCAAGGGTCTTGTCCGAGATATCAAAATTGGAGTAAACTGCTTGAACATCGTCTGAGTCTTCCAGTCCGTCCATGAGCCGAAGCATTTGCTCGGCCTCCTTGCCTTCCAGATTGACCGTGCTGTGGGGCACCATCGTGATCTCGGCAAGGCTGTAGCCCATACCCCTTCCCTCCAAAGCCTTCTTCACCGCTTCAAAATCTTCCACGGATGTAATGACCTCAAAAGTCCCTTCTTCGTCACGGATATCTTCCGCCCCGGCATCCAGGGTCACCTCCATGAGCGTTTCTTCGTCCACACTTTCCTTTTCGAACACAAACAGCCCCTTTTGCCCGAACATCCAGGCCACACATCCCGCCTCCCCCAAGCTTCCCCCGGACTTGCTGAATAAATAGCGTACGTCGGCTACCGTGCGGTTCTTATTGTCGGTCAGAGATTCCACCAACACGGCGGCCCCGCCCGGACCGTATCCTTCATAATGAACCTCTTCATAGGCAACGCCTTCCAGCTCTCCGGTGCCTTTCTTCACGGCCCTTTCGATGTTATCCTTGGGCATGTTTTCCGCCTTTGCTGCGGCAATGGCCGTCCGAAGGCGCGGATTCGCATCCGCATCACCGCCCCCGGCGCGTGCGGCCACCGTGATTTCTTTGATCAACTTCGTGAAGATCTTGCCCCGCTTGGCGTCCGTCGCGCCCTTCTTGCGCTTGATCGTGCTCCACTTTGAATGCCCGGACATGGCGCCTCCTCATTGACCCGTCGTGTGTTCCTGCCGTGCTTTTTCCTAATCCTTTAGGCCTTCCTTCCTAATCCAACCACGTAGATCTCTTTGCTGGCCTTTCTGGTACTCTTGGGCCTGACGTGGGCGACCCTGCGAAACAACGGCTTGGCCTGATCCGAAAAACTCTTGAAGTCAGGCCCATGAAAAATCTTGCAGACAAACGCCCCGCCGGACGTCAGAACATGGGATGCAACGGCCAAGGCCGATTGACTCAGCTCAAGGGACCTGTGAGCATCCACAAACTTGCTGCCTGTGCTGGAAGGTGCCATGTCGCTCAAAACCGCTTCAAAAGGACCACCAACGGCCTCCAATAATGAGGCGCCCCAAGCCAGCGCGTCATGCGCCACCCATCGAACATTAGACGGAAGCTGGACAGACACCGGCGTAATATCCACGCCCACAACCAGACCCTCGTCTCCCACCGTCCTGGAAGCAAACAGCAGCCAGGAGCCGGGCGAGCAACCCAAATCGAGCACGCGGTCCCCTCTTTTCAGGATGCGAAAGGTCTTCTGGATTTCCTCAAGCTTGTAAACCGACCGGGCCGGAAATCCCTCCTTACGCGCGCGCGTGGTATAAGTGTCATGCCACCGATGACGTCTCACCCCTGTTCCTCAAAGCTATATAGCAGCAAATGGGTCTTTTTCAAGTCAAAACAACAGATCAACGAGCTCAGAAACTGTGTTCACACCCACTAGCGCCATGGCCTCCGGTCCTTTGAGGTGTTTCAGATTGCTGCCGGGCAGGAGGCACCGGGTAAAGCCCATCTTTGCGGCCTCCCCCACTCTGTTCTCAACCCGACTGATTGTCCTGACTTCTCCGGTCAACCCGATCTCACCAAGCACCACGGTTCGTCCCTTGACGGGTTTATCAAGGAAACTTGAGGCAATCACTGAAACTATGCCCAAGTCCACTGCCGGCTCATCCACCTTGACCCCTCCGGCCACATTGACAAAGATGTCCTCATTCGCCAACTGCAATCCGAGCTTCTTTTCCATAATAGCCACCAGCAGAGAAACCCTGTTGTAATCCACGCCCAGGACGGTTCGCCGCGGCGTGCCAAAGGTAGATCTGGCAACCAGGCCCTGCATCTCAAGCAGTATGGGCCTGGATCCCTCTATGCTGGCTGTGACCACCGAACCCGGGACGAGACAGGGTCGCTCAGACAAGAAGACCGAAGAAGGATTCAAGACTTCGCAAAGCCCGTTTTCCCTCATCTCAAACACACCGATTTCATTCGTGGAACCGAACCGATTCTTCACGGCCCTCAACACCCGAAACACATTGTTTTGGCCGCCCTCAAAATAGAGCACTGTATCAACCATGTGCTCCAGGAGCCTGGGGCCGGCAATGGCTCCGTCTTTGGTCACGTGTCCCACGAGAAAAATCGGGATACCCGTCCGCTTTGCCAGGAACATGAGGTGCATCGTGGCCTCTCGAACTTGGCTGACGCTCCCCGGGGCGGAAGCCAAATCAGAGGCAAACATCGTTTGAACCGAATCAACCACCATGACATCTGGGGCCATCTCATCCGCCATAGCCCTGATCGGCTCAAGGCCTGTCTCCGACACAACCCACAACCCCTTTGATGCTGTACCGAGCCGATTGTTTCTGAGCTTGATCTGCTGAACGGATTCCTCGCCGGAAATATAGAGGACCTTGTGATTGGCCGCGGCGAGCCTGTGCGAGACTTGAAGCATGAGGGTCGACTTGCCGATGCCCGGATCCCCGCCTATCAGGACAAGAGATCCCGGCACCAACCCGCCCCCTAGGACCCGATCGAATTCCTGTATCCCTGTGGCCACACGGCTTACCGGGCTCATTTCCACCGTGTCAATGGGAACCGGCCTGGACGGAGAGCTTCCAAAAGCCCGCCCTGATGACAACGAAGGCCCCGCACGGGCCCTTTCTTCCGCCAGGCTGTTCCACTGACCACAATCGGGACACCTGCCCATCCATTTGGGCGCCTGATAGCCGCAATGTTGACACAAGAAAATGGTCCTGGCAGCCTTTTTTGTGTTCACGGGCCTTTCCTCGTCTCTTTGTATTATCTCAGCCTTACGAAAAAATCGGCTCCGACGTTTTTAAAAAGCTAAACTGTTACATCTTCTTGAAATTCATATCATTGCTGGGATGCCAAATCAAGACGGCATATTAGGGGCTCAATAGAAATATTTGTTCTTCACCGGCCTTTCAGTCCGCACCTCGGCCGAACCCATCGCCGGCATCAATGACGTTGTACCGCGAAAGCGAGCGCATTCCCCGCTGCTTTCGGCGGGGTTAGCGAGTGAATCTGAAAATGAAAAACTTCCTTACGGTGAAGATTCCCGGTGGCTTGCCGCGGGGAGGCTTCAATACCCTCGGATCACGGCTCCACACAACTGAGGTAAGAAACAGGTTTTATTTGACAATATGAGACAAAGCACGTAGTCTACAAAGGACTGAGGCTGCCGGTTCTATGCGCCTCCTTCGGCGGTTTGCCCGGTCAGCAACCAGGGAGCTTACAGGCTATCAGAATCATTAGCACGCGGTAGACAACGCATGGACACATTTGCTGCTATCCTGAGGCGGATTGAGCAAAAAAGGCAAGACTGCGCCGGCCATGGTTTTGAAGAGCTTGAAATGGCTGCACTGAGCAGCTTTTTCGACCTGACCCAAGAATACGACAGCCTGGATGATTTGTATGTCATAAGTGTTACCGTGCCTCGCGTCTTTTTTGAACTGCGAAGCAATCTTTATATGATCGATCCCAAGACTGAATCCGTCAAATGGGTGGCAAGCAGTCATCCCCATTGCAGCCACGACGAAGACCGGGTGCCCCATTACATCAGAATAACTCATACGCCTTATCAACACGGCCGCGCCCGCGTGTTACCCATCCAAGACAAGAAGATCGGCGGCAGCCCTACCCTTCCTCATAGGTCGTCAGACATTATTGGAGCATATGAGGTGAACGGGGGGGATGATCTCACAGAAGCTGAAGTTTCTTTTGTCCAAAAATACGTCAACCGGGTAGGATACAGTCTAAACAGCAGATTCCTTGCTGAACAGAACATTCAGCATCTCGAGTTTATCAATAATCTCGTGGCAGACATAGAGCACAACGTGATTGTGCCTAACCTCCGCTATAAGCATTACTTCAAAAAGATGACAGAATATCTCAGCATCAACAAGGAAATCGAGAGTGATCTGGACCACGTCCTTGATGAGGTCAAGGCTCAGGAACCCCAACTGTACGCCAGACTCAGCGAGACGGTAGAAAGAATGGTGGTGCTCAACAGGGCCATGTTTCGTGATCAGGAGAAGATCGAGCAACATTACAAAGACGCCAGTCTTTTCCTCGAAACCTTGCTCCGTCCAGATCATTTTTTGTTTGGGGAATACATCCTGAAGAAGGCCCCCTGCCATCTGTGGCGAGAGATTGTTGTGCCGCAACTGCAACGACATCGAGACTTATTTGTCCAACAAGGTATTGTCGTCGACCCTATGATCAGGGATCACGACAAACCTGAAGATATTCAAGTGAGGGCGGACAGAGGGCTCATGGCTCAGGTCGTGGCTAACCTGTTGTCAAACGCGGCCAAATACGCCGAATGGATCGTGGACGCATCAGGAAAGAGAGTCAAAAAGGTTGATTGCACGGCATCGCTCGCTGAAGCCTTCTTTGGACAGGGACACGACGGCGTGCGCTTTGACGTGTTTTCTTCCGGACCACCCATTAATGAGGAGGACGCAGCCCGTATTTTTGATGAAGGTTTTCGAGTGACACAAAGCGAATCGGTTGGGGGCACGGGGCACGGGCTCCAGTTTGTAAAGAATGTCGTTGAAGTGCATGGAGGCATGGCAGGCCTTAACGTCAAAGACCATGGTAACGAATTCTACTTTATTCTTCCGGCGTAGCCATTGGGATGTCATGTCACGATGGCTGATCGCAGCCGCCTTGAGCCTTGTCTGCCTACTTGGCCGCGCCGATGACACCCATGGCGAGCCATCAATGAGGCCTCATCCGTTCGCCACGCTTCAACATCGCCTTATCGGCGACGGCTTTGATCGGTCCCTGATACAAGCCATCTATGCGAGACCCGAAGTGACCCTTGACGAAAAGGGCCTCACGGCGTATTTCTTGCATCGAGAAGCGACTTTGGACTACGATCAGTTCTTGACGCAATCTTCCGTAGACCAGGCAATCGTTTATCTCAGAAAACACGGCGCGGCCTTACAACACGCCCAAGGGCTCTACGGCGTGGAGGCTGAGGTCGTGACCGCCATCTTGCTGGTGGAATCAAGGCTCGGTACTTTTGTTAGCAAGCGCCTGGTGCTCAATACCCTTTCGAGCCTGGCGGCACTTGATGAGACAGCCAAACGGGACATGCTCTGGCACACCTATATCAAAGAGCGT
This sequence comes from uncultured Desulfobacterales bacterium, assembly GCA_964502635.1. Taxonomy (GTDB): domain Bacteria; phylum Desulfobacterota; class Desulfobacteria; order Desulfobacterales. Next base: position 44,119 of record CAZCXI010000014.1, read on the forward strand.
GCCCCGGCATCCAAGGACCGCTTTGAAGCATGGGCGTCGCGCAAGTCGGCATGGGCCTACCGTGAACTCCAGGCTTATATACAGTACGTACAGGCCCAGAAGGTAGACCCGGTGTCTGTCTACGGTTCCTATGCCGGCGCATTGGGCTTTGCTCAATTCATACCTTCAAGCATACTCAAGTTTGGCCGAGATGGTAATAAAGACGGACAGATCAACCTGTATGATCACGTGGATGCGATTGAGAGTGTTGCCAACTACCTGAAGCAACATGGCTGGAGACCGGGGTTGAACCGCGACGAGGCATTCCGTGTCCTGCTCTCTTATAACCACAGTAGCTATTACGTGGACACCATCCTCAAAGTGGCCGAACGCCTTTCAAGGCTTCGCCCCGGGGGAAAAACAAAGGAGTCGGAGGTATCTGGGTGAAGGCTGTCGTCAGTGCGATACAGGGATTCGGGAGTGAGCAATGAGTCATGGCTTATTCGCTCTCATATGCTTGCTTCTCATTGTCCCCACGTTGTGGGCCATCGTGGACATAGCCCACAGGGATTTTGGCGCCTTAAAAAAGAAGGCCCTTTGGGGGGCGTTCGTGGTCTTGCTTCCGCCCCTCGGAGGAATCGTTTATCTCATAAGGCACCAGATCAGGCGGATCACAAAAAGGTAAGGGCTCGCGCATGAATAAGTTCGCAGAATTGGCGCTCAGATTTGGTTCAGATGGGCTGAAGCTGAGATGCCAAAATGTGACGTTATTCTTGCGGGAGCCCTAAGACTCACACATGCCAGGAGCCGAAAAAAATGACTATGTATCACATCGCCAGTGAAGAGACCTATCACCACGGGGAATTTATCTTCAAAGAGGGCAGTTCAGGAGACTGGATCTATGTGGTCCAGTCAGGCGCGGTAGAGATCTCCAAGACGATTGGAGGCAACAAGTTCATCATAGAGGTGCTGGAAGCCGAGGATATCTTCGGCGAGGTGGGGTTTATAGGCGGCATGGGGCGAATTGCCACCGCCCAAGCTGTGGGAGAGACCAGAGTCGGGATTATCGATCGGGAGTTTCTGGATCGCGAATTCAACAAGCTCTCTGAAGATTTCAGGCTCATTCTGGTCGCCGTGGCACACAGGGTCAAGAAGATGACCGACCGGGCCACGGAATTTACGGCCCGACAAGAGCGTCGGGTCTCAAGGGTTCTGCCTGTCATGTTCAAGTTGGGTGACACATTGATCAAGGGATACCTGGGGAATATGAGCACCTGGGGCCTTTTCATAAGGACGGACAACCCACTGGAGCCCGGCCACAAGTTTTCGCTGAAGCTGGACCTGCCCGGCATCTCAGATCCATTGAGACTGAAATGTGAAGTGATCTGGGCAAGACAACAAGCAGAAGGCCCCAACCGGCCCCAGGGCATGGGCATCAAGTTCCGTGATATCGATATGAAGGACTACCAGATACTGAAACAATACATTAAGGAGCAGGGAACCGATGAGGAAAGCGCCAAATAAGACACAGCTGCCGGTCATTCAGGACGCGGATCTAGCCGACAAGGTGGTGCTCGTTCGCGTGGATCACAACGTGGTTAAAGACGGCGTCATCCGGGACCCTTACAGGATCGATCGAACCATCGGCACCCTTTACAGCATCGTGGAAAGAGGGGGACGCATCATCCTGATGAGCCACGTGGGACGGCCCCGAAACAAAAAGACCGGAGAGATCACCTGCGATGCCGCCACCTCCACGGAGCCGATTGCCGCCTACATTGAACGCAAGCTTCACACCAGGATCCATGTGCCTACCTTTCGGATTGAAGATGGGCGCGGCATCCGTGGCATCGACACCTCGATTAATCTGGCCATCAGGGACCTCAAGCAGCACAAGATCGGCGGCATTTATTTGCCCAACACCCGGTGGTTCGAAGGAGAAGAGTCGACCGGCGAACCCAGGGAGTCCTTTGTCCATCAACTCGCCGGTCTTGCTGACGTCTTTGTAAATGACGCCTTCGGGTCATGGCAACCCCATGGATCGACTTATGACATTGCCAATTACCTGCCTGCCTATGCGGGTTTTCTTATGCAAGAAGAGATCCGACACCTGGATCAGGTCTTAAGGCCCAAACGTCCCTTTGTGGCCGTGGTAGCCGGTGCGAAATACGACACCAAGATAGGCCCGCTAAATGAGCTTTACAAAAAAGTGGATCATCTCATCCTGGGGGGCGTCATTTACAATACGTATCTGTGCGCAAAATACAACATCCGGATCGCCGGGGTCTCGGAAGAAGACATTAAAGCCGCCAAAAAACTGGTTTCCATGGACAGGAAAAACAAAAAGATTGTGGAGCTTCCCCATATTGTGGAGGCTGACACCCTCGGCAAGAAGGTCCGCGGACGATTCCGAAAGATTGCCGTCCAAGACCTTGTGGCCGGCAAATCGTACGGCTATATCCTGGACATCGATTCCAGGTCTTTTTCGGACGAGAAGGTGGCCCATGTGATCGCTTCGGCCCGAGCCATCTTTGTGAATGCGGTCATGGGCTTCACACCCTATTTTACCGAAGGCTCCGAGGCCCTTGACCGCACCATCGACAGAAACCGAACGGCCTGGAAGTTTTATGGCGGCGGAGACACCCTTCAGGAGTTCAAAAGCCTCTGCCCGGGACTCTATCTTGCGGTGTTAGATGATGCGCTTTACTATTTCTTTACCGGAGGCGGGTCGGTGCTCAAGGCCATCGAGCAAAGTGACGCCATGGGCATGAAGCCTCTGCAGGCCCTGCTGAACAATAAGGAGTCCTTGGAAAAAGGATTGACAAAATAGACGCTCCTCAGTACATGAGCATGCAATCCATCGTCTAGGAGGTCCCATCGTCTAGCGGTCTAGGATATCGGCCTCTCACGCCGAAGACACGGGTTCGATTCCCGTTGGGACTACCAG
>CAZCXI010000015.1:0-46689 GCA_964502635.1 uncultured Desulfobacterales bacterium
GTGAGGGGGGCCGTACCGTAGGCGCCGGCGTTATCATCGATATACTGGAATAGGGGGTCTATAGTGAGGATCATTGTTACCCTGGCCTGCAGCGACTGCAAGCGCCGGAATTACACAACAACCAAGAACAAGCGAACGACCCCGGACAAGCTATCATTCAAGAAATATTGCAAATTCTGTCGAACCCATACCTTACACAAGGAAACCAAGTAACTGGCTGCATGGTCACGCCGAAGTTCACTTTATTAAGGGATGAGGGAAGTTGACAGGGCCGGTGGCGGCCATATCGTTCCTGCAGGCCAGTAGCTCTAACGGTTAGAGCACCGGACTCCAAATCCGGGTGATGGGGGTTCGAATCCCTCCTGGCCTGCCATCCTACGATGGATTGCAGGCAATTTCGGCAAGGCCGCTCGCCTTTGCTGCATGGGATTGGAAAAGAAGGAAGTTTATGGGACGCCTTAAACGGAAAAGGCCGGCCTCGCCGAAGAAGAAAGGACGCAGAAGACCGACCAAGGAGAACAAGCGCGAACGAGAGCTTAAGGGACAGGGGGTTGCGGGAGGTGTTCAGGAGAAAGTCCTTGCCCAAAAGGAAGTTGTGGCGCCCAAGAAAGAGCCCCCCAAGGCCATCAGGCCTGCAGGGCGCACCATCCAACTGGCTCTCTGGACGAAGACGGCTCAGTTCCTTCGGGAAGTGAAAATAGAACTGAAAAAAGTGACCTGGCCTTCCAGAAAAGAAACCATGGCATCGACTGTGGTTGTCATCATTCTGGTAATGATTGTTTCTGTGTTCCTTGGCCTTGTGGACGTCGGTCTTTCCAGCCTGATTCGCGTCGTGCTTCACTAAGATCTTGGAAAGGATAAAGCGTGGCTTTAAGATGGTATGTCGTTCATACTTACTCGGGTTACGAAAACAAGGTTAAACTTGCACTGGAAGAGCGCATTGCCTCTTTTCCTCACCCTGAGAAGTTCGGCAAGGTGCTGATTCCCACTGAGCAGGTCGTTGAGTTAGTCAAGGGAAAGAGAAAAACCTCGTACAGGAAATTCTATCCGGGGTACATTCTGGTGCAGATGGAGCTGGCCGAGGACACCTGGCACATGGTGAAAGAGACGCCAAAGGTGACAGGCTTTCTCGGCGGTCGAGACACCCCGGCCCCGGTCACGGATGAGGAGGCCGAGCAGATCATCAACCAGATGGAGGCCGGAAAACTCAAACCGCAACCGAGGTATTTGTTTGAACCGGGAGACGAGGTCCGCGTGATCGACGGTCCCTTTACGAACTTCACGGGCACGGTGGAAGACGTGAAACCGGATAAAGGAAAGCTCAGGGTCCTGGTCAGCATTTTTGGTCGACCTACGCCTGTGGAATTGGAATTTGTCCAGGTAAGCAGAGTATAAGCGTCTGGTTGAAGACGGGCTGAAAGCCGGGCCACAACCCATTCTGCTTTGAGTTTCTTCAACCGGGAGCATGACCTTGCTTTGACGGCGGCATGACAATCAGAAGACCGAGAACATTGTGGGAGTACATACGGCATGGCTAAGAAAACGATAGGTTCGATTAAGTTACAGGTTCCTGCCGGGCAGGCTAATCCTTCGCCGCCCATCGGCCCAGCTCTGGGACAGCAGGGGGTCAACATTATGGAATTTTGCAAGGCCTTCAATGCGAAAACAGCCGGGCAGGAGGGGATGATCATACCGGTCGTGATCACGGTTTATCAGGATCGGTCTTTCTCCTTTGTCACCAAAACGCCCCCTGCATCGGTGCTGCTGAAAAAGGCGGCAAAGATTGCAAAGGGCTCGGGTGACCCCAAGCGAGAAAAGGTGGGCAAAGTGACACGGACGCAGGTCGAAGAGATTGCCAAAATGAAGTTTGCGGATCTAAACGCGAACCACTTGGATAGTGCCTGCAAGATCATAGAGGGTACGGCTCGGAGCATGGGTATCGAAGTGGTTTGAAGGCGAAAGGGGTTTGCGGGGAACGATGACAAAACGTGGAAAAAAATATGTTGCAGCAACAAAGCAGATGGATCCGAACAAGGGGTACGACCTTGCAGAGGCATTGAAGTGTGCCCTGGGCATGTCTTACGCCGGCTTTGATGAAAATGTGGATGTCGCCGTGCGCCTGGGGGTGGATCCAAGACATGCTGATCAAATGGTGCGTGGATCAGTCATGTTGCCGAATGGTACGGGTAAAGAGGTCAAGGTCTTGGTTTTCGCAAAAGGAGAGAAAGAAAAGGAAGCGCAAGAAGCAGGCGCAGACTTTGTGGGAAACGACGACCTGTTGGAAAAGATCAAAGGCGGGTGGCTGGGGTTTGACAAGGCGGTTGCCACGCCAGATATGATGGGTGCCGTGGGCCGCATCGGTAAAATCCTTGGGCCCAGGGGTCTGATGCCGAATGCAAAAACCGGAACCGTTACCTTTGACCTGGCCCGCGCCGTCAGAGACCTGAAAACAGGCAAGATCGATTTCAGGGTAGAGCGTGCGGGGATTGTCCATGCACCCATGGGCAAGGTCTCCTTTGGCGTCGACAAGCTATTGGAAAACCTAACCTCTTTTCTCGAGACGATCGTTCGTCTCAAACCGGCCAGCAGTAAAGGCACATATCTGAGAAGTGTCTTCCTTTCGACCACCATGGGACCGGGTATTAAGATAGATCCTGCCTATGTAAGGACGACTCTGAAATAAACCAGGGCCTTTCGGTCCTAGGCCAAACGAGGCCAATGCTCTGTCAAAGACCGCGGGTACGCCTTCTATGAAAGGCGTTTAAATAGTCACTGGCCTGCCGAGACAGTCCAATACTTACCTCCGCTGTCGGCAGATGAGAAGGGAGGGGTTACAAACTTTTGAAACGAGAGAAAAAAAAGCAACTGGTTGACGATCTTCACGAAAAGCTTTCAAAGACTAAGGCCCTAATCCTGACGGATTTCAGGGGACTCAACACCTCTGCGATGAACGAGTTGCGCAATCAACTCAGGGAGGCGTCGGTTGAATACAAAGTGGTGAAAAATACAATTATGTCCATGGCTTCTGACGGAACAGACATGGCCATTTTAAAGGATTATCTTTCGGGGCCTTCTGCGGTGGCTTTAAGTTATGATGATCCTGTTGTTCCAGCTAAGATTCTCAGCAAGTTTGGCGAAGAGTACGCTGCCCTGGAAATCAAGGTCGGGGTTGTGGATGGCAGAGTCGTCGACGTCGAGGATATCAAGCGGCTTTCGAAGCTACCGTCTCGGGAAGGCCTCATGGCGCAGCTGCTTTCGGTATTAAACGGCCCCGCAAGGTCGTTGCTCATGGTTCTCAATGGTGTGCCAAGGAACTTCGTGGCTGTTCTGCATGCCATTGGAGAAAAGAAGGGGTCTGCCTGAAGGCAATAAGAATAAACTGAAAACCAACAGACGAGGAGGATGTGTATAATGGCTAATGTGACAAAGGATGACGTCATAGAATTTGTTTCCAATATGTCGGTACTGGATCTTTCTGAGCTGGTCAAGGAATTAGAGGAAAAATTCGGGGTGTCGGCTGCAATGCCTGTAGCTGCAATGCCTGCGGGGGCAGGTGCTCCGGTGGAGGCAGAGGAAAAGACCGAATTTGATGTCGTGCTGAGCGAAGTTGGCGACAAGAAAATTCAGGTGATTAAGGCCATCCGGGCCATTACTGGTTTGGGCTTGAAAGAGGCCAAGAGCGTTGTTGATGAGGCCCCAGGACCGGTAAAAGAAGGGGTCTCAAAAGAGGACGCTGAAGATATTAAGAAGCAGCTGGAAGAAGCCGGGGCAACCGTCGAGGTCAAATAGGATGCGATTCATTGTTTGGAGATTCTTTCCACGGGTCCCCACATAAGGAGATATTATGCCAAGCCGACTTGTGGCAAGTAAGCGATTAAGAAGGAACTTTGGAACGATTCCAAAGATTGTTGCGTTTCCAAACCTGATTGAAATGCAGCGGGAATCCTATGCCCGTTTTTTGCAGCAGGATGTGCCGGCAGAAAAAAGAGAAGACATGGGACTTCAAGCAGCTTTCAAGAGCGTCTTTCCCATCCGGGACTTTACCAAAACTGCTTGTCTTGAGTTTGTGTCTTACACCTTCGGGGAAGTCAAGTATGGCGAAAAGGAGTGTCTCCACAAGGGGATGACCTATGAAGTCCCGATGCGCATTACGGTCCGACTGGTCATCTACGAAACGGACAAAGAAACCGGCGTTCAGAATATTCGGGACATCAAGGAACAGGAGATTTACTTCGGTACCATCCCGCTGATGACCGCAAGGGGAACCTTTATCATCAACGGTACTGAGCGGGTTGTGGTGAGTCAACTCCACAGGTCGCCTGGGGTGTTTTTCGATCATGACAAGGGCAAGACGCATTCAAGCGGCAAGGTCCTTTATACGGCAAGGATTATCCCGGTGCGGGGATCCTGGATCGATTTGGAGATTGACGCCAAGGATGTTGTCAACGTCAGGATCGACCGGCGTCGCAAGTTCCCTGCTACATTACTTCTCAAGGCCTTTGGATACTCTGGGGAGGAAATCTTAGCCTACTTTTACCGTACGGAAAGCATCTTCTTGGAGGGCAAACGCCTCTACAAGCGCTTCGACGAAGCACTCCTTAAGGATCAGCGCATATCCAAGTCGGTCAAAGACCCTCAGACCGGCGAAGTCATTGCCAAGAAGGGACGCCGATTTACGAAAAAGCTGTTGCGGCAGCTGCGGGAGGCAAAGGTAGAACGGATACCGGTAGAGTTTGCAGACATCGAGAACAAGGTGCTGGCCCGCACCTTGGCGGACCCAAAGAGTGGAGAGGCCATTGCCAGCTGCAATGAGACGGTGGATGAGGCGCTCTTTAGTAAGATCGTAGATGCCAAGATCCCTGCCTTTGACATTTTGTACATCGACAATGCCACCAGCAGCGATTCCATCAGGAAGACGTTGCTCCTTGACAAGGTGGAGACCCACGAGGAGGGCCTCTTGGAAATATACAGGAGGCTTCGGCCCAGTAATCCGCCCACCATCGAGGTGGCACGAGAGTTGTGCCAACAGCTTTTCTTCAGATCCTCTCATTACGACCTTTCGCCGGTCGGTCGTTTAAAGATGAACATCCGCCTGGAACAGGACGTCCCCCTTGAAGTCCGCACACTGATGAAAGATGACCTTTTGCGCACGACCAAAACCCTGGTCGATTTGAAAGACAGACACGGACCTGCTGATGATATCGACCACCTGGGAAATCGGCGTGTGCGGGCCGTCGGCGAGCTCCTGGGAAATCAATACCGCGTCGGCCTGGTCAGGATGGAACGTGCCATCAAGGAACGCATGAGCCTTCAGGAGATTGACACGTTAATGCCCCATGACCTGATCAATTCCAAGCCGGTTTCCGCTGTGGTTAAGGAATTCTTCGGAACAAGCCAGCTTTCCCAGTTCATGGATCAGACCAATCCCCTTTCCGAAGTGACCCACAAACGGCGCCTGAGTGCCTTGGGGCCGGGAGGGCTGACGAGGGAACGCGCAGGCTTTGAGGTCCGGGACGTGCATCCCACCCACTATGGACGCATCTGTCCTATTGAGACGCCGGAGGGACCCAATATCGGCTTGATTGTGTCATTGAGCACTTATGCCCGTGTGAACGCCTTTGGCTTCATGGAGACGCCCTACCGCGTGGTGGAAGGTGGGCGGGTGACACACACCGTCAGGTACATGAGCGCCTTGGACGAAAAAGACCATCCCATTGCCCAAGCCAATGCTCCCCTGGATGCCAAAGGTCGATTTGTCAGGCCCATGGTTTCAGCCCGGGTTGGAGGCGAATTTGTTATGGTGAAGCGCGAAGAGGTTGAATTTATGGACGTTTCTCCAGATCAGCTGGTGAGCGTGTCCGCGTCCCTCATCCCCTTCCTGGAAAACGACGATGCCAACCGGGCCCTGATGGGCTCGAACATGCAGCGCCAAGCAGTGCCGCTGCTGGTGAGCCACGCGCCGTTTGTGGGCACTGGCATGGAGCATGTGGTGGCCAAAGATTCAGGGGTCACTGTCATCGCTGACCATGATGGTCAGGTAGTCGACGTGGATGCCACCCGCATCGTCCTCAAGCATAGCGGAGATGGTAATGGCTCGGGCAAACAGGTGAGTATCTATAACCTGATCAAGTTTTGTCGCTCTAACCAGAACACCTGTTTCAACCATCGCCCCATTGTCAGCAAAGGGACGCATGTAAAGAAGGGTGACATCATTGCCGACGGCCCGGCCACAGAGGCTGGAGAGCTCGCATTAGGCAAGAACGTAATGGTGGCGTTCATGCCTTGGGGTGGATACAACTTCGAGGATTCTATCCTGGTCAGTGAACGCTTGGTGAGGGACGGGGTGTTCACATCTATTCACATTGAAGAGTTCCAGACCGTGGCCCGCGACACGAAGCTGGGTAAAGAAGAAATCACTCGCGACATCCCTAATGTGGGGGAAGAGGCCCTGGCCAATCTGGACGATAGCGGCATTATTCGGCTGGGGGCCGAGGTGAAACCGGGTGACGTACTGGTCGGGAAAGTGACACCCAAAGGAGAGACCCAGCTATCTCCCGAAGAAAAACTGCTCAGGGCCATCTTTGGAGAGAAGGCGGGCGATGTGAAGGATTCTTCTCTTCGTGTGCCACCCGGCATGAGCGGCATCGTGATTGATGCGAAGGTCTTTTCCAGGAAAGGTGTGGAAAAAGATGAGCGGATGCTAAGCATCGAACGCAATGAGATCCAAGCCCTTAAGACAGATAGAAACGATGAGTTGGCCATCATCGCGGAAGTGGCCAAGGAAGGCCTGGTAGAGTTGCTGGTGGGCCAGATTTGTGCAGCTCCGTTCAAGAGAAAAAAAGTTTCGCTGATTAAAAAGGGGGAGAAAATTCCCCCGGCGGTCCTCTCCAAGATTCCCGTCTCTGACCTGTCTTCTATTGAGCTGAAGGATGCTTCCGTGGCTGCCAAGGTGGCAGAGGCCGTACAACAATATGAAGAGCGATGCGATGAAGTGCGCAAGCGTTTTGACCATCGGGTGAGCCGTTATGACAGGGGGGATGAGTTGCCTCCCGGCATTATCAAGATGGTCAAGGTTTATGTGGCCGTGAAAAGAAGGCTGTCGGTGGGTGACAAGATGGCGGGTCGGCATGGCAACAAGGGCGTGGTTTCCCGCATCCTGCCACAGGAAGATCTGCCCTACTTTGAAGATGGAACGTCCGTGGATATTGTATTAAATCCCTTGGGGGTGCCGTCACGAATGAATGTTGGGCAAATCCTCGAAACGCACCTGGGATGGGCTGCGAAGGGGCTGGGAGATCAAATCAGCGAATTGATCCGTTCCGAAAATCACAAGGCGTTAAAGGCGAAGCTGAAATCGACTTTCCCTTCAGCCTCGACCAAGACCCAGATTGCGCGCCTTGGCGACGCCGAGCTGACGGCATTTGCAAAGCGTTACCAGGAAGGCGTCTATGTGGCCACACCGGTCTTTGACGGCGCCCGGGAAGAGGAGATCAAGAAATTGTTGCAGTCAGCCGGCTATCCCTCCAAGGGTCAGGCCACCCTATATGATGGACGTACGGGAGAGCCTTTCGCCACGACTGTCACGGTTGGCATGATGTACATGCTGAAGCTGCACCATCTCGTGGATGACAAGATTCATGCCCGTTCCATTGGCCCTTATTCCCTCGTCACCCAACAACCACTGGGTGGAAAAGCCCAGTTTGGCGGTCAGCGCTTGGGCGAAATGGAAGTTTGGGCTATGGAGGCCTATGGGGCAGCCTATGCCCTACAGGAATTCCTCACGGTCAAGTCGGACGACATGGCCGGCAGGACCCGCATGTATGAAAAAATAGTGAAGGGGGAGAATGTGCTTGAAGCCGGCATGCCGGAATCTTTCAACGTGCTGGTGAAGGAACTAGAGGGTTTGGGCTTAAATATCGAGCTTTTCGAAGACAAGAAGGAAATCTAAGAAAAGGAGAATATCTTGGAAGAACTATACAGTTTCTTTGCCAAACCGAAGGATCCCCTGATTTATACTGCGATACGCATCTCTCTGGCACCGGCCGAAAAGATCAGGGAATGGTCCTATGGGGAAATCAAGAAGCCTGAAACGATCAACTACAGAACCTTTAAACCGGAACGCGACGGGCTTTTCTGTGCCAAGATCTTTGGCCCGACCAAAGATTATGAATGCAACTGCGGCAAGTACAAGAGAATGAAACACCGGGGCGTGGTCTGCGAAAAGTGTGGCGTTGAGGTCATCCAGTCCAAGGTCCGTCGAGAGCGAATGGCCCACATTGAGTTGGCCACCCCGGTGGCTCACATATGGTTCTTGAGAAGCCTTCCGAGCAAGATTGGGAACCTTCTGGACTTGACCATGAAGGACCTGGAAAAGGTTCTCTATTTTGACTCTTACATTGTGACCGATCCCGGGGACACAGGTCTTGCCCCACGCCAGCTCCTTTCAGACGAAAGGTACAGAGAGGCCAGAGAAGAATATGGCGACAAGTTTGAAGCGGGCATTGGCGCTGAAGCCGTCAAGGTCCTTCTCAAAGCGCTCGATTTAGATGAGGAACACCGGAGGTTGAGGGCAGAAATTCTGGCCACGGGTTCGGAGGCTAAGCGGAAAAAGCTGGCCAAACAGCTTAAGATTGTTGAGGCATTCCGCAATTCCGGGAATCAGCCTGAGTGGATGATTATGGAGGCCATTCCCGTGCTGCCTCCGGACTTACGGCCCCTGGTTCCCCTGGAAGGGGGTCGATTTGCAACGTCGGACCTCAATGACCTTTATCGCCGGGTGATCAACAGGAACAACCGCTTAAAGCGGCTCCAGGAATTGCGCGCCCCTGAGATTATTATCCGAAATGAAAAGAGGATGCTGCAAGAGTCGACGGACGTGCTATTCGACAATGGTCGCCACGGCCGGGTAGTGACAGGCCAGAACAGGCGACCGCTGAAGTCTTTGAGCGATGCCTTGAGGGGTAAGCAAGGACGTTTTCGCCAGAACTTGTTGGGCAAACGTGTGGACTATTCCGGCCGCACGGTCATTGTCGTGGGACCAGACCTGCGTCTTCACCAGTGTGGTCTGCCCAAGAAGATGGCCCTGGAACTCTTCAAGCCCTTTGTCTTTTACAGGCTTGAGGAAAAGGGGCTGGTCAATACGGTCAAAAGCGCGAAGAAGCTTGTGGAGCGGGAAACCCCTGAAGTCTGGGATACGCTCGATGAGGTTGTGAAGGAGTACCCGGTCATGCTGAACCGGGCACCAACACTTCATCGTCTTGGCATGCAGGCGTTTGAGCCGACTTTGATCGAGGGCAAAGCGATCCAGCTTCACCCGTCCGTCTGCACGGCCTTTAATGCCGATTTTGACGGAGACCAGATGGCGGTCCACGTCCCCCTTTCTATCGAAGCCCAGATTGAGGCAAGGGTGTTGATGCTGTCGTCGAACAACATCCTTTCCCCGGCGCACGGAGACCCTATTATTGTTCCTTCGCAGGATATTGTGTTGGGAATTTATTACATGACCCGGGGGGTTCCCGGCGTCAAGGGAGAAGGAAAAATATTCGCCAATTCAGAGGAAGTGCGCTCTGCTTATGATCAAGGTGCGGTGGACCTTCATGCCAGGATCTTGGTTCGCATGGGTGGCCAGCGGGTTGAGACCACCGCCGGGCGCATCATCCTAAGGGAAATTTTGCCTAATGAACCGGTTGCGCGCTTGAGTCACATCATGGTCCCCTCGGAGCAGGAGGCCGAGGCCGCGCTGGCCGACTTGAGGGACGGGAGCGATTTTGCCCAAATCGCCGAGGCCATCTCAAAGAGCGCAGATCGGGCGCAAGACGGAAACATGGGGTTTGTTGAACGCGAGGCACTGGAAGAGGGTTATGGGATAAGTCCGCCGGACGCGGGAGCGGTTTTCGCGCTCCAAGAGGATGAAATCAGCGATGTGATCAGCGGCGACGGAGGTTTTCACATATTTAAGATCAGGGAAAAGCGAAAAGGCTTTCCTTTCGACCTTATTAACAAGGAGATGGACAAGAAAGGTCTCAGCCAGCTGATCAATTACTGTTATCGGACGATGGGGGGCAAGGCCACGGTTATCCTCTCGGATCGCTTGAAGGACATCGGATACCGGTATGCGACGCACGCAGGCATCTCTATTTGCGTGGACGACATGGTCATCCCGAAGAAAAAGTGGGACATTATTCACAAGGCCGAGGACCAAGTGTCCGAGATGACCGAACAGTACATCGAGGGCCTCATTACAGGCGGTGAAAAGTATAACAAGGTGGTTGATATCTGGGCCAAAGCGACCACGGATGTGGCCGACGAAATGATGGAGGAAATGAAGGTCGCCTCTATGATGGATGGGCGCGAAGAGTCCGTGTCGGACGGAAAAGGCAAGGCCGGCACAGGGGAAACCTTTAACCCTATTTATATGATGGCAGACTCAGGGTCACGGGGTAGTAAAGACCAGATGCGTCAGCTGGCCGGCATGCGCGGTCTTATGGCTAAACCTTCTGGTGAGATTATTGAGACGCCCATTACAGCCAATTTCCGTGAAGGCCTCACTGTGCTCCAGTACTTTAGCTCTACGCATGGTGCCAGAAAAGGCCTGGCTGATACGGCACTGAAGACAGCCAACTCAGGATACCTCACCCGTCGCTTAGTCGATGTCGCCCAGGACTGTGTCGTCTCGGAAGAGGACTGCGGCACCCTGATGGGCATTGAAGTGGAGTCTCTTGTCGAAGGTGGTGAGATCATACAGAAGGTAGGAGAGCGCGTATTGGGACGTGTAGCCTTGGAAGATATCCGGGACCCATACTCGGACGAGATCTTGGTGGCTTCCGACGAACAGATTGACGAAGAGAAGGTCGCCAAGATCGACAATGCGGGACTGACCAGGATTCGAATTCGCTCTGCGCTCACATGCCGTTCACGCAGCGGGGTTTGTTGTAAGTGTTACGGCCGTGACTTGGCCTACGGCAAGCCGGTAGAGGTCGGCACGCCCGTTGGTATCCTGGCTGCCCAGTCCATCGGTGAGCCGGGCACGCAGCTTACCATGCGGACCTTCCATATCGGAGGCACGGCCCGTGGTGCCTGGAAACAGGCGGACTTCAGGGCGGTTCATGACGGCAAGGTAAAGTTTATCGACCTCAATACGGTTAAGAACCCAGAGGGTGTCTCTGTTGTGATGAACCGCCAAGGGGGAGAGTTTGCCATTGTGGACAAAGAAGGCCGAGAGCGGGAGCGTTATCCGGTCATTTACGGCGCTCATTTTAGGGTAAAGGACGGCCAGAAGGTGAAACAGGGCGACCTGCTCGTCACGTGGGATCCTTATACAACGCCGATTCTAACTGAAGTCGGGGGCAAGGTCAAGTTTGGGGATATCCTGGCCGGGGTCACCATGAAAGAAAAGGTTGATCCCGTGACCGGAAAGGCGAGCTACGTGATTGTGGAACATAAGGATTCTGATGTGCGCCCAAGGATTTCTATAAAGGACGAGGCAGACAAGACAGCGAAACTGCCCGGGGGAGGGATGGCACGCTGTTTTCTCCCCACAGACGCCATTCTCATGATATCTGAGGGGGATTCCGTTAACGCCGGAGACGTCATAGCCAAGCTTCCACGAGAGACAACCAAAACAAAAGATATTACCGGGGGCCTACCCCGCGTCGCTGAACTCTTTGAGTGCAGAAAACCGAAGGAAGCAACGGTCCTCACCGAGATTGACGGCTATGTCAGTCTTTCGAAGGGGGCAAAGGGCAAACAGAAAATTACCATCACCCCGGCGGACGTTGGGGAAAAGAAAGAGTATTTGATTCCGCGGGGAAAGCATGTCAACGTCCTGGAGGGAGATTTCCTCAAAGCAGGAGACCCTTTGATCGGGGGGGCGGCGAACCCTCATGACATCCTAAATATTCGAGGTGAGTTGGCCTTGGCCCGGTATCTAGTGGACCAAATCCAAGAAGTTTACCGCCTCCAAGGGGTCAGGATCAATGACAAGCACATCGAGGTCATCGTCCGGCAAATGTTAGGACGTGTGAAGATTCAGGATGTCGGAGACACAGACCTTATTGTGGAAGAACACGTTGACAAGGCCCGCTTTGAAGATATCAATAGCAAAGTGACCGCCGAGGGTGGCAGGCCCGCAGTGGCGGAGCCTCTTCTTTTGGGCATCACCAAGGCATCGTTGAGTACTGAAAGCTTTATTTCCGCGGCTTCGTTTCAAGAAACGACCAAGGTGCTGTCCGAGGCAACGATCGCGGGCAAAGTCGATCATTTGCGGGGGCTCAAGGAAAATGTCATCATGGGGCGGATTATCCCCGCGGGAACAGGCATGCGGCGGTATCGGAAGGCGCCGCTTGTTTTGGAGACGGAAGAGGCGCCGGAAGAACCCGAGGCGCCGCTGGGAGTCTCGGATGATCACGAGGGAGAAGTCGCTCACGCCTGAAAGGAAAAGAAAAAGGTATTGACACTGGACAAATAATAATATAGTTTTTTTGATTTTCGGGATTCTTGCCGACGATGCGGGGTGTTTGAAGCTCCCTGTAGCAAGCCACAGGGAATGCGCTTGCTTTTGCGGTTCAACCTCGCGACGAGCAATGATGATGTGAGGAAAGGTTTATGCCTACGATCAATCAGTTGGTCAGGAAAGGGCGGAAGCGTGTACAGAAAAACCCAAACACCCCTGCCCTGAAACAGTGTCCCCAGAAACGCGGGGTGTGCACGCGGGTTTACACGACCACGCCCAAAAAGCCCAACTCCGCCCTGAGAAAAGTGGCCAGGGTCCGTTTGACCAACGGGATTGAAGTCACCTCGTACATTCCTGGCATGGGCCATAACCTCCAGGAGCATTCGGTCGTGCTCGTGCGAGGTGGACGTGTCAAGGACCTGCCTGGTGTCCGCTACCATGTGGTCCGGGGAACCCTCGACTCTATTGGTGTCCAGGACCGAAAACAGGCGCGATCAAAGTACGGTGCGAAGAGGCCGAGGTAGCCCCGGAAGGGTTATTTAGCCACACAGTTTCATGTGCCGCGTGAGGAGAGATTGGTATGCCAAGAAAGGGCGCAGTACCGAAACGCGATGTTCTGCCTGATCCTAAGTATAAGAGTAAACTGGTCTCCAAATTCATCAATTGTATGATGACGGACGGCAAGAAGAGTGTTTCGGAATCAATCATGTACAAGGCCTTTGACATCATTCAAAAGAGAACTAAAGAGCCGCCACTGAAGGTCTTTGAGCAGGCGATGGACAACGTCAAGCCCATGGTTGAGGTTAAATCCCGTCGTGTGGGAGGCTCTACCTATCAGGTGCCTGTTGAGGTACGGCGGACCCGCCGGGCGGCCTTGGGAATCCGGTGGATGATAGCCTTTGCTCGAAAACGTTCGGAAAAGACCATGGCTGAAAGGTTGGCTGGTGAATTGATGGATGCGGCCAAGCAGCGTGGCGCCGCCATGAAGAAGAGGGAAGACACACACAGAATGGCTGAAGCCAACAAAGCCTTCGCCCATTACAGGTGGTAGGAACGCGACGGATTAACGAGTCAGGGTCCCAAAGTCAGATGCGGGAGAAACCCGTTGCTCGCTACGGGCAACCCTGCCAGGGACCTTAATTATAACGCCCCCCGGCACTTTATGGCGCCATGAGTGCCAAGCCACTGGGTGCCGCGGGAACCAGCAGTTTTTTTGTTCCTGAGTATGATCATTTCTGAAGCACAGGGAGGGACGGGAGATGGCCAAGAAGAAGTTTGAGCGAGTGAAGCCGCATTTAAATGTAGGCACGATTGGTCATATTGATCATGGCAAGACGACGCTGACGTCGGCGATCACGAAGCATTTAGCCAAAAAGGGGATGGCTGAATATATAGCCTTTGATGACATAGACAAGGCGCCTGAGGAGAAGGAGCGAGGCATCACCATTGCGACGGCCCATGTGGAGTATGAGACGGCGAAGCGTCATTATGCGCATGTCGATTGTCCTGGTCATGCGGATTATATCAAGAACATGATTACGGGTGCGGCGCAGATGGATGGTGCGATATTGGTGGTAGGCGCTGATGACGGGCCTATGCCGCAGACTCGGGAGCATATTTTACTGGCTCGTCAGGTGGGGGTGCCTTCGATTGTGGTCTTTTTGAACAAGGTGGACATGGTCGATGACGAGGAGTTGATAGAGTTGGTGGATTTAGAGCTGCGGGAGCTTTTGACCAAGTATGAGTTTCCCGGAGACGACACGCCGATCATTCGGGGCAGTGCGCTCAAGGCGTTGGAAAGTGATGATCCTGACAGTGAGGAAGTGAAGCCGATTTTTGAGCTTATGGATGCCATTGATGAGTTTATTCCTGAGCCTGTGCGGGATGTGGACAAGCCGTTTTTGATGCCCATAGAGGATGTATTCTCCATATCTGGTCGGGGCACGGTGGTCACTGGTCGCGTTGATCGTGGGGTCATTCATGTGGGTGATGATGTTGAGATTGTAGGCATTCGGCCCACGCAGAAGACGGTGTGTACGGGTGTTGAGATGTTTCGCAAGGTCCTGGACGAGGGTCAAGCCGGCGACAATATTGGTGTATTGTTACGTGGTACGAAGCGAGAAGAGGTGGAGCGTGGTCAGGTCGTTGCGATACCGGCGACGATAACGCCCCACACGAAGTTTAAGGCGGAGGTGTATGTCTTGAACAAGGCTGAGGGGGGTCGTCACACGCCGTTTTTCAATGGTTATCGGCCGCAGTTTTATTTTAGGACGACGGATGTCACGGGGGTGGTGACGCTTCCGGAGGGCACGGAAATGGTGATGCCCGGCGATAATGTGACGGTAGCCGCCGAGTTGATCACCCCCATCGCCATGGAGAAGGAACTCAGGTTTGCCATCCGTGAGGGGGGCCGTACCGTAGGCGCCGGCGTTATCATCGATATACTGGAATAGGGATACACGAGGCCCCCTGCCTTCTTCCCGCCATGGTCGATATATCGGGCACACAAAGACATATCGGGAATCGGGCAGCATTCACTGGGGCATTAAGGTCGTCATCATGAATCAAAAGATACGAATCCGGATGAAGGCGTTTGATCATAAGCTTTTGGATCAGTCAACCTCGGACATTGTTGACACAGCCAAGCGCACTGGCGCCAGGGTTATAGGTCCTATTCCGCTACCTACGGTCATCAACAAGTATTGCGTATTACGTTCACCCCATAAGGACAAGAAGTCCCGGGAGCAGTTTGAGATCCGAACGCACAAGCGTCTCTTGGATATTATGGAACCCACGCAGCAGACCGTGGACGCCCTCATGAAGCTCGATTTATCGGCAGGGGTGGACGTGGAGATAAAGCTTGATTAAAGGGGACGCGTCCTTGAAGGCATATCATGTCATGAGGCACAGAAATCATGCATAAGGGGCTCTTAGGAAGAAAGTTTGGCATGTCAAGTCTCTTTTCCCCGGAAGGCAAGCAGGTTCCCGTCACCGTGCTTCAGGTGGGGCCCTGTGTGGTCACCCAGATCAAGACACGTGCAACCGATGGATACGATGCCGTACAGGTGGGCTTCTTGGAAAAGAAACCCTCTCGGGTCAACAAACCCCTCCAAGGACACTTCAGAAACAGTGGTGGGCAAGCATACACCGCTTTAACGGAGATGGCAGTGGATGACCCCTCAGAATATTCGCCGGGGCAGACTTTGACGGCAGATGTCGTGTTTCAGGTCGGAGACCTTGTGGATGTGAGCGGGTTTTCCAAGGGCAGGGGGTTCACGGGTGTGATAAAACGCTGGGGATTCCATGGAGGCAAAGCGACTCATGGGTCCATGTTCCATCGGGCTCCCGGCTCTATGGGGGCGTCTGCGACGCCTTCCAAGATCATCAAGGGTCGCAAACTGCCCGGCCATCACGGCAATCGACGGGTCACGGTTAGAAACCTGGAGGTGGTTGATATGCGCCCGGAAGAAAACCTGATGATCGTAAAAGGGGCTGTGCCGGGAGGAAAGAACGGACTCCTTGAGGTGCAAAAGCCAAAGATTGTGCGCAAGAGGTAATCAGGCGAGAAGAAGACCTATGGCAACGGCTGATGTTTACAACATGGACGGTGAAAAAGTCTCTGAGACGAACCTCAGCGACGAGATCTTTAACGTCCCGGTCAAGCAGCACGTCTTGCATGAGATGGTGACGATGCAGCTGAAGAATCGGCGTGCTGGAACGACGGCTACCAAGGGGCGTTCCGACGTCCGTGGGGGAGGGCAAAAGCCCTACCGGCAGAAGGGGACGGGTCGTGCGAGGGCGGGGACCAGGCGGTCTCCACTCTGGCGTGGCGGGGGTGTTGTGTTCGGCCCAAGCCCACGCAGTTACCGTTACAAAGTGCCCAGGAAAGTGCGCAGGCAGGCGCTGAAGATGGCCTTGACGAGCAAGCTTCAGGACAATGCGTTGATCGTGGTGGACCGACTTGATTTGGAGCCGGCGAAGACGAAACGATTTGTCGAGGTCATGGTCGCCCTGGAAGCCGGCCGGGCACTGATTGTGACAGACCGGAAGATCGAAAGTTTGGAACTTTCCTCGAGGAACGTCCCGGATGTCAAGATACTCCGTTCTGAGGGATTGAACGTTTACGATATCCTTAGGTTTAAGAACCTTGTCTTGCTTGAGCCTTCTGTCAAGCAGATAGCGGAGAGATTGCTCTCATGACGCCGTATGAGATCCTTAAGAAACCCGTGATCACCGAAAAAAGCACCATCCAGAAGGAGGCCAACAACCAACTCACTTTTGAGGTGGATCGCAGGGCGAACAAGGTGGAAATTCGACGGGCTGTCGAGCGGATTTTCAGCGTCAGGGTCATGGATGTCCGGACCATACAGATGAAAGGCAAGGCCAAACGTTTTGGACGAACGCTTGGCTCTCGTCGCAATTGGAAGAAGGCGATCGTGACCCTGGCCAAAGGCGAGCATGTGGAGTTCTTTGAGGGGGTATAGAGGCTCATTGCGCATCCGGCGTTTCGGATGAGGAATTGAGGGATAGCGGGGCCCCTGGCCGAACAGGAAACCGTGCAGTGCAAAATGACAAATGATGGTTGACGAAGAGGCGATGACAAATAACCAGCTGGTGATGAATCGCGGGTAACAGCAGACATGGCACTCAGAAGAACAAAGCCCACCTCGCCCGGGCGGCGATTTCAGACATACGATACGTTTGAGGATATCACGCGCTCCCAGCCGGAAAAGAGCCTGGTGCGAGCCCTGAACAAAACGGGCGGTCGCAACGCCAAGGGTCGGGTGACATGTCGTCACCGCGGCGGGGGACATAAGCGACGTTACCGTGTGGTCGACTTCAAACGTAACAAAATGGACGTTCCGGCCAAGGTGGCTGCCATAGAATACGATCCCAATCGATCCGCACGCATAGCCCTCCTGCATTATGTGGATGGGGAGAAACGTTATATTGTGGCACCTCATAATCTCGCAGTGGGCGACACAGTGATCGCTGGCGAGGCGGCTGATATTAAACCTGGCAATGTGTTGCCCCTTCGAAACATCCCCCTCGGCACCCAGATCCACAATGTGGAGCTGCATCCCGGCAAAGGGAGTCAGCTGGTGCGAAGTGCGGGCAGTTACGCCCAACTGATGGCCAAAGAGGGGCGGTATGCGCAGGTCAAGCTTCCCTCAGGTGAGGTCCGCATGATTTTGATAGATTGCCAGGCGACAGTAGGTCAGGTTGGCAATCCGGAACACGGCAACATCTCTTTGGGCAAGGCGGGTCGAAAGCGTTGGCTGGGCCGACGACCAAAGGTCCGGGGAGTCGCCATGAACCCTGTTGACCACCCCATGGGGGGCGGTGAAGGGAAGGCCTCGGGCGGGCGGCATCCATGCTCGCCGTGGGGACAGCCGACGAAAGGCTTTAGAACCCGCAAGAAGCGTAAAGTAAGCAATCGTTACATTGTGAAACGGAGGCACTAGCCCGTGCGTTGGAGACGCGTTTCGAGGGTGTCAAAGCCGTGTGGCCGTTGGAAAAGAGAGATGGGAAGATAGCATAACAGGAGAGGATATGCCGCGTTCACTCAAGAAAGGTCCTTATATTGAGACTAAATTGCTGAAAAAGGCCCTTGCTGCACAGGAGACTGGAAGTCGAAATGTGATAAAGACATGGTCTAGGCGTTCTACCATCGTGCCTGAATTGGTCTCTTTGACACTTGCCGTACACAATGGGAAAAAATTTGTTCCTGTCTTTGTTTCAGAGGATATGGTGGGACACAAGCTGGGCGAGTTTGCGCCAACAAGGACGTTTTACGGACACGCTGGTGTCAAGAAGACACGTTTAAAGGGAATAAAGAAATAGACGGACCGAACAATGGAAGCTAAGGCAGTAGCAAAGTACATACGGATTGCCCCTCCAAAGGTTCGAAAAGTGGCAAGAGCGATTAGGGGCCGGTCGGTAGAAGACGCTTTGAACCTTTTGGGCTGTATGCCCCAGCGGTCGGCCAAGATCTTGGGAAAGGTGATTCGGTCAGCCGTAGCCAACGCTGACCAGGAGCCAGGCATAGACGTGGATAGCCTGTCTGTTTCAAACATTATTGTCAATCAAGGGCCGAGCTTGAAACGTTTTAGAGCACGGGCCATGGGGCGGGCGACCAGGATTCTGAAACGGACGAGTCACATTTCGGTGGTGTTGGCGGAACGGTAGGAAACAGAGGAGGTTGGTTTGGGACAAAAGGTCAATCCCCTTGGCTTTAGGTTGGGGGTTATTAAGTCTTGGGATTCTCAGTGGTTTGCCGGCAAGAATTATGCGGCATTTATCGAAGATGATTATAAGATCCGGCAGTTCCTAAAAAACAAACTCTATCATGCCGGTATATCGAAGATCGAAATTGAGAGGTGGGCCAAGCGAATCAGATTGCGAATATATGCAGCCCGTCCTGGGATCGTCATTGGGAAAAAGGGCTCTGAGATCGAACAGCTGAAGAAGGAGCTGGAGAAGATGGTCCCCCAGGAGGTCGTCATCGATATTCAGGAGGTACGAAAACCCGAGGTGGACGCCCAGCTCGTTGCTGAAAACGTTGCCTTGCAAATTGTGCGTCGGGTAGCCTTTCGCCGGGCCATGAAGCGGGGTGTTTCCTCGGCAATGAGGTTTGGCGCCCAAGGCATAAAGGTGTGTTGCTCAGGCCGCCTCGGTGGTGCTGAGATGGCGCGCACCGAGTGGTACAAGGAAGGCAGGATTCCACTTCACACCTTGAGGGCTGATATCGACTACGGGTTTACCGCAGCCCGGACCACATACGGCATCATTGGTGTAAAGGTGTGGATATTTCATGGTGAGATCCTTGAGAAGGAAAAGACGGTAGGCGGTTAAAGGAATGACGGTATGTTGAGTCCTAAGAAGGTTAAGTACCGAAAGCAACAAAAGGGTAGAATGAGAGGCATGGCCTATCGAGGGGCGAAGCTGACGTTCGGGGAATTTGGCCTTCAGGCGATGGAGTGCGGCCGTATGACCGCTCAGCAGATCGAGGCAGCCCGTGTTGCCATGACGCGCCACGTTAAACGGGGCGGCAAGATTTGGATCCGTGTTTTCCCTGACAAGCCGTTTACGAAAAAACCAGCCGAGACCAGGATGGGCAAGGGCAAGGGTGCTCCGGAAGGCTGGGTGGCAGTGGTGAGACCTGGTCGCATCCTCTACGAGATGCAAGGGGTTTCTTCGGAGCTTGCACGAGAAGCACTTCGGCTGGCTGCACACAAGATCCCCCTCAGAACACGTGTCGTCGTGAGAGGGTAACATTCATGAGAGCAAGTGAAATCCGGGAATTGAGTTCGGACGAACTCCGCCAAAAATTAGACGAGTTCACACAGGAGCTGTTTAATCTCAGGTTTCAGCATGCCACCGACCAGCTCGAGAATCCCATGAGAGTGGGCCACGTCAGGCGGGATATCGCTCGGATGAAGACGGTTGTAAGAGAACGGGAACTCAGGTCCGGCGGTGAATCTTGACAGGTGGTGGTCGAACCCCCTTTTTCTTTCATCTACGAGAATTCTTAAAAAGTGTGGACCGTTTGGTAAAAGGTGAGTCTTGTTCGCTCCGCAAACACTTTGAAAAAGACTGATGACCATTTCATGAATATCAGGAGCGAACCACATAAAGGGTGGTGGCAGTATTTGAACAACCATGGAGGCTGTTAAGCTTAGAGGTTCTGATCACACATGAAAAATAGGGGATTGAGAAGAAGGCGGACCGGGATCGTTATGAGTGACAAAATGGATAAGACGGTTGTCGTTGGCATAGACAGGATTGTGAAACATCCTGTGTATAAGAAGTATGTGAGGCGACGTGCCAAGTGCGTGGCCCATGATGCCAAGAACACGTGTGGTGTGGGCGACAAGGTCATGATCGCGGAAACAAGGCCCCTGAGCAAGACCAAGCGGTGGCGGGTTTGTGAGATTGTGAAAAAGGCGGTTTAGGGAGAATGGTGGCCCATGATACAGGCGGAAACGAAGTTACAAGCAGCCGATAACTCAGGTGCCAAAAAACTGTATTGTATCAGAGTCCTGGGGGGAAGTCGGCGACGGTATGCAAGAATCGGCGACATCATTATTGTTGCAGTGAAAGAGGCCATGCCGAACGCAAAGGTTAAGAAGGGCGATGTCATGCGAGCGGTCGTGGTCCGGACGAGAAAGGAATTGCGCAGACCTGACGGTTCTTACATAAAGTTTGATGATAACTCGGCGGTATTGATCAATCAAAATGGAGAACCGATCGGAACCCGTATCTTTGGCCCGGTGGCTAGAGAGCTTCGAGCCAAGAAGTTTGTCAAGATTATATCACTGGCTCCGGAGGTTTTGTAGGGTGAAGCGTAGGGCAAAGGGAGAGCCGTCTATGTCAACCGGAAAACGCCGCATCAAGAAGGACGACAAAGTCAGGATTATAGCCGGGAAGGAAAAGGGCAAGATTGGCAAGGTCTTGAGAGTCTTGTATGAAAAGGAACGCGTTGTCGTAGAAAACGTCAATTTTGTGAAGCGTCATACAAGACCTGGGGGCCAGACACCCCGTGGGGGGATCTTGGAAAAAGAGGCCTCCATCCATTGGTCCAATGTCATGTTGATGTGTGACAAATGCATAGACCCCATAAGGATTAAGATGCAGCGCCTCGAGGACGGCAGCAAGGTGAGAATGTGCGGCAAGTGCGGAGAAATTATTGATTGATGTGGAGATCAATGGTTTCTTGTTATTGCTCATGCTTACCAGACTCGTAACCAGTCGGTTTCCCTTGCTCCATGAACATGTTGGGCGCACTTGTATCATTGTTTTGGCATGAACACCGCACCACGGACAACAAGCCATTGAGCATTTGTCGCTCAATTAGCGTGGCAGATTTCTAGAGAGTGATTATGTCCCACTTAAAGACGAGTTATCGACAGGATCTCATCCCAAGACTCATGGAAAAATTTGCTTACAAGAACGTCATGCAGGTGCCACAACTGAGCAAGATAGTCCTGAACATGGGGCTTGGAGAGGCCATCCAGAACATCAAGATTCTTGATTCCGCCGTGGACGAACTGGCCCTGATTGCCGGCCAAAGGCCTGTGGTCACCCGTGCACGGAAATCGATTGCCTCATTCAAACTCAGGGCCGGCATGTCTATAGGTTGCAGGGTGACCCTTCGTGGTGAGCGTATGTATGACTTCTTCACCAAGCTGGTCAATATTGCATTGCCCAGGGTGCGGGATTTTCGTGGCGTCTCAGGCAAGGCATTTGACGGTCGGGGTAATTATTCCTTGGGAATCAAAGAACATATCATATTCCCGGAAATCGATTATGACAAGATTGACAAGATCAAAGGGTTGAATGTCACGGTTGTGACCACGGCGCGAACCGATGAGGAAGGAAAAGAGCTCCTTAAGCTGATGGGAATGCCCTTCAGGAATTGAGAGAGAGGAGGCGTGTGTGGCAAGGAAAGCGCTCACGGTGAAGGCAAAACGCGAACCAAGATTTCGGACCCGGGCCTATTCGAGGTGTCCGGTATGCGGCCGAGCAAGGGCTTTTATGAGGAAATTCGGGATCTGCCGGATATGTTTTAGGACTCTGGCGCTCACGGGGCAACTGCCTGGCGTCGTCAAGTCGAGCTGGTAATGCGAGGGGTGGGAGGGTTTATCCCAAGGACAGATTTTTCATGACCGGGACTGTGGCAAGAGGAGACAAGTGATGGCCATAACCGACCCAGTGGCTGATATGCTGGCGCGTATCAGGAATGCGAATACAGCCAAGCACAGCAAGGTGGACATTCCTGCATCCAGGATGAAGATTAGCCTGGCTAAGATCTTGAAAAGCGAAGGTTACATAAAAAATTACAAAGTACTCAAAGATCAAAGCCACGGCGTTTTGAGGATCTACATCAAGTATGACGAGGTCAACCAGGGCGTCATTACGGGGTTAAAACGTCTGAGCAAGCCCGGTCGGCGTGTTTATGTTAAGAAAAAGGACATTCCCTTTGTCTTGAATGGCATGGGTATCGCCGTGCTGTCCACATCAAAAGGGATGCTTACGGACCGTGATGCGAGAAAACAAAATGTCGGCGGGGAACTCTTGTGCAGCCTGTGGTAGGGGTGCGGGCTCAGCCTGGTGTCCATCCACCGACAACCTGTAACGCCGGACACCACATGGGTTTTCAATTGGCGTAAGGAAGGGAGCACCAACCATGTCACGCGTGGGAAAGCAGCCGGTTCCCATACCCGATACAGTGAAAGTGGTCTATAAGGGTCGGACACTGAGTGTCAAGGGACCAAAAGGAGACTTGTCTCGTGTCATACACGATGATGTGAAGCTTGCCGTTAAGGATGGTCTCATCCATGTCATCCCATCCGGCAATAGCAAGAAAACCACGTCCTTACAGGGACTCACACGTACGCTGGTGGCCAACATGGTTACCGGCGTAACCCAGGGCTTTGAGCGGGTCTTGGAGATTATTGGTGTAGGATATCGAGTTGATCTAACGTCAAATGTTTTGACGTTTGTTATAGGATATTCCCACCCCGTTGTTTACAAACTCCCTGATGGCATAACGGCCTCGGCAGGGAAAAACAGGGTGGTGTTAGCTGGGATTGACAAAGAACTATTGGGGTCCACAGCTGCAACCATTAGGAGTTTTAGGAAGCCTGAGCCGTACAAAGGCAAAGGAATCAAGTACGCTGAAGAGCGCATTAGACGCAAGGTCGGCAAGTCCGGTGCCAAGCAGTGAAGGTAGTCTATCTATGGGAGCATTGAGCAAGAAAAAAGAAGCACATTTGAAGAGAAAAAGACGGGTGCGCAAGAAGATCTTAGGCACTGACAATCGGCCAAGGCTAACCGTGTTTAGGAGTGCGCGGCACGTTTACGCTCAAGTCATTGCGGATACCACCGGTCATACGCTGGCTTCAGCTTCTACCCTTGACAAAGAAACGCGTGGGCACGTCCCATTTGAAAGCAAAGTGGAGGCAGCAAAATTTGTGGGGAAACTTGTTGCACGGAGGGCCATGGAAAAAGGGGTGTCCAGAGTGGTCTTTGACCGGAACGGGTTCTTATATCACGGTCGAGTGCGGGCTCTTTCAACCGGGGCTCGTGAACAAGGCCTCGAATTCTGATGGTTTCGTAAAAAGTCGATTTTACTCACTCCATGAACATTTTGGGGGCCCTTAAGATGATGTTCAGCTAAATGGTAACACGCAGTGAAGCTTTGCGCTCAACTCGGGCTACTGCCCTCAAACAGTTACCATTTTTTGACGCTAAACGTCTGAAGTGCCTTTGTCCCAAAATGCTCAATGTTGTTCGCAAAACACTTTTTACGAGCCTATCAATTCTAGCAGGGGGGAAAGCAATTGGTTAGAAGGGACATGGAAGAAGTCCAGTTAATAGACAAGGTGGTCCATATCAGCCGAACCGCCAAGGTGGTCAAGGGCGGTCGCCGTTTTAGCTTCAGTGCGGTCGTTGTTGTTGGCGACGGCAACGGCAAGGTGGGGTCTGGTTTGGGAAAGGCCAATGAGGTTCCTGAGGCGATTCGCAAGGGGGTGGAACGCGCCAAAAAAAGCATGACGGAGATCCCTTTGGTGAACCACACTATTCCCTATGAGGTTATGGGAAAGTACGGTGCCGGGATGGTCCTGCTGAAGCCGGCTTCCCGGGGCACTGGTGTCATTGCAGGCGGTGCGGTGCGGGCTGTTTTGGAAGCGGCGGGGGTGCAGAATATTCTGACTAAGTGCATGAGGTCGCACAACCCCCACAATTTGGTCAAGGCGACCTTGAACGGCTTGAGTCAGCTCCGGAGCCGGGAAACCATTGCGGCTAGGCGCGGCAAACAGCCTGGTGAGATCTAAGGAAGGCGTTCGATGTCTGGAGCAGTCAAGATCACGCTGAGAAAGAGTGTCATAGGAAGGCCTGAGAAACATCGCAGGACGGTTCAAAGTTTGGGATTAAGAAAGTTGAACAGGACGGTTGTCTTAAAGGACACGCCATGGGTTAGGGGAATGATTCACAAGGTTTCTCATCTGCTGGAAGTCGAGGAGATCGTCGATGAAACTCAATGAGCTCTCTCCTCCTAAAGGTGCCCGCAGACCTCGCAAACGCATCGGCAGAGGCCCGGGCTCAGGGCGTGGCAAGACTTCGGGCCGTGGGATGAACGGCCAGAAATGCCGTTCCGGCGGCAACATCAGGCCTGGATTTGAAGGTGGCCAGATGCCTTTGCAGCGTCGTTTGCCCAAACGGGGGTTTAGGAATATCTTTAAGAAACAATACGCTATTGTCAACATACGGGACCTTAGACATTTTGAGAAAGGCTCGGTAGTGGACGAAGCGGCTCTGCTGGATGCCGAGCTGGTAAAACGAGAGCGAGATGGGGTGAAGTTGTTGGGACAGGGTGCCATTGACTATCCTCTGGTCGTCAAGGTGAAGCGATGTAGCAAGTCGGCAAGGGCCAGGGTCGAGGAGGCTGGTGGGCAGGTGGAACTGATCTGACATGGTAGGTGGCTTTCAAAACGTTTTTAAGATCCCGGAATTGAAAAGGCGTATCCTGTACACCTTCGGCCTCTTGTTGGTGTATCGTATCGGCTGCGCCGTCCCCACACCGGGCATAGACGGGGATGCGCTGTCCCGGTTTTTCGCCACTGCACGTGGAACCTTGTTGGGGCTGTTTGACATGTTCTCGGGCGGTGCCTTGGAAAGGCTTTCCGTTTTTGCCTTGGGCATCATGCCCTATATTAGCGCCTCCATTATTTTGCAACTGCTGACCGTGGTTATTCCCCACCTGGAGAGGCTTTCCAAGGAAGGCGAATCCGGACGGAAGAAGATCACTCAGTACACGCGTTACGGCACCGTCATCTTGAGTATTATCCAGGGATTTGGTGTCAGCGTTGGGCTTGAGAAGATGAGCGCACCCGGTGCGGCTACCGTGGTGGCTTATCCTGGATGGAGCTTTCGGGTCATGACGGTTATTACTCTTACGGCCGGCACGGCATTTATCATGTGGCTGGGCGAGCAAATCACGGAGCGTGGGATCGGAAACGGGATTTCTCTCATCATATTTGCGGGCATTGTCGCGCGCATGCCCAGTGCCGTTAGTAATACGTTTCGTCTCATGAGAACAGGGGAGATGGGCGCCTTCCTGGTATTGATCCTCTTGGTGCTGATGGTGATCGTTGTAGGATTTATCATATTTGTAGAAAGGGGACAGAGGCGGATTCCAGTTCAATATGCCAAGCGCATCGTGGGCCGCAAGATGTATGGAGGCCAAAGCACCCATCTGCCCCTTAAGGTCAACACTTCGGGCGTCATTCCACCCATTTTTGCCTCTTCGATCATCATGTTTCCGGCCACCATTGCCAGTTTTGTTGGGGCAAAAATTCCATGGGTCCAGAGCGTAGCTCAAGCCATGACACCCGGCAGCCTCATCTATAACCTCATATATGTCGGGTTCATCATATTTTTCTGCTTCTTTTACACCGCGGTCACCTTCAATCCAGTGGATGTGGCTGACAACATGAAAAAATACGGGGGCTACATTCCCGGCATCAGGCCCGGCAAGCGTACCGCTGATTATATCGATCGGGTGCTCACGCGCATAACCTTTGGTGGAGCCCTTTACGTATCAGCCGTCTGTGTATTGCCAACATTGATGATTGCAAAGTTCAATGTGCCCTTTTACTTCGGGGGTACGGCCCTTTTGATCGTAGTGGGTGTCGCCATCGACACGATTGCCCAAATGGAAAGTCACATGCTGGCTCGACACTACGAAGGCTTTATGAAGAAGGCCGGGCCGGGCCGCTAAGGACTTGCAAAGTTTTTTTGGGCGATGCCCAAAGAGGCTCGTTATGGATAGGGCCATTTTGCACCGCAAACGTTGCCCTGTAGCAACCAGATACTTGGTCGGATCCTCCCCTGGCGGGCTTAAGGAGAAACCATGAAAGTTAGAGCCTCGGTCAAGAAGATGTGCGCAAAATGCAAGATTATCCGTCGCAAAGGAACGGTGAGAGTTATTTGCGAGAACAAAAGGCACAAGCAACGGCAAGGGTGAAAAACGGTCCATCGTGAATCGGATCAGCAACAACGAGCGTGAGGGGGCGAACTATTGGCACGTATAGCAGGTGTTGACCTACCAAAAAACAAGAGAGTGGAAATAGCGCTGACATACATCTACGGGCTTGGCCGGAGTACTTCCAGAAAGATATTGAGTGAAGCCGGAGTGGACCTTGACACCAAAACGGACCATTTGGGCGAGGACCAAATCAGCGCAATCCGAAAGATCATTGACGCCCAGTACAAGGTTGAGGGGGAACTTCGGACTGAAGTGTCCATGAACATTAAGCGACTCATGGAGCTTGGTTGTTACCGCGGGCTTCGGCACCGAAAGTCACTGCCGGTTCATGGGCAGCGCACGAGCACTAACGCGAGGACCCGGAAAGGACCTCGCCGGACGGTTGCAGGAAGAAGAAAGAAATAAGAGGAGGCAAGATACCTATCATGGCAAGACCTGCCAGAAAACGAAAAGAGAAGAAGCACATCTTGAATGGCATAGCCCATGTTCAGTCGACATTCAACAATACCATGGTGACCATCACGGACCCGGGGGGCAACGTCGTCGCGTGGTCCAGCGCGGGGGTACAGGGTTTTAAGGGCTCGCGAAAGAGCACGCCTTTTGCAGCCCAACTTGCGGCACAAGATGCGGCCAAAAAGGCCATGGAACACGGAATGAGAAATGTTGAAGTCTACGTGAAGGGCCCCGGTGCCGGTCGAGAGGCCGCCTTGCGGGCGCTACAGGCAGCCGGATTTAACGTGGTTTTGATCAAGGATGTAACGCCTATTCCCCATAACGGATGTCGGCCCCCCAAGCGCCGAAGAGTGTGAAAGGAGGAAGGTTTTGGCACGACATATCGGTTCGGTGTGCAGGCTCTGCCGCCGCGAAAATCTCAAAATGTTTCTCAAAGGAGACCGATGCTATTCTGACAAATGCGCCTTTGACCGGAGAGGCTATGCCCCCGGGGAGCATGGACAGAGACGCAGGGCCAAGGTTTCTGACTATGGCATCCAGCTCCGGGAGAAGCAGAAAGTCAAGCGAATGTACGGCTTGCTCGAAGGACAGTTTCGAGGGTTGTTCAAGAAAGCGGAGCAAAAACGGGGCGTGACCGGCATAAACCTTCTGATTTTTTTGGAGCGCCGGCTGGACAATGTGGTTTATCGTCTAGGTTTTGCCAATTCCCGGACAGAGGCCAGACAGTTGGTCCGTCACAACCATTTCACAGTCAATGGAAAGAAAATGAATATTCCCTCCTATCTCGCCAAGACAGGTGACTTGATAGAGGTGCGAGAGAAGAGCCGGAAAGTCCGTGTTGTTTCGGATGCTATAGACACGGTCGTCCGGCGAGGGATCCCGGCATGGCTTGAGGTGGAACAGGGGGCTTTTAGAGGCAGGGTCAAGGCTTACCCGACCCGGGAGGAGCTGACTATGCCGATCCAGGAACAACTTATCGTGGAGCTTTATTCAAAATAGTCAGAAGGGGCCCGGTGGGCGGTTTGGGACTGCCCTTGAACGCAACAGTAAAATCGGAGACTAGATGATGTCATCAGGATCGAATCAAGTCATGTACATGAACTGGCGTGAGCTCATTAAACCCCAGCGGGTTGAGGTCGGTACGACCACTACGAGCTATGGAAAGTTTGTGTGTGAGCCTTTGGAGCGGGGCTTCGGTACAACCATCGGAAATGCCCTTCGCAGGATCCTTCTTTCTTCCATTCATGGGGCCGCCATCGTTTCAGCAAAGATAGAGGGAGTGATGCAGGAGTTTTCGGCGATACCCGGTGTGCTGGAAGACGTGTCTGAACTTTTGCTAAACCTCAAGGAAGTTCGGCTGCGAATGTCAGATCCTGAGGCCCGAGTCCTTCGGATTGAAGCCTCCAAAGAAGGTGAGGTGAAGGCAGGAGACATCATAACAGATGGCGGCGTTGAGATACTGAACCCGGAGCATCATGTTGCAACGTTGACCAAGGATGTTGACCTGAACATGACCATGGCGGTCAGAGTGGGCAAGGGTTATGCGCCGGCCGAGATGAATCAAGGAGAAAATGATCCTGTCGGCACAATACCCGTCGATGCGGTCTTTTCTCCTATTAGGCGAGTGACTTACGTTGTTGGAAATGCCCGGGTCGGCCAGAAAACTGATTATGACAAGTTGACCCTGGAGGTGTGGACCGATGGGAGCATCCTGCCAGAAGATGCGGTGGCCTATGCAGCAAAGATACTCAAAGAGCAGTTAAGCATTTTTATCAATTTTGACGAGGAGCCGGAACCCGAACCGGAAGAGCCGGAAGAAAAAGAAGAGCCTGTTAATGAAAATCTTTATCGCAGCGTGGAGGAGTTGGAGCTTTCGGTCCGTTCGGCAAACTGTCTGAAGAATGCCAATATCGGGCATATCGGGGAGTTGGTCCAGAGAACTGAGCAGGAGATGCTTAAGACGAAAAACTTTGGACGCAAATCACTGAATGAAATCAAGGAAGTGCTTGGAGAGATGGGGTTGTCTCTCGGCATGAAGCTTGAGGGTTTTACGCCGCCGGAGCGTGAGTTGGAAGAAGGAGAACAAGGCGACATATGAGACACCAAAAAGCTGGAAAAAAGCTTAACCGTACGGGCAGCCATCGCGATGCCATGTTCCGGAACATGGTCACTTCCCTTTTCGCCCATGGCCGCATTCGGACAACGGATACCAAAGCCAAGGAGTTGAGGCGGTGGGCTGACCACATGATTACCCTGGCAAAAAGGGGTAATCTTCATGCGCGACGCCAAGCCATGGCAATTATGAGAGACAAGGCGGTGGTTCACAAGCTTTTTGAAGACGTATCGGAACGCTTTGGTGACAGGGCTGGAGGGTATACGAGAGCGATCAAGGTAGGCAGGCGACGGGGAGATGCAGCGCCCATTTCACTGGTAGAATTCGTTGCGGCCAAGGAAAAGAAAAAGGGGAAAAAGAAAAAGATTAAGGCGTCGACAAAGGGGGTTGTCAAAGGCAAGAAAGAGGCGCCGCCCAAGGCAAAAACAAAGAAAACGGCGGAAAAAGCCAAAATTGCTGCGGACAAGGCGCCAGAGGAGGCGGCTGCAAAACCGGAGGACTCCGCAACGAAGGAGGAATCTGTCGCTGTCTCCGAGCCCAAGGGAGAGGAAGGCAGCCAAGAATCCGAGGCAAGCTCTGAAGATACAAAGGTCCAGACAGACGCCCAGGAGGACAAAGACAAAGCATAGCCAGGCTTCACAACCCCATACCGTCTCCACACGGTTTCAGAGGTGACATCAGACAAGACAAAGAGGTTAGCCGTTATGGGTTGCCTCTTTTTTGTTGCAGCCAAGAATCCTGTGCCTCGCCATGGAGTTGTTTCTTTATCAGCCAGGGCATTTTGGAAACACAGATGATGACACAGCCCCTGATCGGGATGAAATCAGGAAGTCATGACGGGAAAGGCGGCATGGTGTGACATCAGGCCGCAAAAGACCGACTGTCCTTGTGTCCACGGACGTCAACGGAACAACCACGCCACACAACACATTTTCTGAGCTTGTCAGAGCTGATGGCCTGTTTGATGAAATGAACATGTTGATGAAAAGCTATACCAATGGAAACTGTCGGTTCTCTGACGTGCTGCCAAGGATGAAACACCTGGCCGCAGGCATCGACCGGGGCCGACTTGAATCGTACGCGCGGCAAATGCCGCTGTATCCCGGCGTCACGACAACCTTAGACGGCCTGACTCGATCTGAGAATCTGGACGCCAGGGTGGCCCTTTCCACGACCGGCTTTGCCGGCCTTATGGCTCTGGTGAACAAATTTCGTCACAGCTTCTTGTTGACAGTGGCCGCATCACCAGTGCTCGTCCACCTGCTGAACGAAAAGGAACAGTCATGTCTGATCAGGCCTGTCACTGATGAGGAAGAAAAAGCGCATGTCATCGACGATCTTCGGAGTCGGCACAGGCCGAGCCGCCGCCTGCTCTTCCACGTTGGAGATACCATGGGAGATTTTCTCGCGATAAAACATGCCGCAGAACTGGGTGGCATGGGGGTTGCCTTTAAGCCGAACGAGGCACTTAAAGCGAGCATTTTAAATCTTCCAAAGGGCCTGCGCAAGAGAATCTGTGAAATTGATTTTCGATCACATGAGACACCCGATTATACCAAGGTGGGTGATGTCATCAGAGAGACTGTGTGGGAAACACTAGGGACAGAGCTTTAAAAAACCTTGGGTCGCAGGTTACAAGGTCGGGAGAAGAACCTTAATGGTTTATGATTCTCAAGCTTTTTACTTGACCCCTTGACCCCTTGAATCCTTATGATCCTACCAACCTTTTGGAGATGAGCCCAAGGTAAAAACCGGATCAGCGCAACCGACCAAAGACCCTGCCGTTCGCCATGCTCTCAAGTCTCACCTCAACCACCTGATGGAAGCATTCGTCGGACCCTTTCACAAGGACGGGGATGTAGTTTTTCGTGAAGCCTTTCAGATATCCGGTGACCCTGTCTCGCTTTGCCTCAATGAGGACTTCCCATGTTGAACCGATGTGGCTCCCGTAAAACCCCCGACGCTTGGCTTGGCCAATCTGACGCAGATGTTGACATCGCTTCCTAATGGTCCCCGACGGGACGCGATCTGCCAAGCCCTCGGCCCGCGTTCCCTTCCGCAACGAAAAGGGAAAAACGTGAAGGTAGGCAATGGGGAGTTGCTCAATCAAGCCGCATGTCTTTTCAAAGGCCCCATCGGTCTCTCCCGGAAACCCTGAGAGAACATCAACACCTATGGCGGCATCAGGTATCTTTCGGGTGACTTGATGGATCAATTCCCTGAAAAAATCGGAGCTATAGGGTCGGTTCATCCTCTTAAGCACCTCGTCGTCACCGCTTTGAAGCGGTATATGCAGGTGAGGACAAATCCGCTCGGAGGCTGCCACATGGCCAATGAGGTCTTCTGACAGCTCCGCCGGTTCGATGGAGCTCAGGCGCAATCGTTGAACGCCGTGGGGGCTGTCGATAGAGCGCAGAAGCTTCGCGAGTGAGGTGCCTGGTGTGAGATCTCGGCCGTAGCGGCCGATATGGATGCCGCACAAGACAACCTCAGAGTAACCGCATTCCTTAAGTCTCCTTATTCTCTCGGCAGCAATTTCCGGGCTCAGCGACCGACTGCGTCCCCGTGTATGGGGGACGATGCAATAGCTGCAAAAGGCGTTGCAGCCATCCTGGATTTTCACAAAGGGGCGGGTGCGATCTCCGAACCGAGTGACAGGAAGATCCTCAAAGAGGCGCGGAGCCGAAAGATCTTCTACGAGACTGACGCAAGGCCTGCGTCCCTGGTGTGGGCCGACCAGTCGTGCAATCCGGTCTTTGAAGCTGTGGCCAACGACATAATGGACGCCAGCGGTAGAAGTGAAGATCTCGGGGGCCACTTGGGCATCACAACCCGTGACCACCACAAGGGCGTCCGGATGGTTTCGAATGAGCCTTCTGACCGCCTGCCTGGACTGCATGGCCGCCTTTGCAGTCACCGTACAGGTGTTAATCACGCAAAGATCGGCCTTGGTGGCCTTGTCCGTCAGTCGCCATCCTTGATCCGCAAGCTGCTCTGAAATCGCTTCCGACTCATAGCGGTTGACCTTGCATCCCAGGGTCATGATGGTAAAGGCGTTCACGGGGCCATCCCTGTCAGAAGATCACGGTCGTTTGCCGTCTGAACCGTTGCAGGCGATCCACCCACCACCCAACACCCTTTCGTCTTGATAGAAGACAGCCGCTTGGCCGGGTGTGATCGCATACTGGACTCTTGTAAAGCGAACCCTTGCTGTGTCATGGCCAAGAGGCGTAACCATGGAGTCTGCTTCATGGTGGCGATATCGGATACGCGTCTTTGCGGATATGGAATTTTCCGGCGGTCTCATCCCGATCCAGTTGATGTGAGTGACGATACATTCAATGGCTGCGAGTTCGGACTTGGCTCCGATGACCAGTCTGTTGTGCTTATTGTCGAGGCGAATGACGTAGTAGGGCTCGGGCCCGGGGATGCTGATTCCCCGGCGCTGTCCTACCGTGAAGGCGTGGAGCCCCTGGTGTCTTCCCAACACATCACCGCTCGTATTGACGATTGCACCTGGCTCGCAGGGCAAGCCCCCCGGGTCGGACAGAAAGTCTTTGTAACTTGGATGCCCAACAAAACACAGCTCTTGGCTTTCTCCTTCCATTGAGGCACTGAACCGCCACCTCTTGGCTATTGCCCTGATTCGCTTCTTCCTGCAAGTCCCGAGGGGAAACATGGCCTGGCTCAACTGCTCTTGGCTCAGGCGAGCCAGAAAGTAGGACTGGTCTTTGCTGCCATCCACCCCCCTGAGGAGGGAAAAGCGCCCATCGGCCTCACAGCGTTTTCTGGCATAGTGACCCGTAGCCAAGGCTGAAGCCCCAAGGGCCTTGGCATGTTCCAGAACAAAGGAGAACTTGATGCGCTGGTTGCACACCACGCACGGATTCGGTGTCTGCCCTGACCGGTAGGTATCGATGAAGTAGCGCACGACCTCCCTTTCAAAAACTCTGGAGCAATCGATTACTTCAAGGGGAATGCCGACCTGCTCTGCAGCCCTTTGAGCGCGGGCATAGGTTCGTGGCAATGGCACGGGCGGGGTTGGATGGCTGGAGGAAATCTCATAACCCGTTTGGAAATGAAGGCCAATGACTCGGTAGTCTTGTCTCTTAAGGAGGGCAGCTGCAACCGCGGAGTCGAGGCCACCGCTTAAGGCCACAGCCACGATCTTCTTCATCTTGGGATTGCACTTCCCACGGTGCGAATCTCCATGGCCCTGGGGGGACAGGCCGGCACACAAAGGCCGCATATGCTGCATTTCTTCTTGTTGAAGCCGACGGTCATCTCCGGCCGCTTCACAAATAGAGCCCCCGTGGGACAGACCGCTGTACAGGCCCCGCACTGGGTGCACTTTGTCCTGTTGTGGCTGATCTCTTGACCAACGGGCTGCACCTGGACGCCATGCTCTTTCAGGTATCGGACGCCTCTGTTGAAGTCCTTTCTTGCCCCCGACAGCTCCAGGACCATGACCCCTTCCTTGCGGGGCAATATAGTCGCCTTCAGGATATTGAACGTCAGGTTGAAATCGCTTGCGAGGAAACAGACGATCGGCTGTTCCACCTCTGTCTTTTGGAACTGAAGCACCAGCATTCTAGAATACATTCGTACACCTCTGGTTGTTTGGATACCCAATGCCGCCAATGTGGTGAGACGCCTTCACCTGAGTGGATTAAACCAAAACGGACCTCGCTTGTCAACAGGCGGACCCCTGTCTGCTTTGCCTGGCGCGCTCGCGGGGAGCGCCCAGGCAGTGACGAATCCCGGCAAACCAAAGACGCTACTGATGGAGTGATTGCCGATAGACGTGGAACATCCGCTGCAAGGCGGTAAAATTCGTCAGAAAGGCAAGGACGGCGAGCCCGATGACAAGTTGTTCGGTGAGCAGGGTGAGCGCCAGGACCACGAAGCGCTCAAGGCGAGTAAAAAGTCCCACCTTGCAGGCAATGTTCAGCCCTTCCGCCCTGGCGCGTGCGTAGCTGACCATCAATGAGCCTACCAGGGTCAGGAAGGTGAGAACAACCAAGATGTGACGACCGTGGAAGGTGGACCAGCAAAGAATGCCAAACAGAACAGCTGCCTCTGAATATCGGTCAATAAAGGAATCGAGGAAGGCCCCAAATCGCGTCTCAAGGCCCGCTGTCCTGGCCAAGGAGCCATCCAGGGCGTCAAAAGGGCCAGCCAGCAGAAACAACCACCCGCCGTGATAGATATGACCTGCGGCCACCACCGCGCCGGCCGCACAAGAGGCAAAAAAGCCGATCATAGACAGAACATTGGGCTGTACGCCCAAGCGTGCCAGCAGACGAGAAACAGGGTCAAGAAAAAAACCTGACCAACCCTTGACCCAGGCCGTCAGTGTCCAGTACTCACGATCTGGCTTTGACGATGTTTCTTGCTCCATGCTGCCTTTTGACCTGTCCAACCTTGACGGCATCGCAAAAGTCGATTTTACTCACGCCGTGAACATTTTGGGGGCCCTTTGCATCTGAAACGAGCGCGTTTTTAGCACATAATGAAGGTCATATCAAGACGAAAGGCCCTGCCCGGCCGGGTGCCCTGTTGGACAAATGGGTGCCATGTCGATGCCGAGGAGGACAGGATCAAACAGAAGCCCTCTCCTGCCGGGCTGCCTGTCACAAGATGCGGAGGACCTCTTCAGCCCAACCCCTAGGGCCGGGTTTCGCTGATTGGACAACCGGGCCGATGCCCTGGACAGGCTCCCATTGGCCGCTCTTCTTTCTGATCACAATGGGCATATCCACCTGCTTGAGCATGGGGACGTCGTTGGCACTGTCTCCCAGCCCAACAGCCCACAGCTTCGTGCGGGGATATGTCTGAGTATAAAGTTTTTTCAAGATTTGAACCGCTTTTCCCTTGTCACTTGCTCCCACGAGATGGTAAAAACGGCCTCCTTTCGTGATATGTAACCCCCTTTCTTGTATGAGGCGCCCTAGGCGCTGGAACCGATCGGCCGTGTCGAAAAAGATGAATGGTTCTGAATACTCACGCATGGCGGCCAATCGGGCCTCTTCAATGGGGAGACCTGTACGCACACTGATTTCTTTGATCGTCATTTCGGAGAACCCTCTCATGCGAAGCTTTTCTCTGTGCTTAACCGCCTGCCAGGTACTGCGCAAGACACTATAGGGCGCCCCCAATTCCAGGACGTGGTAGGCCCCCCTTGTGACAAGGTCTTCTCCCTTCAAATTCAGTGTGTCACGCGGGATAAATATGGCTCCGCCGTTTTCGACAATGAAGGGAAATTTGAGGCCCATGCGGCGGCGGCACGCCTCGATTTCAGCACGTGTCTTGCTGCTACAGATGATCACCGGGATGGATTGACGCCCGAGCACCTCCAGGGCTGTCCGGGCGTCTTGGAACTCATAGGTATCATGGTCCATTAAGGTGCCGTCCAGGTCCGTAAAAACCACGATCTGTCGCATGTTCAGAAAAGAGACTTGGTGGAGACGGATGTTGAGCGGCCTGCTTCCCGCCAGCCCGACCTTTGGTCGAGGTCAAGGGAAGCTATATGAAAATGGCCTAATACCTTACCGGGAAGCCCCGCCCTTTGGTCGGGGAGCTTCACAAATTCGTTAGCAAATCCGCTGGCCGAAAGTTGACCTATTTCACAATGTATAATATAGATATATATGAAAATACCATGTTTTTTTTGATTTCCAGGCGGCCCTTGTGTCTGAAATCGCACTGATGTTTCAAGGGGGAAAAGGATGCAGATAGAAGAGAATCCGCACGGTGTCCAAACCGCTGACTTGATCGTGGGCATACCGTCGTACAATGAAGCCGGCCTGATCGCTTACCCGACCGAGAAGGCAAGCGAGGGTCTCATCAAGTATTTCGGCAGCAAGAATAGTGTCATCATTAACTGTGACAATCATTCGACGGACGGCACCCGAGAGACCTTCATGAATACCCCCACAGAAGTCCCCAAGATATACTTGTCAACCCCGCCCGGCGTCAGGGGAAAAGGAAATAACCTTAAGAATCTGTTTGAGAAGAGTCGTGACTTGGGTGCCCAGGCCATTGTCGTAGTGGATGCAGATCTTAAGAGTATCACCCCCCGATGGATCAAGAACCTGGGGGAACCCTTATTTGAAGACTTTGGGTTTGTTGCACCCCTTTACGTGCGGCACAAGTATGACGGCACCATTACCAACAACATTGCTTATCCCATGACACGTTGTGTTTACGGCCGCAGGGTACGTCAGCCTATTGGCGGCGACTTTGGCTTTACTGGCGAACTGGCCGAGGTTTATCTGAGGCAGGAAGATTGGACGCCGGCGGTAGCGGCATTCGGCATCGATATCTGGATGACGACGACGGCCGTGTGTCACGGCACGCCGATTTGCCAGTCCTATATGGGGCGACCCAAAGTCCACAAGCCCAAGGACCCTGGGAAGTCTTTGGGTCCTATGTTCTTGCAGGTGGTGGGAACGATCTTTGAGATGATGATCAAGCACGCTGACTTCTGGAAAGAGGTGCGATGGAGCAAACCGACAGCCATATTTGGGTTCGGACTGGGGGAGATGGAGATGCCGCCCCCAGTGGATGTGAACATCGAGCGACTTTACGACAAGTTTCAGACGGGCTGCGCCGATTGTGAGTCGCTTTGGAAGGACATCCTTTCAAACAATCTTTTCAAGAAGCTTTCCGAAGTGAGGGCCCTCCCGTTGGGCGGCTTCGAATTTCCCGCCAACCTGTGGGCTGAAATCCTCATTGATTTTGCAGTGGCTTACAGGAATCGTATCAATGAGAAGGAAAAACTCATGGAGGGCCTGATTCCGCTTTATTTTGGCCGAACCTGTTCGTTTGTGACCGAGTCGGAGCCCTTGACCATTCAACAGGCCGAGGAACTCATAGAAGAACAGTGCGAGGTGTTTGAAACCAGCAAACCGTATTTGCTTAACAGATGGTCTGAATAGACGACAATGGAGGGCCTATGAAGAAGATTCTGATTGTCGACGATGAAGAAGTGATCCGTATGCTCTATGGCGAGGAGTTGGAAGAAGAAGGCTATGAAGTGGTCACTGCGGGAAGTGGCCACGGCCTGATGGAAATGATTCAGCGAGAAAAACCGGACCTTGTTATCTTGGACATCAAGATGGCTGAGCATGACGGGCTGGATCTGCTACAGGAAATCCGAAAGGACTTCTACAACATTCCAGTGATTCTCTGCTCTGCTTACTCTTCCTTTAAGGGGGATCTCAAATCGATTGCAGCAGACTACTACGTGGTAAAGAGTGCTGACCTGAGTGAGTTGAAGCAAAAGATCAAGATGGCGTTAGAAGGCCAAATTCCATCCCAGCCTTCCTTGAAGTGAGCCTGGAGTTTGTTCCTTGTTGTGTCCACTGGCTTTGCCCGTTTGCACCACTTCTGCCAAGTCTCGATAGGAACGGGGCAAGGAGAAGTTTTTGATCCGCGGCCCTCGATTTGTGATAGACTCACGTTTTGGCATTTTGACCAGAAGTTCTTGAGGTTTTCGCGCATAAGATGGGATCGCTCCATGCTATCATCCTGGGCGTTGTCCAAGGGCTAACTGAATTTCTCCCCGTCAGCAGCTCGGGGCACCTGGTGCTTTTTCAGTCCCTCTTCGGAATCAAGGAACCGGAGCTTTTTTTTGACGTCTCGGTCCACATGGGCACTTTGCTGGCGGTGTGTGTGTTTTTTTTCAAGGACCTTAAAGACATAGCAACAGCCCTTCTTGCCACATCCAGTTGGTCCGTCAGGTCCGGTAGCCGCTGGCAGCAATGGAGCCGGATGCCGGAAATGCGATTGTTCGGCCTCATCCTGGTCGGGACGGTGCCGACGGCCCTGCTTGGATTGATGTTTCGCCCTGTAGCCGAGACGCTTTTTTCCTCCGTCCGGATGGTTGGCATCATGCTTGTGGTCACCGGCCTTTTGCTTTGGCTCACGCGGAGGGTGAAACCGGAGGGGCGAAACATGGCCAGGCTTTCTGTATGGGATGGCCTATGCGTGGGCATGATACAGGGAATTGCTATTTTGCCGGGCTTATCTCGCTCTGGGTCCACCATTGCCGTGGGGTTGTTCAAAGGCATGGAGCGTGAAACAGCTGCCCGCTATTCTTTTCTTTTGTCAATTCCGGCGATTCTTGGGGCCATGGCCCTTCAACTCATCGGCACCCGGGCATCCGCGCTCCCCCCCCTTGGGCCGACAGTGCTGGGGACCTGTGTGGCTGGGGCCGTCGGCTATTTTGCCCTAAAGGTCTTGATACGCTTGGTACAAAGGGGAGACCTTTACGTATTTGCATTTTACTGCTGGCCCCTTGGGGTTGTCGCCATCCTGCGCTCCTTCTAGGCGGACACCATGACAAGGTGACCTCGGGGTGAATGGATCGTGATAACGTCTTCAACTGGCTGAAATATTACATTTGATGGAGGCACCGTGAATCCTCAAATCTTCAGGAAATATGACATCCGCGGGGTTGTAGGCGAGGACATCAGCGAAGAAGATGTCGTGTTGATTGGAAAAGGCGTGGGTACCTACCTGCGAGCCGAAAACCACTCCGAGGTGGTCGTGGGACGCGACTGTCGGTTGAGTTCAGACCGCTATAGGAAGCTTTTGCTCGAGGGTCTTCTTGCCACAGGCTGCAATGTCCTTGACATCGGTGTGTGTCCCACGCCTGTTTTCTACTTTGCCATCAGATATTTCAAGAAACACGGGGGTGTTATCATCACTGCCAGCCATAACCCGCCTGAATACAACGGGTTTAAGGTGTGCGGCGGCTACGACACCTTGTTCGGAGAGCAGATACAAGAGGTCTGCCGGATCATAGAAAAGGATGATTTTGCCAGGGGGGCGGGAAGGGTTGAAACCGCTGATCCCGTTGCACCTTATCGGACGTTCTTGCAAGACAATATTGAGCTGTCCGGGCCCATGAGGGTCGGCGTCGATGCCGGCAACGGCACTGCGGGCGTGGTGGCAGTGCCGATCTTAAAGGAATTGGGTTGTGAAGTCTTTGATCTCTATTGCGATATGGACGGCAGTTTTCCGAACCACGAGGCGGACCCTACGGTCATAGAGAACATGCGTGACCTGGTCGCATTGGTTCGCGAAAAGAAACTCGACTTAGGCTTGGGCTTTGACGGCGATGGAGACCGGATCGGCGTCGTTGACGACAAGGGCAACATCATATGGGGCGACCAACTCATGATGATATT
Source organism: uncultured Desulfobacterales bacterium (assembly GCA_964502635.1). Lineage (GTDB taxonomy): Bacteria > Desulfobacterota > Desulfobacteria > Desulfobacterales. The sequence goes on from CAZCXI010000015.1 coordinate 39,267, forward strand.
TGCCAGGGAGATCCTTTCTCGCAAACCCGGGGCCACGTTTATTTCAGAGGTCAAATGCTCCCAAACGCTTTATGATGACATTCAAAGACATGGAGGCCTGGCGATCATGTGGAAGACGGGCCACTCTCTCATTAAGCAGAAGATGAAAGAGGTCAAGGCCGAACTGGCTGGCGAGATGAGCGGACACATTTTTTTTGCCGACCGCTACTTTGGCTACGACGATGCCATTTATGCTTCGTGCCGCCTCTTGGAGATTCTGGGGGCAACCGGCAAAACGATTTCCGAACTTTTGAGTGACGTACCGAAGACCTATGCCACTCCTGAGATTCGCCTGCCTTGTCCAGATGACAAGAAATTTCAAGTCGTCCGCGAGGTAACCGCCTACTTCCGCCAACGGCAGAAGATCATTGACATAGACGGGGTGCGTGTCCCTTTTGAAGGCGGATGGGGATTGGTTCGAGCTTCCAATACGCAGCCAGTGCTCGTCCTGCGATTCGAGGCCTTTTCACCAGAGCGGCTTTCTGAGATCCGATCGCAGATGGAAACAGTCCTCACGGAAATTCAGAACCGCCAACTGGGGCACTAAAGCCCGGCGATTCTTGAGGCCTCGTTTTGTGCAAGGCCTGTCGCGTGCAACAGGCAGCAGTGACGTCAGAGAAATTTTCCTTGACTTTTCAGAATTTTATTATGTATTATTACAACATCTTGCAGAGGATAAACTCGAAACAGCGGAGACGGAGGGGTCATGAACAAGTCAGGTCTCGTAGATGCTTTGCAGCAAGAAGCCGTCATCAGCAAGGCCAAGGCGGAGGCTGTCGTTGACATGCTTTTTGCCGCTATGTCTGACGCCCTGGTCACTGGTGACAGGGTGGAGATCCGCGGTTTTTGCAGCATTTTTGTAAAGGATTACAAGGGATATATTGGAAGAAACCCCAAGACCGGGGCCCCTGTTGAGATATCGCCCAAAAAGCTTCCATTCTTCAAGTGTGGAAAAGAACTGAAAGAACGTGTTGATGATGCTTGAGTCATGGCAGGCGATGTCTGCCGTATCCGGGAGTTGGACTTATGAAGAAGCAAAAACCTGGCAGCCTTGAAGCCTTGGTTGAATTCGCCATAGAGCATTTTAAGATTCCAACGAGAGAAGAAATAGACAGTCTCGTCAAGAAGACCGAGCAGTCCCTGCTCCGGTTAAAGATGCCGACAAGAACGGAATTTAACCGACTGATGCAGCGGGTTGAGGCGTTGGAAAAGGCGGTCAAAGGCCGGAACCACACGACCAGAAAGACGACCAAGCGCGGGAAAACGAGCCAAAAGGCTGTGGCCAAGAAAAGGCCCGCGTCAGGGACGAAGTCTCAGACAACAGACTCAGAAAAGGTCTTGAGCATGATCAGAAAATACCGGGCAGGCTTGGATGTGGGCAGACTCAAGGCTCGCACCGGTTTTGAAGACAAGAAGCTCCGAAACATCGTTTTCCGGCTTAGCAAGCAAGGCAGGATCGAAAGGACCGGCCGCGGCGTTTACAAGGCAAAGGCGTAATACACCTCCCCTCCTCTTCCCAGCCTCTTCTTCCCTTAGGACTCGCGCAAAAACAAGTCTGCAGCGTTGCCGCTCAGATTTGGTTCAGGGTTGGCCCATCCGATTGAGCAAAATCCGAGGAATAGCGGGCCATTTCGAGGGGTTTGCGAATGAGGCATCGGTCAAAGATGGGCTGATGCTGAGATGCCAAAATGTGAAGTTATGCTTGCGCGAGCCCTTAGTCCCTAGGAAGTCGATGTTCCATCCCATGAACAAGACGTCTGATGTTTTCGGCATGGCGAGCAAATATGAGTAATGCCATGACAAAGGCACATCCCGTTATGGGCACAGAATGCGTGGCAAGCCAGATGGCTCCCGGCAGTACGGCAGCTGCGGACAGGGAACCGGCCGATGAATATCCCGAAGTGCAAAGGACCAGCACATACACCAGCACACATACCAAAAAGACGAGGGGAGATATGACCAGGAAACAACCAGCCGCAGTGGCCACACCCTTACCCCCCTTGAAGCCCAGAAACACCGGGAAAAGGTGACCTGCAAAAGCCGCAAGGGCGACCAGGCAGACCCACAGTTCGCCTTTCCAGCCGGAGATTCCAAACCAATGAACGGCCGCCAGCACCGGAATGGCCCCCTTCGACAAATCTCCAACAAGCGTCATCACACCAAGCTTTTTCCCTGCCACGCGATACACATTGTAGGCGCCGATATTCCGACTTCCTGCCCCTCGAATGTCCACATCGCTAAACAGGCGGGTCACAATCACGCCCCAGGGCACGGAACCCAGGAGGAAGGCAGATGGCAATAAGATAAGGGCCTTGGAGATCATCGTGGTCGGCGACACAGGACGGCTATTTTGCCGCGCGAGGAGCGTTTTCGAGTTTTGTCTGACACACAGTGATGCGCTGAAGGGCTAGATAGTGAATACCCAAATCGGGATAAGACTTGAGAATCGTTTTGAAGCGTTCCAGGGCGGCCTTATAATGTTGAGCCTTATAGTAGAACATCCCAACGTAGAACTCGTGTTCCGCCAGGTTCAGGTTGCAGATTCTAAGGTGTTCTTTGGCCTTGCCGGCAAAAGGGCTGTCAGGATAACTGCGGATGAGCCTTTCAAAGCTTTCGACGGCCTTTCGAGTAATGCCTTGATCCCTGTCAATGGCCTGGCGCCGATCAAAATAGCAGCGGCCAATCTGGTAAACGACGTACGGCACGGACTCGTTGTTGGGATGCAGGTTTTCAAATTCTTCGTACGCCGAGATGGCCTCCTCGTACTCCCTGCGGTAGTAATGGGCATCGCCAAGCTTAAGCTGGGCAAGAACAGCGTATTCGCTGAATGGATACCAGTCCCTCAGTTTTTCGAAGGCTTCAATGGTTTTCGCGTAATTCTTTTCCTTAAGCGTCTTCATGCCTTGCTCGGCAAGCTCCTTGGCCGTCTTCTCCTCCTTGGTCTGAAACCAGGCACAGCCGAACAGCTCCAGGGTTACCAGGAGCATGATCATGAGGTAAAATCCTTTTCTCACATTCATGACAAGAATACCTTCTCCCCCTACGAATCGGCGAGTCTTTTTGCGTATTTTGCCGCTTCCATGCCGGCCACACATCCCTCGCCGACCGCCTTGGCTATTTGCCAAGGCTGACCGGTAATGTCGCCAACGGCATACAGGCCCGGGATGTTGGTCTCCTGCTTCTTGTTGGTCTCGATAAAACTGAAGGTCTCTGCATCGAAGACCACCCCCAGGTTGGCTGCCAGTTCCATAGCGCCCTTGGCGCCCAGTTCAACAAAGATACCATTCGTTTTGAGAACGTCACCATTGGTCAGCAGCACCGCTTCCACCTCATTGCTTCCCTCAATCCTCTTGACCCAGGTGTCCCGGATGATTCTCACGTCGCTATGGTTGAGCTGTTCATGAAGCACGTCGGTGATCGTCAGCTTCCGGCAAATCAGATAAACCTTCTTCGCATAGCCCAAAAGGGTCAAAGCACCGGAAACGGCAGCGCTTTCGTTTCCAACGACTGCCACATCCATGCCTCGGTAAAAGTTGGCATCGCAGTCCACGCAGTAGCTGACGCCTCGACCCAAAAACTCCTTTTCTCCCTTAACCCGGAGCTTTTTTCGAGCAATGCCCATAGCGAGAATGAGGGTTGTGGCGCTAAAAGTCTCACCGTTTTCCGTGACCAGAGTGAAGCGATTATTCTCGCTTCTTGTCTCAGTGATGTCCTGTTCTAGAAATATCGCATCAAAGTTCTCAGCCTGTTTCTTGCCTGCCTCGAGCAGTTCCTTGCCGCTGATGATCTTTTCAGAGCAGCAGAAATTGGCCACATGGGCCTTATAGAGACTGCTCCTTTCCGGCCTTCCAAAAACAATCACCTTTGCTTTCTTGCCGCCGGCATGGATGGCGGCCTGAAGCCCGGCCGGCCCCCGACCGATGATGGCCACATCACAAGTATCTTCGGGCATTTAGAGAACCTTCTTCACAAATGCTTCCAGGTGAGACTTTGGTACAGCGCCAACGACTTGGTCAGCCACCTTGCCATCTTGGAACAAAATGAGGGTGGGAATGGCCCGAATGCTGTATTGGGCCGGGGTATTGGGACTGTTATCCACATTGCACCTGGCAAAAATAATACTATCGCCGTAAGTCTCTTCCAATTCCTCCATGACCGGGGCGATAGCCTTGCAGGGGCCACACCATGGCGCCCAGAAATCCACAAGAGCCGGTTTCTCCGCCTTTAAGATCTCCGATTCAAAGTTGTCGTCGTTCACATCTAGAACACCTTGTTCTGCCATAATCTGCTCCTTTTCCCATATTTGAGGACCACGGGCCGCGTATCTTGACGCCAGTTTATAACCACATCTACAAGGTTTGTCAACTTCAACACGATGAAACACGTTAACTCCGGTGAAACTTGGATTGAGCGTTCGCATAGACGAAGAGGGCGTTCTGGTGGGCCTTTGCCCTTGACACCCCGGGGAGATGGTACTATGTATCGGTGCTGATCGGGCCGTTAACTCAGTCGGTAGAGTATCTGCCTTTTAAGCAGAGAGCCGCTGGTTCGAGTCCAGCACGGCCCACCAGGGTCCCCATCGTCTAGTCTGGTCCAGGACACCGGCCTTTCACGCCGGCAACACCGGTTCAAATCCGGTTGGGGACGCCATCGACACCCGTGTCAAGGGAAGGTAAACACCCTTGATTTCTAATAATCTTTTCCATGGAACGCCTTCTTTGGGAAAGATACGGATCTCTTTAAAGAGGGCCTGGACGGCTCTCTTTCTTATTTTTGGGTCTGCGTGAGTGACCTCTTTTCTAAAGTTATCAACGACTTCCATGATGTCCTTGTCCGTAGCTTCCAGACTTCCGTGAACACACTTCGCCTGTTCTAGGTTCTCGGCTATGGCCTTCTTCTGTTTCTGAAGGGAGACCAACTCGAAGTGGATTACATCCTCATCAATGTCATCCAGACGATATAGCCTCATGACCTTTCGGATTTGTTCGTCGATCTTAGCCAGCTTCCTCTCCAGGGTCGGAATTTCGGAGTGGTTGCTCTGACGCCGCTTTCTTATCCCATTAACAAATGCCTTGATGTTCTTGAACTTCAGGATCTGCCTGCAAAGTACACAAAAGACCGCTTTTTCGACCGTGTTCTGAGAAATATCGTTGTTTTGGCACTTTTCCCCTGGCGTTGTAGTTGAGTTGCAACGGTAAATCCCCCTGTCGCCTGTGTAGTTCGTTCCACACAAGGGACACTTCATAAGCCCTGACAGAGCATAGATCCTCTTAGCCCGAAGTGGGGTCTCACGAATACCCCGCTCCTTCATTTGGCGTATCCTGTCTGCGATGTCCGGCGTGATTAAGGGTTCATGGGTGTCTTCCTTGACAACCCATTCTTCCCTGGGCCTCCATTTCTTTCCCCCAACATACCCGTTCAATTTACCTCTCACTTTGACCCGTTCGTTATGTCGGTTAAAGATGGTATGGCCAAGGTAAACATCCACATTGTCCTCCATCGCTTTGGCCGTCGATATCGGCCATTGCTCTCGCCCAGAGGGCGATGGGATGCTTCGACGGTAAAAATCGTCCAGAATGGACATCCTCGTCTCACACCGTGCTCTTCTTTCGAAATATTCACGTGCGATTGGCGCCGTTTCAGGATCAGGCTCCAGCTTGGTCTTGACAATGGTGCTTCCGTCTCTGTGTTTCCCCAATTCACACTCTTTCAGACGATACCCGTAAGGCGCTCTTCCACCGGCTCGGTATCCGCCCAAAATGTTCTGTTTCATGCTGGCCACACCCTTGACCTTGCTTTGTTGGGAATGAATGTAATCAAAGGCTGACATGATGGCCTCAAAGGCCGGGTCAAGGTAAGTGCCGGTTTGGGGCATGTTGATAAAGATCACGTCGATGCCATGTTTCCGTCTCAACTCCCAAAGGATTACCTGGGTTTCGTGCTGGTCTCGGCCAAATCTTGACGTATCCAAGCAATAGATCTTAGAAAAGGGAGGGTTCTTAGACGTAGCCAAGGCAATCATCTCGTCAAACTCCGGACGCACATCACGCGTTGATGAAAGGGCTTTATCACAGAAGACGCGATAAACCTTTTCGCCGTTACGCTTGACTTCCGTCCTGAGCTGTTTCTCCTGAGCTTCGCAAGAAACATTATGGAGGTCTTTGCTTGATCTCACGTAAATTGCTGCCTCTTTCATAATCATGCTGCCTCCCTCTTCTCTTGCTGGCTTGGTCTATTGTCCAAGATTGACACGAACAAGTCCACGATAATTTCCTGAACCCATGGTTCAAGGTCTTCAAAATAGATAAAATCTCTTCCTTCCACGTCTGTCACCTCTGCTTCTGTGGCGTTTGCTGATCCACAGCTTGTGCCCCCAGAGGTGAAAAGGGGCGCTTTGCCGAGTTATAGAGTTCGGCACTCTTCAATGCTACGGCGAGGCACCTCCACGATACGGATCGTTAGTCCCACGATGTCATGGTAAGGATGCTTGTTTCGGCATAGATATTCAGCACGAAATTTTCTGCCACCATCCATCTCCGGGGCTAACCATCGTGCTATCTGTCTGCCAACGTAACCCATAAAATATCCTCCGACCTCAACCCGGATGGCGTTGGCGTCGTGGGGGTTCTGTGGCTCTCTTACAAGGGCATATGTTCCGATGTCCTCACAGCCGAACATTTTGATGTTTTTCTGGGCATCTCCAAAGGAAACACCTGATAATCGGGTCGTTATTGATGACATAGTCGTGAAACTTTTCTTATTCACCAATCACCCTCCTCAACAATTCATCCCCAAGAGCGAGTTCAAAATCTCGGTAATCATCTATGCCAAATACTACGGAACCACGATCATCAATCATGTTCGCTTTTAAGAACTCGGGTATTGTTCCATACTCTTCATCCATTTCATAATCCTCATCACCAATCAACCAAGGCAATTTATCCAATAATCTCTGGACGGCACCGTAGAGCGCTCTGCGTTCCTTGCTGTTCATTCCTTTCTTGTTGCACTCTATCTTTTCATACCAATCGTCTTTTCTCATCATTCGTCCTCCTCATCATCAAACTCCAACTCAAGACCATAGGTTATCCACTGACCATTCGCAGTCGCATATCGTCTGTAATCGGCTCTGTGAATACCCGTCTCCATTTCGTCCTCCTCTATCTGTTGTTCACACAACCATTCCCAATGTTCCAATAGTTCCTCCATACTTTCCTTGTCTCTCCGTACAAGTGCTTTTCTTTGTAGGTTCAATGTCTGTTCTTTACATTGTTCAATCACATAATCTCTCATTGTCATTTTCTAATCTTCCTCACTTTATAGAATTTAACCTCTACCTGAGGTTATGTTGGCCCCGGTCAAACAAAGCCGGGGCCGCCGAGTT
>CAZCXI010000016.1:0-20664 GCA_964502635.1 uncultured Desulfobacterales bacterium
ACGCCGCCAGCGTTCATTCTGAGCCAGGATCAAACTCTCCAGTTAAACTGGCAAATCAATGTAAATGTATCGGAGAGCCCGATTCATCACAACATCGCTATTTAGTTTTCAAAGATCAAACAAGCTTGACAAAAACTAACAGAAGTTACCACCCTGTTTATGGGTTGTCAAGTCCCCTTCTCGTCCTTTTGCGAAAGTCTCTTTTACTATACCCGCTCGTCAGCCTTGTCAACAACTTTTCAGCCGTCTGCCGAAAAATTTTCCTTCGCCCTGATTCTGTGATATCGCTTTTTTCCAGCTCTCAGTAAAATTTCTCCTTTATTCAGGTCCTTATCGGTAATCATTGTGTCAAATGCTTCGATTCGCGCACCATTGACATAGCCACCGCCCTCTTTGATAAGCCTTCTTGCTGCGCTACTTGAATCTGCAAGACCCACCTCATGAAAGAGTTTAAAAGCTGCGATACCTTCTTTCAATCGCGCTTCATCCATAAATGAATCTACTGTCAAATTACCTGTAGCCTGGGTAACCCCTCTAATGGATGCTGACAGATTTACAAACTTGCTTAGCGCATCGTTCCGAGCGTCTATTGCCTGTTCCTCGCCATGGGCGAGCTTTGTTGCTTCAAATGCCAGTTCGGCCTTGGCGGTGTTCAAATCGGCTCCTTCTAGCTTTTCAATCTCCCTCACTCTATCCATGGGCAAAAACGTGAAAAGGGCCATAAATCGTGCCACATCCCGATCATCGGTATTGATCCAGTACTGATAGTATTCTCGCGGGGTGGTTCTGTTGGAATCAAGCCACACCGCCCCTTCTGCGGTTTTACCCATTTTGTCGCCTGAACTGGTTGTTATGAGCGGAAAAGTCATGCCGTGAGCCGTGCCCTGCTCCACACGCCTGATCAGATCAACGCCCGCCACAATGTTTCCCCATTGATCCGATCCGCCCATCTGTAAGACACAATCCTCACTTCTGTAAAGGTGGAGAAAATCATAGGCCTGCAGGAGCGAATAGTTGAATTCGATAAAACTGAGCCCTGTCTCAAGGCGCAACCGACATGATTCAGTGGCCAACATGCGGTTGACACTGAAATGTCGTCCGATATCCCTCAAGAAAGGGATGTATTCCAGTTTCGTAAGCCAATCTGCATTGTTTAGAAGAAGTGCCTGACCGTTGTCGAAGTTCACAAAACCGGCCAATTGCCTCTTCAGGGCCGCAGCGTTTTCATTCACCTGCCGCAGCGTCAGCATCTGCCGCATTTCAGTCTTTCCGCTCGGGTCTCCCACCAACGCCGTGCCACCGCCAACCAGCGCAATCGGTCGATGCCCATGCCGTTGCATGTGGGCCAATGCCATGATCGGAACAAGGCTTCCCACATGAAGACTGGACGCCGTGGGATCAAAACCAATGTAGCCGGTTCTGGGTTGCTGCAACAGGTCATGCACGGCCTCGTCGCCGGTCGTCTGTTCCACAAAGCCGCGCTGCCTCAATACGTCAAAAACATTTTCCAATGATCCACCTCGTCCTGTGGAATTCTCAGCGACGCAATCACCTCTTTCGAGAGTATCAAGGTACTCACTTGGCAAGTTCGACCGCGCGGGTTTCTCGAATCACCGTGACTCTGATCTGTCCTGGATATGACATGGACTCTTCGATCTTTTTGGCAATATCTCGACTCAGCAAAACGGTCTCCGCATCTGAAACCTTTTCACTTTCCACAATGATGCGCAACTCCCGTCCCGCTTGAATGGCATACGACTTGCTGATGCCTGTAAATGACCCTGCAATATTTTCCAACTCCTCCAAGCGCTTGACGTAGCTTTCCAGGGTCTCTCGCCGCGCCCCTGGTCGTGCCCCTGAAAGGGTGTCTGCTGCCTGCACAAGCACGGCAAGAACCGATGCGGGGGGAACGTCTTCATGATGAGCGGAAATCGCATGGACGACACCAGGCGGTTCCCCGTATTTCTTCGCCAGTTTTGCCCCAATCAAGGCGTGGGGGCCTTCAACTTCGTGATCTACGGCCTTGCCAATGTCGTGCAGGAGCCCCACCCTTTTTGCCTGCTTGACATTCAACCCTAATTCAGCAGCCATCACACCACACAGAAAACCCACCTCCAAAGAATGCATTAGGACGTTCTGGCCATAGCTGGTCCGAAACTTGAGTTTACCAATGAGTTGAATTAACTCACCATGAAACCCGTGGACGGCCAGGTCGAAAGCGGCCTGTTCACCGGCCTCACGAATCTCCACATCCATCTCTTGGGACACCTTTTTCACTGTCTCCTCGATTCTCGCAGGGTGGATGCGGCCGTCAGTAATCAGCCGTTCCAGAGAAAGGCGGGCGACTTCACGTCGGACCGGATTAAACCCGGACAGAATGACCGCTTCCGGCGTATCGTCTATAATCAGGTCAATCCCGGTAGCCGCTTCAAGGGCTCGTATGTTACGCCCTTCGCGACCGATGATACGACCTTTCATCTCGTCACTGGGCAGGTTCACAACAGAGACCGTCTTTTCAGCCACATAATCCCCGGCATATCGCTGAATGGCGGTGGCCATGATCTTTTTCGCCTTTCGATCGGCCTGTTCCCGGCTTTCATTTTCAATGCGCTTAATCAGTTTTGCTGCCTCATAACGGGCCTCTCTCTCCATGGCCTTGATCAACAAATTCTTGGCTTCATCCGCCGTAAGGCCCGAGATCTTTTCCAGCTGTGTCTTCTGCTCCTCAATCAGGGCTTCGCAGCGGGCTTGCCGGCCCTGGAGGGATTCTTCCTTTTGTATGAGCTGTCGCTCTTTGTTGGCAATGCTCCCGTCACGCCGCTCCAACTGTTCTAACTTGCGGTCCATGTGTTCTTCTTTTTGAGTGAGACGTTTTTCTCGCTTCTTGACTTCAGATCGCATCTCCCTGGTCTCATTCTCAAAGTCCACCTTCATCTGATAAAGTTCATCTTTCGCCTGCAGCTTCGCCTCTTTTAAGACTGTCTGCCCTTCTTTTTGAGCCTTCTCGACGACATTGCGTGCTTCCTCCTCCGCGGCCCTGATCTTGCCGGCCGTGAGCCTGCTCCGAACCCAGAACGAAAGCAGGAAACCCATGCCAAAGGTGATAATACTCAGCAATATGTATGAAGTGATGTCCATGCGAGTGCCCCCTTTATTGGGATGAACCTATTGTTGTGTCCCAGAAATACTCTGCATTATTCGGATGCGGTCCAAAGCATTTTTGCGAGCGACATTGACCATTTTGGGAGCCAGACGGATGCTGAACGGCGCGTGAAGAATCACAGACTGTCTGAGGGCCTAAAGGCCCGAGTTTCTGTGATTTAGCTCCGTTCGGCAGGCGTCCCCAAAATGTTCACGGAACGACGCAAATGGCTTTGGACGACGGCCACTGCGTGATTTTGCTTCTTCAAGCTATTTCTGGGACACAACACTATCACCTGTCAGGGTAAAGTTGCCACTGATGGTTTAAATTGAAAGACTCTAGCGGGCGAGGTACCGATGGAGGCAGAACGAAACCGGGAAGATGGGAAACAGGCCGGGGAAAGCATCAGCCTGTTTCCTTGGTCAAAAGGCCTGTCGATTACTTGAACAACCTTCTTCGCTCGTCATATGACGGCATGCAGCCCCACAGGGCTTGGGAATGTGGCCAGAGTCCTGTTCTCCCGCACGTCGATCCGGGGGACCTGACTATTTGAGAGGCGGACTGTTTGTTCCCAATTATGTCTAAGCATCAACAAGCTTTTGCTTCCTAAGCGCTCTTATTCCTATATGTTAAAAGGGTTACCCCCACCACAGTGCCGTGTCGGCAGCCTCTGTTGAACCTGTTTGTGCAGGTGGGCACCTTGTTGCTTCTTCAGGCTTTTCTGCAATGAACAGAACATGCACACCAAAGCAAGAGAAGGTTCCCATTTCATATGTGTTGGCCCAAAGAAACTTCTACCGATCACGCGCACGGCAGGGGTTTCGCCCGCATTGCTTCTTGATTATGGATTGGCATCGATATTGTCAATCAACGCCTTGCAACGTCGATCTATGTCCTTGACTAGCTCTTCGCGACGCTGTTTCATTTCAAAATAGTCATTGGCTATATTCAAAGCGGCCAATATCAGGGTGTCCAGTTTACCCGGCACCTCAGCGCAAGCCCTGGCCTTTTCTACGTGTTCGACCAGATAATTTGCAATCTTCTCGGCGTGAAAAGCCTCAGCGTCTGCTCTGAAGGTGTAGGCTTTGCCGAACAGTTCTATGCTAATGACTCGGTCCACAAAAGTCTAGACCTTTTCAATCTGACAAGATCTGATGCCTGGCAGCCGATTCGTACACCATCTCCACTTAAACCGAAAAAGCGAGAGCTTTGCCCGCCCCGATTTGTAGGGACCGGGGGGGCATCTTCAATCCAAGACTTGGTCCAACTTGCTCAGCAGGTCATCTATCTTTGATCGAATCATCGTTTTTTCTTCCACATATTGCTGTTCAGTGGCACTCCGCGTCTTGAGGGCCTCTTCAAGCTCCCCGATCTTGGCTTGTAGTGCCACCTTCGAATGCTGAAGATCATGACACGTCTGGACGAGTTGCCCCACCCTGTCTTCGAGCTTTTGGAACTGCCGTGGGATTGTGTCCTCGTCCACGCTGAACTCCCAACACAGATTCAGATTTTCCTAATAAACTTAATAAAGTATAAACAACCACTCTGGAAAGAGTCAAGCGAAAACTGGCCCCTCGGCCTGCCGGCCTACCGGAGAAAGGCTTCTGCCCTGGCCAACTCGTCTACGGTGTTCACACCCAGCACCTGCAAACTTTCATGAATCTTGAAATTGGCGGCAGGACGGCCGGTTCGGTAGGCCCGCCCAACCACATCGGTTAAATAGAATTCACCCTGGGCGTTGTCGTCATTCAAATCCGACAAGGACTCTTTCAAAAAATCGATGTTCACACAATAGGTCCCCGTGTTAACGGTTGTGATTTCTTTCTCTGCCTCGGAAGCGTCTGATTCCTCGACGATTCGAACGATACGCCCCTGCTCATCCGTGACAACTCTTCCGTATCCAAAAGGCCGTTCAAGCCTGGTGGTCGCGAGGGTCAAGTCCGTCTTCCAGGCCCTGTGAGCCCCTATGAGCGCTCGAACGGTCTCGGCCCTGATTAAGGGCGTATCCCCGCATAAAATGACGGCATCCCGGGTGCCCGCAGGAATCTCCTGCATGGCGATCATGGCTGCGTGCCCGGTGCCGAGTTGTTCCTTTTGAAGGGCGAATCGAAGAGAAGGATATCTTCTCAGGGCCTTTCGAACCCTTGCGCCCTGATGACCGATCACCACCACGACGTCGTCCACCACACCCATGGCGGCCTCCACCACATACCGGATCATAGGGATCCCACGTACCTGGTGGAGCACCTTGGCCTGGTGTGACTTCATGCGGGTGCCTTTTCCACCAGCCAATATGACGGCAGCTATGTCTTGCACAAGCTATGGCTACCAAAGAAAAAGGGGCAAGTCAATCGACTTGCCCCCCGCTGTACTTTGTCTAATAAAAAAGGGCGAACTAGGCGGCCCCTCTCCTCTCGGCGATCCTCATCCTGGCCAATGCCCGCTGCAAGGCGGCCCCGGCGCGCCTGGAATCAATGTCTTCTCTTTTGCTCGCCTCCGCCAGCCGCTCCTCGGCCCGCTTCAAAGCAGCCTTGGCCCGCTCCACGTCTATGTCTTTGCGTCGGTCGGCAGAGTCAGCCAGAATCGTCACCTTACGTGGCAAAACCTCGGCAAAGCCCCCATTGATAAATACAATCCTTTCACCGCCGCCCGGGTCTTTGTACCTGAGCATCCCTATCTTCAGTGTGGTCAGAAATGACGTGTGGCCTATCAATACGCCAAACTCCCCATATTCCCCTGGGGCCACCACAATCTGTGCCTCATCGCTCACCACCGACTTGTCAGGGGTTACGACTTCTAACATAATATTGCCTGCCATAATGCCACCTACCCCTTATTTGCTATGCAGCGGCCGCCATTTTCTTGGCTTTTTCGTGAACCTCTTCAATACCGCCGACCATGTAGAAGGCCTGTTCGCCAATCTCGTCATGCTGTCCTTCACAGATCTCCTTGAAGCCCCTGACCGTGTCTTCCACCTTGCAATACTTGCCAGGGGTACCGGTAAAGGTCTCAGCCACATGAAAAGGCTGGGAGAGGAATCTTTGAATCCTTCGAGCCCGGCCCACGGTGACTTTGTCCTCATCTGAAAGCTCGTCCATACCCAAAATGGCGATGATGTCCTGAAGATCCTTATACTTCTGCAAAGTCACCTGGACGGTCCGTGCTGTAGCATAGTGTTCTTCACCGAGGACATTGGGATCAAGGATTCGAGAGACCGAATCCAGAGGATCCACTGCCGGGTAGATGCCCAACTCCACGATCTGCCTGGAAAGCACCACGGTACCGTCAAGATGGGCAAAGGTGGTGGCTGGGGCCGGGTCTGTCAAGTCGTCTGCAGGGACATAGACGCATTGGACCGCGGTAATGGAACCCTTCGTCGTTGACGTGATCCGCTCCTGGAGTTCGCCAAGGTCAACGGCCAATGTAGGCTGATACCCCACAGCAGATGGCATACGACCCAAGAGGGCGGAAACCTCAGCACCGGCCTGGGTGAATCGGAAGATGTTGTCGATAAACATCAACACATCTTTTCCTTCCTCATCCCTGAAATACTCTGCCGCAGTCAGGGCTGACAAGGCCACTCGGGCACGGGCTCCGGGGGGTTCTGTCATCTGGCCGTAGATCAAGGCTGCCCTTGGGAGAACACCCGATTCCTTCATTTCATGATACAGGTCGTTACCCTCACGGGTGCGCTCGCCCACCCCGGCAAACACCGAGATACCGCCATGTTGTTTGGCGATGTTGTTGACCATCTCCATCATGATAACGGTTTTACCCACACCAGCGCCGCCGAACATGCCCATTTTCCCACCTCTGGGAAAGGGAACCAGCAAGTCCAAGACCTTGATGCCACTCTCGAGGACGTTGACGCTGGTATCCTGTTCGGTAAACAGCGGGGCCGGGCGATGGATGGGGGCGTACTTGTCCGTCACAACCGGACCCAGTCCATCCACAGGCCGTCCCACAACATTGAGCACCCGCCCCAGGCCTGCTTCACCCACAGGCATCTGGATGTCTTTGCCGGTGTTCTTTACGGACATGCCCCGGACAAGACCGTCTGTGGAATCCATGGCGATGGTGCGCACCACCCGGTCACCGAGGTGTTGAGCCACTTCCAAAACCAGGTTGTCTTCTTCATCGTTGATCCCCGGGTTACTGACCAGCAACGCCGTATAGATCAGTGGAAGCTGCCCCTCGGGAAACTCCACATCGACCACATTGCCGATGACCTGGCTGATTGTTCCCATATCTACGATGTCTGCCATGCTCTCAACCTCCCATAGACTATTTAAACTTCTCTACTTGATTCGCCTTCCAATCTTATCCTTTCAGGGCCTCTGCACCGCCCACGATATCCATAAGCTCCGCTGTAATGGCTGCCTGGCGGGCCTTGTTGTAAGCCAGGGTGAGGCTTTCGACCATGTCCTTACAGGCCTTTGTAGCATTGTCCATGGCTGTCATGCGGGACGCATGCTCACTGGTTGAAGTCTCGAGCAGGCCCTTATAGAGCTGCACATAGACCTGCTTGGGAAGCATTTCGGCCATGAGTTCTTCTACCGAAGGCTCACAGATATGCTCAGCGATGTAGCCCGTATCCTCTTTCTCCTCAGCTTCTTCTACCTTTTCAACACTGGTTATAGGAAGAAGCTGCTGGACGGTGGGGGTTTGCCTGGCCATAGAGACAAATTCGGAAAAAATCATGTGGACTTCATCGGCCTGACCTTCAAGGAAGTCATCTATGAGGATTCTTCCAGCGTTGATGGCCACGTTGAACCCGAAGCGAGCGCCTACAACACCTACATAGTCACCCGCAATGTTGTATTTCCTCCGGCGAAAGTAGTCCCTTCCCTTTTTGCCCATGCAAATGAGTCGCGTCTCAACACCCCTGTCCGCCTTTTCCTTCAAAAGCTTCTCGCACTGGGTAATGAGGTTGGTGTTAAAACTACCACACAAACCGCGATCAGAGCTCATGAGGACCACATCAACAGTCTTGACTTCCGCCCGCGGCAGAAGCAGAGGCGGGGCGTTTTCCTCATCTCCCCCCGCACGTTCGGCCAGACTGCCCAGGACCTCTGCGAACTTGTTGGCGTAGGGCCTGAAGGCTTCCATCTTCTCCTGGGCCCGACTGAGCTTTGAGGCTGCCACCATGTTCATGGCCTTGGTGATTTTCTGCGTCTTCTTGACCGCCTTAATTTTCAGCTCTACTTCTTTGAGTGTCGGCATACATTACCCCTATACGCAAGTATGGCACACAAACAACTACTTGATCGTGTCCTTGAATTCCTCGTCGTACTCGGAAAGTGCCTTGGCCATGGTCTCGTTCAAGCTGTCGCTAATCTCGTTTTTCTCGGCAAGCTCGCTGAAAATCTGAGGATACTTGCTTTCTATGAACGGGTACAGTCCGGCCTCATACTTGCCCAAGACTTCCACAGGGTACTTGTCCAGGTACCCCTTTGTCCCTGCATACAGGATGGCAACCTGCTTTTCCAACGGAAGAGGCTGATACTGGGGTTGTTTCAGGACTTCCACGAGACGGGTCCCCCGGGTCAACTGCTGCTGCGTCGCTTTATCCAAGTCACTTCCAAAGGCGGCAAAGGCCTCCAGTTCACGGAACTGGGCAAGGTCCAAACGCAAAGAACCAGCCACCTGCTTCATGGCCTTCACCTGGGCAGCACCGCCCACGCGGGAAACGGAGAGGCCCACGTTAATGGCCGGACGCACGCCTGAGAAGAACAGGGCCGGCTCCAGATAGATCTGACCGTCGGTAATGGAAATAACATTGGTGGGAATAAAGGCCGAAACATCGCCTGCCTGGGTTTCAATAATTGGAAGGGCTGTGAGAGAACCAGCACCCAGCTCGTCATTGAGCTTGGCAGAACGTTCCAACAGGCGTGAGTGGTTGTAAAAGATGTCCCCAGGGAATGCCTCGCGGCCCGGAGGGCGTCTCAAAAGGAGCGAAATCTGGCGGTATGCAACCGCCTGTTTGGAAAGGTCATCGTATACGATCAAGGCGTGCTGGCCGTTGTCCCGATAATATTCGCCCATGGCGGTCCCGGAGAAGGGTCCGATATACTGGAGTGTTGCCGGGTCACTGGCGCAGGCCGAGACGACCGTAGTGTATTCCATGGCGCCGTTTTTTTCCAACACATCCACCACCTGGGCCACGGTGGATTTTTTCTGACCACAGGCCACATAGATGCATTTTACATCCGTGTTCTTCTGGTTGATAATGGCATCCACGCCAACCGCAGTCTTTCCGATCTGCCGGTCACCGATGATAAGCTCACGCTGGCCGCGGCCCACAGGGGTCATGGAGTCGATGGATTTGAGACCCGTGTACATGGGCTCGTGGACGCCTTTTCGAGCGATAACGCCTGGAGCAACCAACTCGACGCGGCGAGTCTCCTTGGCATCAATAGGCCCCTTGCCGTCGATGGGATTGCCCATGGAGTCGACCACGCGGCCCAACATGGCGTCTCCCACCGGCACCTGAGCAATCTTGCCGGTCCGTTTACAGACGTCGCCTTCCTGCAGTTCAATGTCCTCGCCCATGATGGCCACACCCACGTTATCTTCTTCCAGGTTGAGCACCAAGCCCATAATTCCGTGGGGAAACTCGAGGAGCTCCATGGACATGGCCTTTTCCACGCCATAAACCCTGGCAATCCCATCACCAACCGACAAGATGATTCCGGTTTCACTGACGTCTACCTTCTTGTCATAGTCCTTGATCTGCCCCTTGATAATGTCGCTGATCTCTTCGGCTCTAATTTCCATCAGATTCCCTCACCCCTTTGCAAAGATTCTTTTAGACTTATAAGCTGCGTTCTCACGCTTCCATCTAAGACCAAATCCCCGATCTTGGTCACGACACCGCCAATCAAGGCGGGGTCCACCCTGGTCTCCATCCTCACCTCTTTGCCCGTTTTCTTAGACAGGGCCGCCCGGATTTTTCCGATGCTTTCTTCCGGCAGTTCCACGGCGGATACAAGGTCCGCACGGACGATGTTGGCGAGTTCGTCGGTCAGCTTTCCATAAAAGGTATAGATGTCCTTCACGTATTGGATCCTGCCCTTGTCAAACAACAAGAGCAAGAAGGACCTCATGACCTCAGAGGGCGCAAAACGTTCCAAAACCGCCCACAAGACCTGCTTGCGAGCTTCTTCATCATAGAGCGGGTTAGAGATGGCCATCTCCAGTCCCTTGTTTTCTTCCAGGAGCTTGGCAAATCCTCCCAACTCTTCCTTGTATGTCTCTGCCTGGCCGTCTTCTCTGCCAATAGACAATAGTGCCTTGGCATACCGTCTGGCAATCCTATGACTTATCACGAGGCCACCACCACCTTTGTCAAGTATTCGTCAATAATGCGTTTCTGGTCTTCGTCCTTGATATGCTTTTTGATCAATGCTTCCGCCATGGCCACGGCCTGTCCGGCCATCTCCGCTTTCAGCTCTTGCCGGGCCTTTTCAAATTCATGCTCAATATTTTTCTTGGCCTGTTCCTGGAGTTTTTCCGCTGCCAGTTTCGCCGCCTCAATGATCTTCGCCTTGGCGACTTCACCCTCCTTGACGTATTCAGCCATGATCTTTTCGACTTCTTTGTCCAGACGACTCAGCTTTGCCTTGTATTCGGCAACCGCCTTTTCCGCATCCTGCTTCTGTTTTTCCAGGTCACCCAACTGGTCCCTGATCCCCTGTCGTCGCGATGCAAGGCCCTGACCCAAAGGTTTTCTCAAAAGGAAAATCAGCGCGCCCGCAAGGACTGTGAAGTTCATGATCCGCCAGATCAGGTCTTTGACCTTAGCCCCGCTATCCCCATGTCCGCCCTCAGAGGAAGCCCAAACCGACCCCAGGGCAAAGAGGACCGAAAAAACCACCAAGAGGATGACCGCATACCGTAGCTTTCTAGAACCGACCAATCTCCTCATGATACGGCCCTCCCGAGTATCTTCTCAGCAATCGCAGCAGAGAAGGCCTGTACCTCGGCCTTCAATTGATTTCTGGCGCCTTCTGCCTCTTGGGCAATCTGAACGCGAGTTGCCTCAAAATCTGCTTGTGCCTTTTCGTTGATTTCCTTGATGACACGCTTTTCCTCTTCCTGGCCGGTTTCTTTCAAGGCCTCTTTCTCCTGAAAGCCCTTCTTCTTAGCTTCAGAGATCCCTGCTTGAAAGGTCTGCTCGCTTTCGGCAGCACCCTGTTGGGCGGTCTCTATGGCCTCCTCGTAACCTTGTACCTTTTTCTTTCTTTCTATAAGGATGTTACGAATGGGTTTATACAGGATGGCATTCAGGATGAAGATCAGCAAGATGAAGTTGGCCATTTGGACAAGCAGAATGAAAGGACTGACACTGATCATAAAGAACTCCTACTTTCCAATCTTGAAGGTTTGAGGAATAGCAAAAGAATTCTGACAACATGTCCACCCAGAAAAACTGCCCGTCTATACACTACCGCAGCCGTCTTGTCAAAGGTTTTTTTTGTTTTTTGACATCACGTTTTCCATTCGGTCAGATCAATGGTCTTGTTCGCTGCATCGTCACCAGGTTTCATGGTGCAGTTTCCATGGAAAACCACCCCGGCGTCAATCACCACCACAGGGGCGATCAGGTCGCCAAACACGCGGGCGGGCGGATGCAACTCGATACGGCTTGTGGCGCGAATATTGCCGCTGACCTCTCCGCTCACCGTGGCCGTGCGGACCAGGATATCGGCGTGGATGACTGCCTTATCGCCTACAATCATGACGCCATCTTTGCTTTCAATGGTCCCCTTAAAATGCCCATCCAGTCGGACCGTTCCCTCAAATGCCAGCTTGCCTTCCAGCGTGGTTTCTGAACCCAAAAACGTCTGTATCCCTTTTCTTGTCTTTTTCATCTTCAATCCTTCTTTCCAGGCACGAAACGATACCGGCTTCCTTTTACTCATTTATCTTGAAGTCATCCAACCCACCTCAAACGGTAACATTTTAGCCCTTTAACAATGTTGTCGCATACGGGCAATCCGATTCCGAACCGTGTCAAACTCGCACATAAGTGACCGTAAAGAAAGAACAGGAAATAAGACCTGCAAAGAGATTGGATGACCTGCCGATATTGTTCAGCCTGTGGAAAGCCTCGCCAGATACCTGTTCTTTCTTAACGCTCACTAACACGCTCAAACAGTGCCTCGGCTCAGAATTGGATCACCCGTATGCTTTGTTTGCTCCTTGTTTGAACAGGCTGGGTTGATACCTCAAATGAAAGGCTCAAGCCTTAAACATAAACCTCCGCATACTGATATTCATAAGGATCCCGATCCCAAGCATGATGGCCGCCAGCGACGAGCCGCCGTAGCTAATGAGCGGCAGCGTAACACCCACCACAGGAAGCAGGCCCAGGGCCATGCCTACGTTAATGACAGCCTGCCAGAATATCATGCTGGAAACGCCGACAGCCAAAATGGTCCCAAAGGGCTCCTTGGAACGCATTGCAACATTCAGCCCCCAGATGACGATCAACACATAGACCGCCACAACCACGGCCGAGCCCAGGAACCCCCACTCTTCTGCCAGGACAGAAAATATGAAGTCTGTATGCTGCTCGGGGAGAAACGAAAGGGCATTCTGGGTCCCCTTTAAGAATCCCTTGCCGAGCAATGTACCGGAACCGATCGCGATAATAGACTGTTTCACATGATAGCCAGCACCCAAGGGGTCTCTATCAGGATTCAAAAATACCAGAATCCGCTCTCTCTGGTAGTCTTGCAACAAGAAAAACCAAGCCACCAAAGATCCCGCCACGCCTGCGGCCGACAAGAGGATGAGGGATTGGCGTTCGATCTTCACAAAAAGGGTCACCGACCCGGCAATGAGAAGAACCACCAGGCCGGTACCCAGGTCGGGCTGCTTTGCGATTAAGACAAAGGGTATCAAAGTCCAGATCAGAGGCTTCCAAAGATCCTTCAGGGTGAGACCGTCTTCTGAGGCACACTCAGAATAATATCTTGCCAGGACGATAATAACGGAAATCTTGACCAGTTCCGAGGGTTGAAACGACCATGGGCCTGCCACAAGCCATCGCTGAGAGCCGGAGACCTCCTTGCCCACAAAGGCCACTGCCACCAGAAGTGCCACGGAAAAGGCGTAGATGGCAAAGGCCCACCGGTTCAACCACTTATAGTTAAAGAGAAACATCCCAACCATCAAAGTCGCTCCAATGGCAAACCAGTACGCCTGTTTCAGGTACAGCGGGCCCGTCACATGGGCTATATCCGGGCCGGCATTCACTGCACTGTACAGGGTAAGGAGACCGACCGCTACAAGCGACAGCGTCAAGCCCAACAGAACCCAGTCAAAGTGTTGAATCAGTCTTCGGTCAATCATATCGTTTCCCCAGATACGTCCTGATCATCTCTCTGGCGATGGGCCCTGCTTCGCTAGCCCCATGGCCCCCATGTTCCACCAGCACGGCCACTGCGATCCGGGGCTGTTCGGCTGGGGCAAAGGCCACAAACCACGCATGATCGCGGAAACGACGGGGTTTGTGGTTATGGGAGCTTTTCTCGTGATCACCCTTCATGGCCACGACCTGAACGGTGCCGGTTTTGCCTGCGACGGTTACGCCGGTTATGCGGGCATTCCACCCGGTGCCCGATGGCGTGTTCACCGCATTGACCAGGCCTCTTTTGAGAATTTGAAGTGTTTTCTTCGATGCCGGCAGCCTTCCAACGACCTCAGGCTCTCCAACCTGGACAACAGCGCCGTCAACAGTCTCAATTCGCTCGACCACCAAGGGCCTGTACCGCGTGCCTCCGTTTGCCACGGCGGCCACCAAACAAACCATCTGCAGAGGGGTGACCAGGTCAAAACCCTGACCGATGGCCACAGACAGCGTCTCGCCGCCCTGCCAAGGAACCCCTTTCTTTTTCAACTTCCAGACTGAGTTGGGTACCAAGCCTGCGGCTTCATTGTCAAGCTTGATCCCGGTCGCCGTTCCCAGTCCGCAACCTTCCGCATATCGCGCCAAGCGGTCCACGCCCAATTGTTCTCCAACTCGAAAGAAGAAGACATCGCACGATTGGGCCAAGGCCTCTGTGACGTTTACGGCTCCGTGTCCCGAACGTTTCCAGCAGCGAAAAGTGCGGTTGCCATACCTGTAATGGCCTGGACAGTAATACGCCGTATTTTTATTGATAATCCCTTCCTCCAGTCCTGCCATCGCCGTGACGATCTTATAGGTGGAGCCGGGGGCGTACTGTCCCTGAACGGCCTTATTCTCCATGGGACGAAACTCGTTGGTTGAAAGTTGCTTCCATGCATCAAACGTCAAGCCCTCAACAAAGACATTGGGATCAAAGGCCGGGCTGCTGACGATGGCCAGGATATGACCACTGGAAGGCTCTATGGCCACGGCCGCCCCCGCCTTGCCGGCAAGCGTTGCTTCGGTCTTGGATTGGAGTGCCACATCCAACGTCAGGTAGACATTTTCCCCTGACACCGCCTCTTTCGTCTCGAGCACGCCCGTGACTTGCCCGAGGGCATTGACCTGGACCTGCTTCGTTCCAGGCTCACCGTGAAAAAATGACTCATAGGCCTTTTCAACGCCGAACTTGCCTATGAAATCTCCCCTTCTGTTGTGTGGGAAACGGTCGCTGGCCAGCTGCTTTTCGCTGATCTCACCCAAGTATCCTATGAGGTGAGAAGCCAGCTCAGCTTCTATATAATGACGCATGGGTTCAACGCTGATGACGATTCCGGGGAGATTCAGCCTGTGAGCCTCCACCACGGCCACGGCATCCCGGTCAAGGTCCCGTTTCAGCAACAGAGGCTTAAAGGAAGGCCAACCCTTGGTCTTGTCCAGGGTTTCCAACAGTGTCTCTGGCGGCAGATCCAAAAGTTCTGCCAGCTTGGTGACAATCGCCTTGGGATTCTTGGCATCTTCCAGGACAACCGAAACATTAAAAGACGGCCGATTATCCACGAGGAGCACGCCGTCACGGTCATAGATTAGGCCACGGAAAGGAGCAATGCTGTGAACACGAACACAGTTGTTCTCAGACTTGCGACGATAGTCGGAGCCTTTGATGATCTGCAGATAACAAAGCCGCGCCACAAGGATCAAAAAGACCGCAAGCACCCAGAGCAGCGTTGCCGACAGTCGCTGTCTGTACCAGCGGTCATCAACCGTCTTAAGATAGGTATAATCCATCGTTTGCCAAGGTCTGGCTTTGATTCCCCCGCCTCATGGCCTCCCCGGCTTTGAGACCCCGGTGCATGGTTTCCAACAGTGAAAGAACAGCAGGCCCCGTCACGGCCGCAAGCATGAGTTGTCCCAGTGCAGGCCAAATCTGAGCACCCAGCCACTGCCAGCCTTCCCACGGGTGCGCCGTGGAAACCAAGAATACGACATTTTGCCCCAGCACACAAAGAGCAATCAAGACGGATCGGCAAGCTGTTCCCTGTACATTGAAATAGCTTGACACGCCCTGCACCAGCAGGAGTATCCATAAATAACCGGTCGTATACAGGCCGAACACACCTCCCGAAAAGAGGTCCATCACAAAGCCGAGCATCAAGACGAGTAGACCTGATGCCCTCAATGTCAGATTAAGTCGCGCAAAGATGATCAGTGGGATAAGCAGGTCATAGAAGACCCCTTGAAACGCAGGCAGCCTCAAGACCGTTGTCTGACCGACGACGGTGGCAAGACCAACGATGGTATAAAGAAAAAAGACCTTCACGTCGTCCTTTAAGACCGATGCCTGGATGTGTGGTTACCCTAATGTTGCAAAAGCCGAGGGTGCTGCAGATGCAAGGCGTCAAGGGTGAGGCTGTAGTCGTTTACGCCGATCCCTTGACAACGCAGCAGATGCTGTATCATCGGCTTTCCCGAAGGGTAAACAACATGGCTGTTTTTCTGGTTTTCTGGATATCACTCGTAGTGCATTCCAAAAAAATACTCAAAAAGACCGCAAAGAAAGGCTATTGTTGCTTTTTTGAACATTTTGCCATGTTGTTTATGCAACTATAGGGGTAATGCGGCAGACAGGATACAGGGCGTGGAGCAGATGACACTGGACGTAAATCTTTGCCCTGTGATCTCTGTACTCTGCTCCATATCCCCGGCCAACTGTCATTGCTTGTTATTCCAACACGCCATTATTCCAGCTTGAAAATGGAGGAAAACGAACATGAGTACAAGGAGGTGATAGCGCGTGGCGATTGAAGAAAAAGTGAAAAACATTGTTGCTGAGAAGCTTAGTGTCGAACCAGACGAGGTGGTTCCGGAGGCATCTTTTGTGGATGACCTGGGTGCAGATTCCCTTGATCTCGTGGAATTGATCATGGCCATGGAAGAGGCCTTTGATATAGAAGTCCCCGATGAAGAGGCCGAAAAACTTCAGACAGTCCAAGATGCCGTGAAATACGTGAAAGCCCATTCCTGAAAAGGACGAAGGACCCCCTGCCACCGTTGTGGGAGGGATGAATAGCTTGCCACAAATCAACCCGTTTTCACGACCCAGCCGCAAGAAGTTTTACCTTGACAGGCTGCTGAACGAACAGGTAGGCAGTGAGGCTGAGAGCCCTCAAAGGGGGCTTCTTTTGGCCCACGTCAAACCTGATAAACCCGCTCTAATCATGCCATATATACTGGATGGTTTACGATGAAAATTATTGTTGGCGCCGATCATGCCGGATATCCCATGAAGGAAAAGGTGAAGGCCTTCCTCCAGGATCGAGGCGTCACGGTTGAAGATGTCGGAACCCACAGCGAGGAGTCCGTGGACTACACCGACTTCGGCAAAGCGGTAGCGAGCAAGGTCTCAGACGGCACTTTTCAGAGAGGGATCTTGATTTGTGGCACCGGCCTGGGGATGTCCATGGTGGCTAATCGTTTCCGGGGCGTGCGGGCGGCTTTGGCCAACGATCTTTTTTCAGCCATTATGAGCCGACGCCACAATGATTCAAATGTCCTTGCCATGGGCGGCCGACTTATTGGTGATGCGCTGGCCCTGCAGTTGGTAGAAACCTGGCTAGAGACCCCTTTTGATGGGGGGCGCCACCAACGCCGCCTGGAGAAGATGGATATTGAATAAGCAATCCCTTTTTCCAACTGATCTTGACATCATAAGAAAGGCCGACCCCGAGATTGCCCATGCTATCGAGTTGGAGCTTGAGCGACAGGTCCACACGCTGGAACTCATCGCCTCAGAGAACATCACCAGTCGTTGTGTGATGGCCACCCAGGGCAGTGTCTTGACCAACAAGTACGCTGAAGGCTATCCCAACCGCCGCTACTACGGGGGGTGTGAACATGTTGACATGGCAGAAAAACTGGCCGTCGACCGCGCCAAGAAGCTATTTCACGCCCCGTACGCCAATGTGCAGCCCCATTCCGGTACCCAGGCCAACATGGCGGTCTACTTCGCTTTCCTAAAGCCCGGAGACACCATTCTGGGCATGGATCTCAACCAGGGGGGCCACCTTTCTCACGGAAGCCCTGCGAGTTTTTCGGGTCGGTTTTTCCATTTTGTCTCCTACGGCGTTAATGAAAAGACAGGCACGATCGATTATGATGAGGTGAGCGCCATTGCTGAAAAACATCGTCCGAAGATGATCGTGGCCGGGGCCAGTGCCTATCCCAGAATGATCGATTTTGAGGCCTTTGGACGCATTGCTCGCTCAGTAGGGGCCTACCTCATGGTAGACATGGCCCACATTGCGGGGCTGATAGCAGCAGGTTTGCATCCATCTCCCATTCCGCACGCCGATGTGGTCACCTCTACCACTCACAAGACCATGAGGGGGCCCCGGGGAGGCTTCATCCTGGCTGGCGAAGACCACGGCCGGAAGCTCGATAGTGAGGTGTTTCCAGGGATCCAGGGTGGCCCTTTAATGCACGTGATCGCGGCAAAGGCCGTGGCTTTCAAACTCGCCATGTCAGAGGAATTCAAGGCCTACCAACGTCAAACCGTAGCCAACGCCAAGGTCCTGGCGCGACATCTAACGGATGCAGGTTTCGAACTGGTGTCCGGCGGGACCGACAATCATCTCATGATGGTCGACCTCAAGAAATTAGACGTTACGGGAAGAGAAGCCGAACAAGCGCTGGAAAAGGCTAAAATTACGGTCAACAGGAATACCATACCCTTGGAGAAGCGCAGCCCATCCGTGGCCAGTGGCATCCGCATCGGCACCCCCGCTGTGACAACGCGCGGCATGAAAGAACAAGAGATGGCGACCATTGGGGCCCTGATCGTTGAGGTCCTGAATCACCCACGGGATGAAGATGTTCTTCGCCGGATCGGGGAATCTGTGCGGGACCTGTGCGATAGGTTTCCACTCTATGCGGAGAAGCAATGATAAGGCTGCTATGAGCCGTCCTTCCTGGGAACAATACTTTATGGACATCGCTTGCCTGGTGGCCCGGCGTTCCACGTGCCGCCGTCGTCATGTGGGAGCCATCGTGGTCAGGGACAAGCGAATCCTGGCAACCGGCTATAACGGCGCGCCGACCGGACTTCCTCATTGCCTTGATATCGGTTGCCTGCGGGAAGAGCTCGGGATCGCTTCCGGTGAACGTCACGAGCTGTGTCGCGGACTCCATGCCGAGCAAAACGTCATCATTCAAGCGGCCTACCACGGTGTTTGTATCAAGGACGCCACCCTTTACTGCACCACCCTCCCCTGCTCCATTTGTGCCAAAATGTTGATCAATGCAGGGATTCGTGCCATCAAATATAAGGAAGGTTATGCGGATTCCATGGCAGAAGACATGCTGACCACTGCCCGAGTAGCAGTAACCCAAATCAGTGAGGCCAAAGAATGAAATGCCCATATTGCGGCGACATGGAAAACAAGGTTATTGATTCCAGGATGACCAAGGAGGGAAACACGGTGAGACGTCGCCGTGAATGTATAGGCTGCAACAGGCGATTCACCACCTATGAACGGGTGGAGCAGTTACCGCTTGTCTTAATCAAGAAAGACGGCAGGCGGGAAACCTTTGATCGCACCAAGGTCCTGGCGGGCATGCAAAAGGCGTGCGAAAAGAGAAACATCAGTATCAACACCCTGGAGGAGTTTGTGGATGAGCTGGAGCGGGAACTCCAGGAGATGGGAGAAAAGGAACTCCCTTCTTCGGTGGTCGGTGAGCGGATCATGACCAAGCTCCATGGTCTGGACGATGTGGCTTATGTCAGGTTCGCCTCTGTGTACCGGGAATTCAAAGACATCAATGACTTCATGTCTCAACTCAAGGAATTGTTTCAATCGCGGAGCAACACGCTTCCAGCCAAATGAGCACTGGTCCGGCGGTGGCAGATCAAGATCTTTTGTAGCACGTTGGCGCGTTGAAAAGCAGGGATATGACCCAGGCCTCTTTTCGCTTTGTCTAAACCGGTTTTTGTGCGACCGGCGTTTCGAGGATTTAGAGCGATACGATCTTTTATAATCGTGGACGAGACTTACATGAAAATGGCGCTTTCTCTGGCCGAACGGGGCCGCGGTTGGACGTCTCCGAACCCCATGGTTGGAGCCGTTGTTGTGAAAGACGGCCAGGTGGTGGGCAAAGGCTTTCATCAAGCCGCAGGGGCCCCCCACGCCGAGGTCTACGCCCTTCAAGAAGCCGGTGATGACGCCAAAGGAGCGACGCTCTATGTCACATTGGAACCATGTAACCACGCAGGTCGCACCCCGCCATGCACGCATGCCATATTGAAAAGTGGCATCAAACGCCTCGTGGCCGGGATGAAAGATCCCAATCCACATGTGACCGGGGGTGGGCTCGGCTTTCTGAGCGGTCAAGGGCTGGATGTCGCCGTTGGGGTCTGCGAGGAGGAATGTCGGCGGGTCAATGAGATTTTTATAAAATATGCCGTCACCACCTTGCCCTTTGTTATTCTGAAATGTGCAGCGACCCTGGATGGTCGCATGGCTACCCGTACCGGGGATTCCAAGTGGATCACCAACTCCCGCTCGAGACAGTTCGTCCACGAGCTACGCCATGCGGTCGATGCCGTCATGGTGGGCATAGGGACCGTCGTCAAGGATGACCCCCGGCTTACAACCCGCCTTGAAGCCCGTGAGGGCTCAGACCCCGTGAGAATCGTGCTGGATACCCGTCTGTCTATACCCCGGCAGGCGAAGCTATTGCATCTTTCATCGGATTCTGATACCCTGATTGTCACAAATTTTTCTGCCACGGCAGAAAAAAGGCGATTGCTCGAAAGGGCCAATGTCCAAGTTCTCACCATGAACGGTCATGAAGATCAGATTGATCTCAAAGCCCTGGTCAAAGAGCTGGGCAGGAGGGAAATTACCAGTTTACTCATCGAGGGGGGAAGCAGGGTCAATGGTTCCGCCCTCAGGGCTGGAATCGTAGATAAAGTCTGTATGTTTTATGCACCAAAGATTTGCGGGGGCGATGACGGGGTCCCCATCTGCGCAGGCCCCGGCGTGGAGCGAATGGCGCAAAGCATGAGGCTCAAAGATATCTCGGTTCATCGGTTTGAAGACGACGTGATGATCGAAGGGTATGTGAACCG
>CAZCXI010000016.1:20764-46123 GCA_964502635.1 uncultured Desulfobacterales bacterium
CTAAAAATGATACCATGTTTACGGTGAGTCAAGGCTGATGGTTTCGTAAAGGTCGAGTTTACGAGTCTATCAAGACTGACGGGCACCGGAGACTTCTTGAGCCATTTACGGAAGGACATGAGACCACCGTGTTTACAGGCATCGTAGAGGGACTTGGTACGATCAAAACGGTCAAGCGCGCGGGGGGTGGCGTGCAAATGGCCATCCAGGCCGACTTCCCGCTCAAAGACGTCCATGTGGGTGACAGTGTTTGTGTCAGCGGGGTCTGCCTCACGGCCGTCGACGTTCAAGACAACGCCTTTCGGGTGGACGTAGCTCCTGAGACGCTTTCCAGAAGCACATTGGGCCAGAGCAAGGTGGGCGACAGGGTGAACCTGGAGCGTGCCCTGTGTCTTGGAGATCGGCTCAGCGGGCACCTTGTGACCGGACACGTGGACGGCATGGGAAGCGTAAAGGCGAAGCAACCGTCGGCCAATGCCGTGGTCTTTGCTTTTGGCGTTTCAGAAGACCTTGCCCGCTATATCATCCGGAAAGGCTCCGTTGCGGTGGACGGTATTAGCCTGACAGTGAACGCTTGCGACCCAAGGGCCTTTGAAGTGAGCATTATCCCCCATACCGCCGGTATCACCACCTTGGGCTTTAAGAACGTGGGGGACCATGTCAACATTGAAGCCGACATGGTTGGAAAATACATAGAACGTTTCACACAGCACGCTACGAAGGGAATCCATGGCCCCAAGAATGGGGAAGCGATTGATGTAGGGACGCTTGTAAAGGCAGGATTCATGTAGCACGTATTGTGTTTTGCCTAATGTTGCATCTGAAGGCGCGTTGGGCGAGGAGAATGGGATGGCACGGATATCCATAGAGCAGGCGATCGAAGCCATACAGCAGGGCAAAATGGTCATTCTCGTCGATGACGAGGACCGTGAGAATGAAGGGGACCTGACCATGGCGGCAGAAAAGGTCACACCAGAAGCCGTCAATTTCATGGCCAAATACGGCCGGGGGTTGATCTGCCTGTCATTGACCCAGGAAAAGGCGGACGCCCTGGACCTGCCCGTCATGGTAAAGGACAACAGATCCAGATTCGAGACCGCTTTTACGATTTCTATCGAGGCGAGATGTGGTGTGACCACGGGAATCTCAGCGGCGGACAGGGCCACAACCATTTTGACAGCGGTGGCAAACGATGCCAAGCCGCACGACTTGGTTCGTCCGGGCCACATATTCCCCCTTCGAGCCCGCAAGGGTGGGGTCATTGTTCGAACCGGGCAAACAGAAGGTTCCGTAGACCTGGCAAGGCTCGCAGGCCTGGTTCCAGCAGGCGTGATCTGTGAGATCATGAATGAGGACGGCACCATGGCCAGAAGACCTGACCTGGAAAAGTTCTCTAAGGAACACGACATCGGAATCTGCACCATTGCAGATCTTATCGAATATCGACTCCGAACCGAGTGTTTTGTCCGCCCTGCGGCCACCACGGTCATTCCGACCTGTATTGCCGGGGAATTCAAGGCCATCGTCTACGAAAATGACGTGGACGATTTCCTGCACATCGCCCTGATCAAAGGGGAACTCGACCCTGACAAACCGGTCCTGGTGCGTGTCCACTCGGAATGTCTCACCGGCGATGTGTTTGGCTCCATGCGGTGTGACTGTGGGGAACAACTTGAGGCCGCCATGAAGATGATAGATGAAGAAGGCGCAGGGGTTCTTCTGTATATCCGCCAGGAAGGCAGGGGTATCGGCCTGCTCAATAAGATGAAGGCATACGCCCTGCAGGATGAAGGCTATGACACGGTGGAAGCCAATCAGGTCCTTGGATTCAAGCCGGATCTGAGAAACTACGGGATCGGCGCTCAAATACTCGTGAATCTGGGCGTCCGCAAGATGCGCCTGATGACAAACAACCCCAAGAAAATCGTTGGTCTTGAAGGTTATGGGCTCACTGTGGTGGCGCAGGTGCCCATCGAAATGAGTCCCAATGCATACAACCAAAAGTATCTAAGCTGCAAGAAATCGAAGATGGGGCACCTCTTGAAACTTGATGTCAAACGCTGAGGGGAAACCGCCATGCCAACTGTGTACGAGGGAAAAATCTCTGGCGAGGGGAAAAAATTTGGTGTGATCGTGGGCCGCTTTAATGATTTCATCAGCGATCGACTGCTGAACGGCGCCTTGGACGCCCTCGTCCGGCACGGGACCCGAGACAAAGACATCGACATCGTCAAGGTGCCTGGTTCCTTTGAAATCCCTCTGATGGCCAAGAAAATGGCTCAGAGGGGAAAATACGATGCCATTATCTGCCTCGGCGCCGTGATCCGGGGTTCCACTCCGCATTTTGAGTATGTCAGCGCAGAAGTTTCCAAGGGAATTGCTTCAGTCTCACTGGAGTCCGGCATCCCTGTCATCTTTGGGGTCATCACCACGGACACCTTGGAGCAGGCCATAGAGCGAGCCGGCTCAAAGTCTGGGAATAAGGGCTGGGCCGCAGCCGTGGCCGCCATGGAGATGGCCCATCTCGTGGACGCTGTTGACACAACCTGAGACGGCAATAAGCGATGGGCAATCGGCGGCGATCAAGAGAGCTTGCCATGCAGGTTCTTTTTCAAATGGAGATAAACGGAGACGACTCAAGAGAAGCCGTTGAGTTGTTTTGCAAGCATTTCGAAGTGTCCAAGAATGCGAAGCCCTTCTTCCTCCGACTCGTAGACGGTGTTAAGGCATGCCGGGATGAACTTGATCGGTTGATCGAGCGCTTTTCAGATAACTGGAAAATCAGCCGCATGTCTGGTGTGGACCGAAACCTTATGAGGGTGGCTGTCTATGAGCTGCTTTACTGTGACGATATTCCTCCAAAGGTTTCCATCAACGAAGCCATAGATATCGGAAAACGGTTTGGCACGGAGCAGTCTTCCGCCTTCGTCAATGGGATCCTGGACAGTATCCGTATTTTTTTGGAAGAAAAAGAAGAGGCCCAGGCTGGCTGAATGCGCCTGGTTTCCGCAAGGCCGAGGAAACCAAGAATCTTCAGTCAACCTGTGGTTGCAGTGCCCATTTCTGAATTGGAAACCGACGCCTGCGCCGATTGATTGAACCATGTTTCGTGGATGAACAATTACCAGTCAAAAAACTCGGTAATGAGTCAGCACAGAGTCAGTGGGCCTCTTGCGCTTCAGTAGCAGCCCAGGATCCTCAGATAATCCGTCTTTTCCTTCAGAACACCCACTACGGGTTTGAAGGCGTCTGACTCAACATCTGCTTCAAGGTCCACATAGAACATGTACTCCCATGGTTTTCCATGGATGGGGCGCGATTCCAGCTTGACCAAATTAATGCCGTTTTCAGCAAACACTTTCAGGGTTTCGTAGAGGGCACCCGGCTGGTTGCCCGTTGAGTAGATGAGAGAAGACTTGTGCCGGGGCGCGTTTTCAAGTGGCTCGATGCCTATGACTACAAACCGGGTATAGTTTCTCGGATTCGTTTCAATCCCCTCTTCGATGATCTCCATCCCGTGAATCTCGGCCGCCTCTCTACTGGCAATGGCCGCGTCGGTCACCTCGCCTTTTTCCTTAATCTGACTGACAGCCCCTGCCGTGTCCTTCACCGAGACCAGTTCCCAGGAGTCATGGCGCTCAAGGAATTGCCGGCATTGCTGGAATACCTGGGGATGAGAAAATACGCGCTTGATGGTTTCCACCCGGGTCCCTGGATGGCCAATCAGGTGGTGCATGATGCGAAGTGTAATTTCCCCGATAACCTTTAAGTTGTATTCAAGGAGAAGGTCATAGTTTTCGTGGATGCTGCCGGTGAGAGAATTCTCCAAGGGTACCACGCCGAATTCCGCCTCGCCCTCTTTGATTGCTTCGAAGATCGCTCTGAATGAAGACATGGGTACCGCCGCTACCTTGGTCCCAAAATACTGCGTGCAGGCCTTGTGACTGAAGGTCCCCATCTCTCCCAAGAACGCGGCCCTCTGTACGCCTTTGGCTTTGCTCAGGTGCTTGACGGCCGTGGCCTTGTCAAGATAGCCAAAATCGAGCTGCTTGCCTATCACCGGCGCAATCACGTAAATATTCCGCATGAGTCGCCCGAACTGTTTTGGATAAAGGCTCTGAGCACCATCAGAAAGGGCCTTGTCCGGGTCATGGTGCACCTCGATCATCAAGCCATCTGCGCCGGCTGCGATGGCCGCTCGGGCCATGGGGCTGACCTTTTCGCGGATGCCCGTCGCATGGCTGGGGTCGATGATGACCGGCAAATGGGTGAGGTTTTTGATCACCGGAATGGCGGACAGATCAAGGGTATTGCGGGTGTAAGGTTCAAAGGTGCGAATGCCCCGCTCACACAGGATGACATCGTCATTTCCCTCGGAAAGGATATATTCGGCCGACATGAGCCACTCTTCAATGGTGGCTGAAAGCCCTCTCTTCAAAAGGACCGGTTTGCCCAAGCGCCCCACACACTTCAAGAGTTCGAAGTTCTGCATATTCCGGGCGCCGATCTGTACGATGTCTACATACTTCATCATCATGTCTGCTTGAGCAGGCGAGGTCATTTCCGTCACCACGCCAAGCCCCACTTCTTCTCGGACCTCGGCAAGAATCTTCAGCCCCCTTTCTCCCAGGCCCTGGAACGAATAGGGGGAGGTTCTCGGCTTAAAAGCCCCGCCGCGAAACAAAACAGCCCCGTACCTTCTGACCTCCCGGGCAATCGTCATGGCCTGATCCCGGCTTTCAACAGCGCAGGGACCCGCGATGACCACAATGCGCTGTCCACCGATCACGACGTCGCCGACATGAACGGCGGTGTCTTCATGATGCATCTGCCGGCTCGCCAGCTTGAAGGATGTGGAGACAGGCACCACCTTTGCTACGCCGGGAAGCTGTTGAAAGAAATCAGCGTCGTGGCCCGCCTTGCCGGTGACGCCCATAATGGATTGTCCGGCCTCGGACATTTCACGGACCATACAACCCTCCTCGCGGAGTGTGCTTAGAATGCGGTTTTTCTCCTCTTGTGTGACCGTCTTTTCCAAAACGAGAATCATGGTCAACCTCCTTCCAAAAAGAAAGCCCCGAGAGTTTGTCTCTCGGGGCTTCAGGCAAATAAAAACCCCGAGCAGACCTGCCAGGTCCACCCGGGGTAATTAGCGCTTGCTGTTACACGACCGGGTGGACGCCTCTAAAGATAAAAAAGAAGCGCCCGAAAACCAATATCCTTGCATTATCCTGTCTGTTCATGATCGACATGATTCCTCTCAATAAATTTTAATCTACGCCACCGCGTGACTCTTGTCAAGCATCTTTTTGCGCAGTGAATGACATGACAATGCAACTTTGATATTGACAGGCCGACGAATGGCTGCTAATATAGTATTAAATTTCATGAAAGGCAAGATCCTCAGACCTTGAAAAGGGACAACACATATCGCTGGTGGTGGTGCGGGATAGCACGAGAGGTGTGCCCACTCCATTAGCTTCGACATCAGTCTGAGCAATAGCCGTGAGCCACTTCGAGGCCGCGGCTTTTTTTGTTTCTTTCTAAGGCCGTGGGCCCCTCCGATCCACGGTCTTTTTTTGTTGTTTGAAACCGATTACAAGGGAAGCAAGGAGAACCTCTTCAACCATTGCTGTAGGTGCGCTTGGACATGGAACAAAAAACATATCCCTCTAAAGATGAATTCATACGGCTGACAAAGACCTCAAACCTGGTCCCGGTCTACGGGGAGATCCTTGCCGACACGGAGACGCCCATCAGTGTGTTCAGAAAGGTTGGCAC
This sequence comes from uncultured Desulfobacterales bacterium, assembly GCA_964502635.1. Classification (GTDB taxonomy): domain Bacteria; phylum Desulfobacterota; class Desulfobacteria; order Desulfobacterales. Next base: position 26,546 of record CAZCXI010000016.1, read on the forward strand.
AGGCCCCCATAGCTTCCTCCTCGAGAGTGTAGAAGGCGGTGAGAAATGGGCTCGTTACAGTTTCATGGGGATAGACCCCATGTTCACGTTCAAGAGCAGGGGCCGCCATATAACCATCCAGTCAGGCGATGGCTCTGAAGAGCAGACCGTTGACGATCCCCTCCGTTTTCTTCAAACACGCCTCGCCGCTTACCGGCCTGCCCAATTAGACGGGCTCCCCCGCTTTTTCGGCGGGGCCGTGGGTTACATTGGATACGAGACGGTATCCTTCTTCGAGCCTATCCCAGACGCCCTGCCCGACGGGCCCGGTCTTCCCGACACGTGGTTCATGGTTCCGACTACCGTGTTGATCTTCGACAGCCTCAAACAATCCATGAAGGTGGTTATCAATGCCGAGGTCACCCCAGAAGCCGATCCTGCAGCCTGTTATGACGAGGCCGCAGATCGCATCAAGGCCGTCATTGACCGGTTAAAACAACCTGTGGCCGCAGTCAACAGACCCCGGAAAGAATCTCCCCTCGGGCCCATCCAAAGCAAAATCCCTCGAAGCCGGTTTGAATCCATGGTATCCAAGGCCAAAGAGTACATCCGGCAGGGAGAGATCATTCAGGTGGTCCTGTCGCAAGGTTTTGAGACACAGATAGCGGCAGAGCCCTTTGATGTGTACCGAGCCCTTCGGCGAATCAATCCCTCACCCTATCTCTTCTACTTACAGTTCGACGGGGTTTCGCTGCTTGGCTCTTCTCCAGAGGTGATGGTGAGGGTCGAGGGAAGGCGCGTCACATTGCGACCCATTGCAGGTACAAGGCCCCGCGGAAAGACGGAGACGGAAGATAGGCAACTTGAAGCTGAACTTCTGGCCGACCCCAAGGAACGCGCCGAGCACGTCATGCTCGTGGATCTGGCCAGAAACGATGTGGGCCGCGTCGCGGAGTACGGAACTGTGAAGCTTAGTGATCTGATGATCGTGGAGCACTATTCTCACGTCATGCACATTGTCTCCAACGTTGAAGGGATCTTGAAGAACGGGCTCGTGAGTTTTGACGTGCTTCGCGCCTCCTTCCCAGCAGGCACGGTGTCCGGGGCACCCAAGGTGCGTGCCATGGAGATCATTCACGAACTTGAGCCGTGCCGTCGAGGCCCTTATGCCGGGGCGGCAGGATATTTCAGTTTTGCCGGCAACATGGACCTTGCCATCACCATACGGACCATCGTGATCAAAGACAAAACGGCATTTGTCCAAGCCGGGGCAGGCATTGTAGCCGACTCCGTACCGAGCAGGGAATATGAGGAGACCGTGCACAAGGCCGAAGCGCTCTTTGAGGCCATCAGAACGGGGGCCAAGGGGTTGGAGTGAAGCCATGATACTCATGATCGATAACTATGATTCTTTTACTTATAACCTTGTTCAGGCCTTTGGAGCCTTCGGAGAGACCATTCAGGTCTTTAGAAATGACAAAGTCACCCTGGACCGTCTGCAACGCTTCCGGCCCGACAGGCTGGTGATATCTCCAGGACCGGGTGTGCCCGCCACCGCCGGTATTAGCGTTTCGGCCATACGTCATTTTGCGGGAATCGTCCCGATCCTCGGGGTGTGCCTTGGACACCAAGCCATCGCCGAGGCGTTTGGGGGCAAAGTGGTGCCGGCCCCGCGCCTGATGCACGGGAAGGTTTCTCGTATCTATCACGACGGCAAGCATTGCTACAGGGGTGTGAGGCAACCTTTTGAGGCGACCCGGTACCACTCCCTGGTGGTGGACCGCGGTTCTCTGCCCGAATGTTTGGAGATTGTTTCTGAAACCAAACAGGCGGAGATTATGGGAATCAGGCACAAAGAGCTGCCCATTGAAGGGGTGCAGTTTCATCCTGAATCGTTTCTGACTCAAGAGGGTGAAAAGGTGTTGCTCAATTTTTTGCGCCAATAGTATGGACAGACAGGAGGATCGCCATGATTAGGGAGATGATTCAAAAAGTCGTGAATGGCGGGGACCTTTTAGAAGACGAAATGGTTCGCGTCATGGATGAAATTATGGAAGGCAAGGCAACAGATGCGCAGATTGGGGCCTTCATAACTGCCCTGCGTATGAAAGGCGAAACGATCGCCGAGATTACCGGCGCAGCCAAGGTGATGCGCGCCAAGGCCACACCCATTCGAGTCCTGAACACGGCGGTTAGTCTTGACAGAGATGAGATCAATGTGGACGAGGAAACGATTGTGGATACTTGTGGGACGGGAGGCGACGGAACCAACACCTTTAATGTTTCAACGACCACGGCGCTTGTGGTCGCCGGCGGCGGTCTCAAGGTAGCCAAGCATGGTAATCGTAGCGTCTCCAGTCAGTGCGGCAGCGCGGATGTCCTGGAGGCCCTGGGCGTGAATCTGGACGTCACCCCCGAGGTGGTCGAGGCCTCTATCAGAAGCATCGGCATAGGATTTCTTTATGCACCCAAGCTTCACGGGGCCATGAAGTACGCTATAGGCCCGAGGCGGGAGATAGGTATCCGATCTATATTCAACGTGCTTGGCCCTTTGACGAACCCGGCAGGCGCGAATGTCCAGGTTCTGGGCGTGTACAAACCAGAGCTCACCTCCTTGCTGGCAGAGGTGCTGCAGCGTCTAGGCAGCACAAGCGCCCTCGTCGTCTACGGGGACGGGAGTTTTGATGAGATCAGTATTGTAGGTCCTACACAAGTGAGCGAACTGCGAAATGGCACCATCAGGGACTACCGCATAGAACCTGAAGACTTCGGCATGTTCCGGGCTAGTGCCTCAGATATCAAGGGCGGGGACGCTGAAAAGAACGCGGCGATCATCCGCGAGGTCCTCGACGGCCGGCCCGGACCCAGGCGTGACATCGTGCTCTTGAATGCAGGGGCAACCTTTTATGCAGCCGGCAAGGCCCAAGACATCCAAGAAGGCATTCAGATAGCAGCTCAAAGTATTGACTCGGGCGCGGCAGACAATAAGCTTGAGCAACTGATAGAACACACCAATTCCTGAACAAGGCATTTCAAATGATTCTGGATGACATCGTTGCTCATAAGAAGCGAGAGCTTAAACGCCGAAAAAAGGCCGTACCTCTAGCCGCCCTGAAGGAGAGCATTGGCCTTGTTCAGACTCCACGGCCCTTTCAAAAGGCCCTAACACAGTCGCCCGACCTCGCGTTGATCGCTGAGATCAAGCAGGCCTCGCCCTCTGCGGGCCGGATTCGGAAAGACGTTGAACCTGTTGAGATTGGCAGGCTTTATGAAGACTCTGGTGCGGCCGCTGTTTCTGTGCTAACAGACGAGCGTTTCTTTCATGGAAGTCTTGCCAGTGTAAAACAGGTTAAGGATGCCGTTAGCATCCCGGTGTTGCGTAAGGACTTCATCATCGACCCTTACCAGATCTATGAATCACGGGCCTTTGGGGCCGATGCCGTCTTGTTGATTGTGGCAGTGCTGTCTGATGATGAGCTTCCGGCTTTTCTCTCTCTTTGCAGGGTGCTGGGGCTGGAAGCCCTGGTGGAGGCGCATACAGCGTCGGAGCGGGACAGGGCCCTTGAGGCCGGTGCTGATGTAATCGGGATCAACAACAGAGATTTGACCACCTTTACTGTAGACCTTTCCACGACCATGCGTCTGGTTGCCGACATACCGGAAGGCATCACCACTGTGAGCGAAAGCGGCATCAAGACCCGTGATGATGTGGAGCGCCTCAGAGAAGCAGGCGTTGATGCCTTGCTCGTGGGAACGGCTCTTATGGCGGAAAAGGACATAGGGGTAAAGATCAAGGACCTTTTTGGCCCTTAATTCTCAAGGTTTGGTTCCGGAATGTTAAAGTCATTGCCCAGAATTAAAATCTGCGGTATTAGCCGCCAAGCGGATGCCGTGGTGGCCGCCAGCCTGGGGGCGGACGCCGTGGGGTTTGTCCTGGCCGAAAGTCCTCGAAAAACCGAGCCTTACAAGATTCGGAAAATCAGCCTGTCACTGCCCCCCCTTGTCCGTACGGTCGGGGTGTTTGTGGATGAGGATCCGGAATTTGTACGCCAGGTTGCCGCCTTCTGCGGATTTGACTGGGTCCAGCTTCATGGCAATGAATCGCCAGAGTATTGCAGCGCCTTGGGGTTCAAGCCGCTTAAAGCCATACGGGTCCAGGACAGAAAGAGTATAGAAACTATGGCAGCTTACAGGGACTGCGTGGGGGGCTTTGTGCTGGATACCTACGTGAAGGGGCAACACGGCGGCACTGGGAAAACCTTTGACTGGACCCTTGCAAGAGAAGCCAAACAATATGGCCCAGTCATCCTCTCCGGCGGTTTGACGCCGGAAGATGTGAAAGAAGCCATCCATCGGGTCAGCCCCTACGGTGTGGATGTGAGCAGTGGCGTGGAGTCGGCACCCGGCATCAAGGACCACGAAAAAATGCGCCGATTTGTCGCAGAAGCACGAGCTGAAATGGGAGGGCTGGAATGAGACAAAACAAGCGAGCCTACTTTGGGCCGTTTGGCGGTCAGTTTGTCCCGGAGACTGTCATGCCCGCCCTCATGGAACTGGATGAGGCATTCCGACATTACCGCCAGGACCGGGAATTCAAGCAAACACTGGCCGCTTACCTTCGAGACTATGCAGGTCGCCCCACGCCGCTCTATTTTGCCGAGGGCCTCACCCGAAAACTCAAGGGCCCACGGATCTATCTGAAGCGTGAGGACCTCACGCACACAGGGGCTCACAAAATCAACAACACCTTGGGCCAGGTGCTTCTGGCCAAAGCCATGGGAAAACAACGCATCATTGCAGAAACCGGCGCGGGGCAGCACGGCGTTGCCACGGCCACGGCCGCCACTCTCTTTGGCCTCTCCTGCGCGATCTACATGGGAGAGACCGACATCCGGCGCCAGGCTATCAATGTGATGCGCATGAAGCTCCTGGGCGCCGACGTGATCCCTGTGCTTTCAGGAAGCCGGACGCTAAAGGATGCGATCAATGAGGCCCTGAGGGACTGGGTAACCAACATCTCTGATACCCACTACGTCATCGGCTCTGTGGTTGGCCCCCACCCCTACCCCAAGCTCGTCCGTGAGTTTCAATCGGTTATCGGCAAAGAGGCAAGAAGACAGATTCACAAGGCCGCGGGACGACTTCCAGACGTCCTTGTGGCTTGCGTGGGCGGCGGCAGCAATGCCATGGGTCTTTTTGCTCCGTTTTCAAGAGATCGTGTGCGCTTCATCGGTGTAGAGGCTGCGGGAGACGGGATAGACAGCGGCAGGCATTCAGCCACCCTGTGCGCAGGTCATGTGGGCATCTTGCACGGGGCCAAGAGTTATCTCCTCCAAACCGAAGATGGGCAAATCTCAGAGGCCCACTCGGTAGCCCCGGGCCTTGACTACCCCGGCGTGGGACCGGAACACAGCTTTTTTAAGGAGACCCTGAGGGCAGAATACGTCTGCGTGACAGACGAAGATGCCCTCGAGGCCTTTGAACTTCTTTCCAGAACAGATGGCATCATTCCGGCTCTGGAAAGTGCTCACGCCGTGGCTGCGGTTTGCAAACATGTGTCAGAATTTCACAAGCAGGATATTGTGCTCATAAACCTCTCCGGCCGGGGGGACAAGGATCTGGACATTGTTGGCCGACACCTGAAGGACAGATTGCCATGAACAGAATAGACCGCCTATTTAAAGCCTTACGAAAAAGGAACAAAACAGCCCTCATGCCGTTCCTGGTGGCCGCCGACCCCACACCAGCCCATACCCGTGATCTTATTGCGGCCACGGAGGACGCCGGTGCTGACATGATCGAGCTGGGCGTGCCTTTTTCAGATCCCATAGCAGATGGCCCTACCATACAGGCCGCCGGACAGCGCGCCCTTGCCTCGGGGGTCACCCTGCACGAGGTCCTGGACATGGTCAAAGACGTTAGAAAAGACGTGCATCTTCCCATCGTCTTGATGAGCTATTACAACCTGTTGTATCAGTACCCCATAGAAGATTTTGCCCAGCGGGCAGCCGACGTGGGCCTTGACGGCGTCATCGTCCCTGACCTTCCGCCTGAGGAGGCCGGCCCCTGGCGTCGGGCAGCCCGACGCGCAGGGTTACACGTTATATTCTTGGTAACGCCAACGACGCCCCAAAACCGGGTAAGAAAGGTCGACAGCCTGAGCAAGGGATTTTTGTACTATGTGTCCGTGACCGGGGTCACCGGGACCAGGGACAAGCTTCCCCGTGACTTGGCCCTTGCCCTCGACCGCACGCGAAGGCAGGTGCGCAATCCTTTGGCCGTGGGCTTTGGCATAGGGACACCGTCCCAGGTAGCCGCCCTGGCCCCGCACGCGGATGGCATTATTGTGGGAAGTGCCCTGGTCAGGGTGATTGAAAAGCATCAGAACAGCAGCAGCTTGGTTGACGAGGTGCGAAGTTTCGTCCAGGCGCTGAAAGAGCCTCTCTTGTAGCGCGCTTCGATCGAGCCGTCCCGAGGAGATAAGAGATGGCCTGAACAGAGACGAGAAGAAGGACAGGAGATGACCACAGAACAAGACCATAACAAAGCAATAGAGGAGATCATTAGTCACCTCAAATGCCCCAAAGATTTCACATGCAAGAAGTCGGGATTCAAGGTTCTTTGCAAAGCCAGAGATATTGGAGTCAATTCATTCCTCTTGTGTCTCGAAGCCGAACCAAAGAAGTGTAAATTCTCCCTGGCTCTTGAACGTGGATACATTTGTGAATGTCCTGTTCGTATCTATGTTGCCAAGAAATTGCAGAGGTGAGCTTCTGCTTGACGGGCACGCCCAGAACCTGGCCGCCATGAACTGAGTTCTAACCCGTTTAACGTGCCATCCCCGTCTGCCACAAGGAGGCCCTGCGGCCTTCAATCCTTTCTCTTTCCAGTGTGAGACCGCCGGTATGACCCTTTCCGGACCCCATACTATATATTGAATTTTTTTTCATTCAAACCACAATATATGCTTGACATCCCCTCGCGATCGTGTTATTGGGCCTTCAGCTCTATATCATATTTTCTGCTCTGGTTTCCTATATCGTCCAGAGCCGGTCATCTCCTGTAACCATCATTGAGGTCAATCCGCATGGAGACAAGCCTCAAAATGTGCCCGCGTAGGCCCTGACGGAATCTTGTCTGTTCTGTTAGGGCGTCAAGGTACCACCTTTGTGAAGCCGTATCACTTGTAAGGTCTGGCAGGAACCGTCGGTCTACCAGGTGATCATGTCGTCTTTGTTTTCCATCTCTGATTACGAACTGCTCACGTTCACCGCCGTGTGTGAACCGTATTTCCGGGTGCCTCGGTTCGGGTGAACACGTCCATGACATCCCGATGTCGTCAAAAGCGTTCACTCCTTTGATCATAAGAAGGATTCAGACATGGGTAACATGACCAAGAGGAAACGGGTTGCTGAGCGCAGGCAGCATAAACGATTCCAGGTTCACGACGGTGCCTTTGCCGTGCTCAGACCACGGTCTGACATCTGGGGTCAGGTGATAGACATTGTGGGCCAGATCGCAGATATTAGCCGGACTGGGCTTATGTTTCGTTATATTGCGGGCGAAAACCCATCACATGAACCGTTTGAATTAGACATTGTGTTGGCCGGTGATGGTTTTCGCCTGGATAAGATACCGTTTCAGACTGTTTCGGATGTGGATGTGGCTGACGAATTGTCTTTCACTCCCACCACAGTGAGGCGACAGGGGGTACAATTTGGGGCGTTGACCCACGACCAGACGGCTCAGCTACAACACTTCATCCTAAACCACACCACAGGCACGGTAAGGCCGGACTACTCTGACCCTGTCAAAGAGCGGGGGCAGAGTTTGCCATGCGCGTGAGACCAGCGGGCCGGGGAGCCTCCTCCTTCATGAACCTTAACCCCTTATTAACCTTTTTCCAGGAGGCTCCTCGGCACATCAATGCAGAAAAGGAGAAAGGGCGATGCTGAAAAAAAGCTATTCAAAGAGGGGGGGCTCATGCCGGGTGACCTTTGAACTCCCTTCGGAGGTCAACGCAAGCACGGTTTCGCTTTGCGGTGAATTCAATGAGTGGAACCCCGCTGCCCATCACATGAAGCCTCGAAAACACGGCGGATTCAGCACCAGGCTCTCCCTGCGGTCCGGTCGAACCTACCGATTCAGGTATTTACTCGATGGGCGGCGATGGGAAAACGACTGGGCTGCTGACGACTATGTCCCGAACAGCTTCGGCACCGAGGATTCACTGGTAGAGCTGTAGCCTTGTGCGATGGGGCATAGTACCCTATTTGCGTGCTTACGATCTAAAAGCGGGAGAAGTCTGGAGCCGGTGGCGACATGTAGTCTCACCGCACCCATTGACTATTTAGGATGAGGCATCGACCTCGGCTCCGGTGCTGCCGCCTCTTTCTTGCACTTAGCCCCTTCTTTTCGTCCCGCCGAAGGGATCAACCTGACAGGGATCGTCGATTCTAGCCCCCTGTGTCCATCCTTGATGGTCTCGTAAAAAGTCTTTTGTAAGCGAAATTGAGCATTTTGGGGAGAAAGCACTTGAGGTGTTCAGCGTCAAGAAATGCTAACTGTTTGAGGGGGTTAGCCCGAGTTTTAGCATTTTAGCTGAGCACCTCAAGGGTGCCCAAAATGTTCACGGAGCGAGCAAAATCGACTTTTTACGAGACCATCATCCTTGACGCCGTGCAAAACAGGAGCGCCTGAAGGCCACCCGCTAGGCGCCTTCTCCCGAGGTCACATGGGGGTCAGCATTCAACGTATGGGATTTCTCATGAACTCCTGTCCATGCACAGAGATGCCGTAGCGCTTTCTGTGAAGATGAGTTGATGTCTATGTCACATGTGTGTTATCTGGAAATAATTATACCAGCCGTAGAAAGGATGCACAAGAACGACAACACCACCGGCAGGGCGCCTGTACAGATCAAAGAAACGTTTGATGAACACAAAAGGAGGGATCACGAAGATGACACAGACAAGGCAAGGAGGGCTTTTAGTTGGTGCTTTGCTCACAGGCTTTTTGCTCTTGAATGCAACCCCATCGGTTCGAGCTGATATGTCTATGGCTGAAGCCGGCAAGGCCTATTCAGTACGATTTGAAGACTGGGTTTATCTATATGTCAATATGACCTTCTTGCAGGCAGCGCCCGCAGCGCCGGACTATTCCATTGGAATGACGGAACAAGTGGTCAATGGTAAAGTCAAATTTGTTATTACGGGCTATTATTTCGATACCAAACTCGGAATGGATTGGTATCGACGTTATGCTTCCCAGCTTGAATCAAAGATCGCCCTCCTGTGTCATACCTGGACACAACAAGGCTACCCGATCACCCCGGATGATTTTGAGATAGAAATCCGGAAGGAAAAGGTAGGACGTTCCCATTAGATGAAGCGGAACTTGTTTGTGATATGGGGCCGTGCAAGCCGGATACGAAACCCAAAGGTCCTAAGACCTGCCAAGCGACATCGGGCTGAGCCGAACCTGGACTGCCTCAAGGAAAGCCCTTGCCTGCGCTGCGAGCTGTTCGTGAGGAACACGGTGTGCCCTTATGTGAAGGGATGCGGCAAGATCGACGACTTCCAACGGGTGGCGGCCGTTCACTGCACGCTCTACAAACCCCAGGACATATCTTCCGTCGCTTAATGCCCGGGAGTTTGCTAACCCTTTTTATCTTTCATGGTTCCAGATACTGCCTTGGAGGACTTCGTGGATGCCAGAGGAAATAACGATGTATGAGGCAGATTCCCTGACTGATGAGCAGTTAGCCGGCCAACGCCTCATGGTGGGGTTCAAAGGCCAGGTATTGGACGATGAACTGCGATTCTTGATCAGTGAAATGCGGGTTGGGGGGCTGATCTTGTTTAAACGAAATGTTGCTGATCCTTCCCAGCTTGCTGACCTTTGTCACGCGGCCCAGGCCTTTGCCGTGGAAAGTGGTCACCCGCGCCTGGTGGTGGCCATTGATCAGGAAGGTGGACCAGTGGCTCGCCTGGCCCCCCCCTTCACCGTGTTTCCGGGAAACCGGGCTATCGGAAAGGCCGGATCAGAGGCAGCCGCCAGGGAATTTGGCACCATAACGGCGCGGGAGCTTAAAGGGGTGGGCATTACCATGAATCTTGCCCCGGTATTGGACGTGGCTCCACAGGGCCTCACTGCCCCCATCATGGCAGATCGGGTCTTTGGCGAGGAGCCTCAACTGGTGGCGGACCTGGGCAGGGCTGTTATTGAGGCCTTGCAGGAAAACGGGGTTGCCGCCACTGCAAAGCATTTTCCAGGCATCGGTCGCACCACGGTTGATCCTCACCTGGATCTGCCTTTTGTTGATACAGCACGCTACGTTCTGAATTCAACCGACTTGGTCCCTTTCCGGACGGCGATCCGAACTGGGGTGGAAGCCGTCATGCTATCTCATGTGGTGTATAGGGACCTTGATCCCACATGGCCCGCGGGTCTTTCCACGATCATCGCAAAGGATCTGTTGCGGGGGACCCTGGGCTTTCGGGGCATCACTATGACCGATGATCTGGATATGGGCGCCATTGACACACACTTTGATCTTCACACCTTCGTCACAAGGATTTCAGACGCTGAAATTGATATGGCATTGATATGCCATGACCGGGCAAAGATAGAGGCAACGTATGGAGTACTGTTGAAGGCCGTGCGGCAATCAGATGATATGAAGGCAAGGGCGGTTGAATCGGTTCAACGCATATTGAATCTCAAGGAGCATTACGTGGGTTAGGTGTCTTACGTGTGGTAATACGGAAATGCCTGTGAGCTAGTGCCCATCCACGAAACGCTGTCCAATCAATGGGCACAGCCATCAGTTTCCAATTCAGAAATGAGCATGTTTCGCTCTGAGCAAGGCCGCACAAGGATTTACGCCGAGGCGTACTTTTCGTACGTCGCAGACGAAAAGCCGCGGAGAACGCCGCTCAGAGGGGAAAAGGCCATTTATGGATGGAAACGAGTTATTTCTTTCGTGATACAACATGTCTTGCCATGGCATTCAACAGAACGCCCCCGGCAGCCATTCCGGCAAGCAGCGGGATGTAACTCGAGACCGTGGAGAGGGCGAAGCCAACGACCGCGGCAGAACCGATCAAGGCCGCCAGTCGGAGTGTCTCGACGCGCTTCAATTTTTTCTCAATCCTACCTAGTTCTTTCTTTAACGCGTTTTCAATATGGTCACTGGACATCGTCTGAGACCTTGCAGCAGCTAGAGGTCAGTCGCTATGGCCAATGGCCTTGAAGCCTCGGTCGCCGCCGTCAAACATGAGCATTCAGCACAAAGCGTGCCACGGCCTTTCCATGTTCGACGGCACACGCCACGATTTCAGGGGCACAGATTCTATCCCCAGATGGCCTCAAGAACGTTTTCACTCTGAGAGCTTACTAACGGGCACCGAACATGCCCGACACAGGGCCGGATTCGCCTGGCTTGCGGGGGTCAACGGCCGTCATTTATTGGGACACCGGAGTGTCAAAAAAATGGCGCTTTGGAGGGGAAACTTGACAGGAAGAACGTGTTGCTAGAGGAATAGGTTATGGTCTGAAAGGGGCTGCGAACTTCTTGGCCCATTTATGGGCTTGCTCACTGGTACCGAGGATGTGGGTTCAAGCAGGGCTGTGCCCCCAGAAGCCTGTCGGAGAACCCCAGTTTCGGAGGCTGTTGGAAAATGTTCAGATGCAAGGCATCCGAGATTCTTCGGAATGAGGCGTACTTATCGGTACGCCGCAGTGACGAAGAATGAGGATAACGCCGCAGATGGACGTTTTCCGACAGCCTCCTAGCCCAAGATTGCATCTGTCAGGGCCAGGTAGTCCTCAGCACCTGTGCTGGAACGTCTGAAAAACACGACCGGCTTACCGTAATCCGCACTTTCCGCTATGGTGGTGTTGATCCGGATCACCGTGTCAAAAAACTTACCCACCAAGCGTTTGTCTGTTCTCAGGCTCTCAAGGATTCTGTTTGAGACCCTGGTCCGCCGGTCGAAAAAAGTGGCCACAACGCCCATAACCCTTATGTCGGGATTGATCTCTTCCTTGATAACAGCAATGGTTTCAAGGAGCTCATCCATGGCACTGTACGCATAGGGATGTGTCTGGCAGGGGATCAGGACTTCACGGGCAAAGGCAAGCACATTGACAGTCAGCAAGGAAAGGCTTGGAGGGGTATCCAGCAGAACAAAATCATAGGCGTCTACCAGGGGTGCCAGGGCTTGTTTAAGGCGATTTTCGCGACCCGCCACTTTCGCCAGCTCTATTTCAAGTCCGGACAAGTCTGTATGGGAAGGAAGAAGATCAAGGTGTTGCCAAGGCGTGTGCACGACAACGGATTCGACAGGAACACGGGCTCCCAACTTGATCACATCGTAGACTGAAGGGCCATCCTCGCTGGGACTGAACCCCAAACCCTTGGTGGCATTCAGCTGCGGGTCCATGTCAACGACCAAGACATTTTGATCCCTGAGGGAAAGACCTGCGGCTAAATTGATAACCGTTACCGTTTTTCCAACCCCGCCCTTCTCGTTCACTACTGAAATAATCCGAGCCTTCTTCGTCGCCATCAGGACCCTCCGCTATTCTATTCTACCCTAACCTGGACAAGGCAGAACCAAAAAGAAAAAAACTATCACGCAAGCACGAAAATGCTGAGACACGAAATTCTGGCCATGTTTTTCTTTGAGCATTTTCGCTCAATTGAGGTTCCATTGACGAGAGATCATATCAAGATGCGCTGCGACTTTCCACAAGTCTCTCTACCTCTTCAATCTGGCCCAGGGCAACTTTGAGCGATGTTTGCATGGAAGCAAACTGTTGGACTAACTGATCCTTGGCCAGGCGTTCATCCTCGATGAGCCCTTTCATGTCCAGCAAACTACCTGTGAAGGCCCTCACCCGATCGATGAGGGCCTCATACAGCCTGCCGGACATCGCTTCAATAAGCTTGAAGAAATACTGGTACTTCAAGTTTTCTTTGTAGTCCATAAAATGCGCTGTTATCGACTCTCGCATCTGCTCCTTAATAAGGTGCACGCTGTTTTCGAGCGAACGGATGGCACCGTCTGGCCCTTCTGACACCGGTCTTTTTAACCACTTTTTTACCGTCTTCAATGTATTGTAGAATCCCAACCTCAAGATAGCCTCGGTCTTAATACGGGACGAGTATCGCAGGGTGCTCGCAAGATGTGGGATGCTCAACCGGGCATCATTCCTGACCGAGGCTACTTCAGGAGAGCGGATGGCTCTAAACGCATGTTCCGGGATGTTAATCCCCAGATCATTCACCGTCCGCCGGTGCTGATCTACGGCATCCTTGATCATCAGGCTGTAGGGTCCGGACACCTGACCAAACACGCCTTCTATCCTGTTTTCCTGGTCACGAACAAAGTTGACGAGCTTGGGATTGATCGACTCTGCTATGAAACGGTTGGCAGCCTGCTGAAACGCTTGAAAGATGCGATACAGCGTAGGCAGAAAACCCGAGGCCCCGAGGTCCTTTTCGTAGTTGATGACGGACAGATTATAAGAGTCAATAAAATGAATCATGTCATGAACAATGTCCCCATATTGAAGGTCGAAGAAACCGTCTACGTCTGTTCCCAGGTCCCGTTTCAACTTGCCGGTGGTGCCTTCTAAGGTGTCTTTGATCACTGCGGTGACCTGCTCAGATGCCTGTCGCCTCGCATCCATCTCAACAAATACTTCCCGAGCCTTCCCGGCGTCCTTTAACAGTAATTCTTGATTGATTTGCGCCCAGTCTCGCATGCTGGATGACACATTAGCAATCCGTTCCAGGTTGGTCTCCAAGAGCAATGAAAACCGATCCAGGGATATCTTCTGGATGGCCGCCTTGAGGAACCTGTCCGTTTGCTGGTCTGAAAAAGCCACTATCTCGGTCTCTTGTCGCCACTGTTCCAGCCGGAGGTGGTCTTTCCGAGAAAGGGTGGCAGGCTCCTTAGAATCAAGGGTCTTGAAGAGGTTGTAGAGGGCGGAAAAAACGAACACCCGAGGGGAAGGAAAAATCATATCGATTTCTTCCTCCGCTCTCCTCACGAGAGCCTTGAGATCGGCAAGCGTTTCGTGCTCACTCAAGTCGGAGTTTAAGACAAACAACACGTTCTTCGCCAACCCCATCTTCTTAATCAAGGCAAGAAATTTGATGTCAGCCTGCCGCATGCCGGTCCGGCTGCTTAATACATAGATGATGAGATGAGTCTGGATGAGGTAGTCTTGAATCATGACCAGGTGCAAAGGGTTCGGCGAATCACTTCCTTGACAATCAGCGATCTCAAGATTCTCTCCAAAGCCTTCAGGGGCCTCAAGGGTCAATTGGACATCCTTCAAATAGACCGCCAGGGACTCATCACCCACAAAGTCCTTTTGCTTGTGAAAGTCCTTCGATTCAAATACGTGAATCGTCGGCTCAAAGGAGACCAAGGCCTGGACCCGATCGTATCCTTTCAGGTACTCCATGAGGAGAACGCTGTTGGGATCGCGGGTGTCGTCGGAGATGAGTTGCTCCGTGTTCATCTTCGAAACGTCGTGTTGGAGCCGCCGACGATCTTCTTCACGGTTTATATTGAAATTGTCTTCAGCACCATCTGCGGGTGTCGAAGAAAACAGAATCAAGGCCTGGTTTATCTCAGCGTTTATCTCGTCCCAGGTCTTGAACGCCAGCTTGGCCGTCAAATCGTGGCCGGGGCGTACCTTGGTGATGATGGAGGTCACGACGCCTGCCCCCCTCTTGACATAGTCCCCCCCAAAGAGGGCATTGGTCAGGGTGCTCTTCCCAGACTTTATGGAACCAACCACCGCCACCCGAATCGTCTCCTCGGCTAATTGCCTTTCGATGCGAGCAGTGGTTTCCTTCCATGCATTGATGGGATGAGGGGACAGGCCGTCAATAGACAAGGCGCTCTGGATGATATGATCAACATCGCGATTGATGGCCAGCAGCTTGGCCTTGATATGGTTATAGGCTTGCACGGCTTCTGTAGAGGGTGAAACTGCACCGCATCAAAAAAAGGGATGATGAGTGGCCCATCATCCCTTCAGGTCTTGAAGTTCCTGTACAAGAATTACTGTCTTAACAGGGATGCATGCGTAAAAGGTCAGCGTTAGTCAATGTCGTTCCCAAAACACTTCATACGAGTTTGTGAACACAAAACATACAAAAAACATCTGCTCCTGTCAATCCTTCTTATTGAAGCATTGAAGCCATGCTGACTGTCCGCTCTGCAAACATGTGGCTATATCCACCCAACTCGTTATCATACCAGCCATACAACACCACCTTTGTGACTGGGATCTCAATCATCGTCGTGGCAAGGCACGCCCCGACCTCCTCCGTGTAGCCCTTAAGCTGGGTGAGATCGAAAGAAATCGTGGCTGTGTGAGTTTGAGTCTCGTGGCCTTCGATAATGGCAGTCGCTAAAGGGCGGCCCACAATGTCCATGGACACATTCTGCTCGTCTGAAAACTGAATATAACCCTTTTTGTCTTGCCTGGCAGCATCCTTATAGATCTGATTAATCAGATCACGGTTTGTAGGTTCTCCGTCAGCCGCGTCCTGAATATCGAGGACCAATATGATGAGGGAACCCGTGCTGATGGGTACCCGCACGGATTCTGCGATAAACCCGATCTTTTTCATCTCCGGGATGACCATGGCCAAGGCTCTTGCAGCACCGGTGGTCGTCAAAATGATGTTGTTAAAGACGCTCCGGTTCCGGCGCAGATCAGTGACCCCCGCCTTGGGCGCGCGATCCAGGACCAACTGGGAGCCGGTCACAGCATGGATAGTGGCCATGCCTGCCGTGAGAATCCTTTGAACCCCAAAATGATCCAGTAGGGGTTTGATCATGTGGGCCAGGCAGTTTGTCGTACAAGAAGCGTTCGACACGATGTCGTGCTTAGCCGGATCATACTCCTTCTCATTAACCCCCATGACCGTGGTAATGGCATCCTCAGGCCACGGAGCGTTCTTATCCTTCACCTTAAAGGGCGCAGACACAACCACCTTTCGTGCCCCGGCAGCCAGATGGCCTCGGACGCTTCCTCCTGGAGCGTCTGGAGGAAGGGTTGGATCAATAAACTTTCCCGTCGATTCCACCACAACGTCAACACCATACGATTTCCACGGGATATCTTTGGGATTACGAACGTCCCGAAGAATGGTGACGCGAACACCATCGATCGACATAGAGCCGGACTTCTCATCCAAATTTTCAATCACGCGGCCTGCCTTGTATCCATGGATGTAATTGTGCAAGGTCCCATACGTGGAATCCTTTTCAATAAATCTTGCCACATCCTCAAGACTCGTGCCGACAGCTCGGCCGATATTCACCACAATTTCCGAAAAGCTTTTTCTCCCCACGTGATGCCAGATGGACAGTTTAGCAATACGCCCCAAGCCATTGATTCCAAGGCTTCCCTGCTTCATGCCAGAATCCCTCCCTCAGTCAGTTGTCGTTCTTCATGCTGTTTTTTGTAAACCTCGCCAGCCATCAATAACCAAAAGGGCCCATCAAATGCGCCCCTTGTGAAATCGCGTCCGAACATGCCCCTGATTCTGGTCCGGAAACACGTTCATAGAAAGAAAGTTCTTATATTACAGCCTGTTAAAAGCAATTATCAACGAATTCAATCTATGGGCCCTTTTTTGCTTTTTGTCAAGAGGAAAACGGACACATGGGTTTTGCCTTGATCTTCGAGGCTATTGCGAATATTGTGTTGCGCCGAACGGTGAAACAGTAAGTATGCTCAAACTATCTCCCCATCTTGTATGGCCCGCCTTGGCGTTTGTGATTGGGGTTGTCCTGACGCCTCTCGTTGCACGGGCAGCCAAGCGATTTGGGTGGATGGCTGTGCCCAGAAAAGATCGCTGGCACAAGCAAGCTACAGCCATGCTAGGCGGTATTGCCATCTACTGTGCCGTGGGCTTTCCCCTGTTTTGGCTGACTGATTTCGGATCCATCGTTAGATTCATACACGCCCATTCCCCTGATGCTGCCCCCCCTGACGCCATGGCAGTGGCATGGCTGGCTATGACCAGCCTCTTTCTCCTGGGTCTCCTTGATGATTTTCTTCATTTGAGACCACAGAACAAGCTAATCGTTGAGATCATGGTGGCCTCACTCGTTGCTTTTTTGGGCTATCGCCTTCAATGGGTCACATCCCTGACGGGTGACACGATGCTCACCATTGTCTGGATTGTGGGGATCATCAATGCCACCAATCTCTTGGACAACATGGACGGACTTTGTGGGGGGATCTGCCTCATCGCTGCCGTTTTTTTCTCTTTGTTGCACTATCAGACAGCATCTTTTGACATGGTCACCATGGCGCTCTTGGTGGCAGGAGCGCTGGCGGCCTTCTTGATCTACAATTTCCATCCGGCCTCTATTTTCATGGGGGACTGCGGAAGTCTCCCCCTCGGTCTTGGGCTTGCCTTCCTTTGTCTTTACCCAGCAAAAAGCGTGCCCGATCTGAGAGTCTCACTGTACGCAGTTCCGGCTCTTGTACTGATGGTTCCTATTTTTGACACTACGATGGTGACCTTGATTCGTCTCTTAAGCGGACGAAAGGCCTCCAGAGGGGGGCAGGACCATACGTCGCATCGTTTGGTCCTCATGGGATTGAGCGAAACGGGAGCTGTGTTTTTTCTGTATGGAACGGCCGTGTTGTCGGGACTTTCAGCCCTTTTTGTTCAAGAACACGATTCTCTTGCAGCGCCCACAGTCATCATACCCCTTTTGTTGTCACTTACACTCATGGGTATCTACCTGGCCCAAATCAGGGTATATCCTGAAAAGGAGTTTTGTCGTCTCCGCGAGGGTCGTTTCACACCCATACTCATTGAAATAACCTATAAACGCCAGATGTTTCGTGTGGTTCTGGACCTCGTCCTTGTGGGCTTCGCCTATTATCTGTCCTACCGGGTTCGCTTCGGTTTCACGGATCAATTTAACGCCTTTTTCCCCATCTTCCTGAAATCCCTGCCGGCCATCATTATATGTAAATTCGTGGCTTTTTTTTCAGCAGGTATTTACCGGGGCATGTGGCGTTACATCGGCTTGAGTGATGCTTTTGTGTATCTTAAGGCCACCGTGCTCGGGTCCCTGCTTTCGCTGGCAGTCGTGATTTATACCTATCGGTTTCTATCCTTTTCCAAGGGGGTTTTTCTCGTCGATTGGTTGTTAACAACAACATTCTTGCTCGGTTCCCGTATCTCTTTTCGTTCTTTTAGGGAACTCATGAACCGCAAGACGATAAAAGGAGAAAACGTCCTGATCTATGGCGCTGGACAAGGAGGGCAGGTGTTGCTGAGGGAAATGCTGGATAACGGGCGCTTGGGCGTGAAGCCGGTGGGGTTCATTGACGACGACAGGATGAAAGTGGGAAGGCAGCTCCAAGGCTATCCGGTCATGGGCACGGGAGCTGACCTCGATCGAATCCTTGAGGAGATCCTCGTAAACGGCCTCATTATTTCCTGTCGTGACCTGTCCGATGAGAACCGTAAGCGACTTGCAGAATTGTGCCACAGGAAAGGAATCTCTTTGAAGCGTTTCGTTTTAAACCTGGAAGACGTAGAATGTAACGAGCCTCTGTCATGATGGTCTTGGGTATTGAAACGTCCTGCGATGAGACCGCCGCTGCCGTGGTCTCTCGGGGCGAGACAATTCTGTCCAATGTGGTTTGGTCTCAGGTGGCCATCCACCATCCTTACGGTGGGGTCGTTCCCGAACTGGCCTCTCGAAAACATTTGGAAAAGATCGTTCCTGTGGTTGAAGAGGCCATCGATCACGCCGGCGTGAACTCCAATCGTCTGGACGGGGTTGCTGTCACCTGTGGTCCGGGGCTGGTGGGCGCGCTGCTGGTCGGTGCTTCTTTTGCCAAGGCCTACGCCTATGCGCGAGGACTGCCGCTAACCGGAGTGAACCACTTGGAAGGCCACGTGGCTGCTGTCTATATGGAGCGTCCGCCTCCGCCCTTCCCCTTCGTGGCCCTCCTGGCCTCTGGGGGCCACACGAACCTTTATTATGTCAAGGGGCGTAGCCATTTTGAACTGATGGGGCAAACCAGAGACGACGCTGCGGGCGAGGCCTTTGACAAGGTGGCGAAGTTGCTCGGCTTGG
The DNA here is from genome assembly GCA_964502635.1 of uncultured Desulfobacterales bacterium. Classification (GTDB taxonomy): domain Bacteria; phylum Desulfobacterota; class Desulfobacteria; order Desulfobacterales. The sequence continues at coordinate 45,673 of CAZCXI010000016.1, forward strand.
GCTACCCAGGGGGGGCGGTGATTGATCGGCTATCCCGGGGGGGCGATCCCGAGCGAATTCATTTCCCCAGGGCACTACTCGACAAGACGAGCTTTGATTTTAGTTTTAGCGGCATCAAGACCGCTGTGGCCCGCTATGTGGCCAAGGAACAAGAGGCCGGTTCGGCAAGTCTCGAGGACGTTGCAGCGGGATTTCAGGAAGCGGTCGTTGACGTGTTGGTCCAAAAGGCCTTTCGGGCAGCAGAGAAGAAAAGATGCGAGACTCTCGCCCTTGTGGGAGGGGTGGCGGCAAACAGCAGACTACGTTTTCGTATAAAGGAGGAGGCCAATCATTTCGGCATCTCGGTCCACATCCCTGGGCCTGAGCTATGTACCGATAATGCGGCCATGATTGCCGCGATGGGTTTCTGGCACCTGTCCAGGGGGGAAAACTCGCCTCTTGATCTCGATGT
>CAZCXI010000017.1:0-8275 GCA_964502635.1 uncultured Desulfobacterales bacterium
CGCTCGCTAACCCCGCAGCAAGCTACGGGGAATGCGCTCGCTTTTTCGGTTCACCGAACCGCCTAATCTGCATAGACCGGATCTTCTTCGCGCTCAAAAAGCTGCACAGTCCCCGGTCGAGGGGCCTCTGTGTCAACAAGGCCCGCTCTTCGTTAACATCTGAGACCATGATGCCCGGGATGGCAAGAGAAACCGTCCTGGAAAGCTTTCGGTTGGCCGCCAAGAAAACCGGGGTCTCCGTGTAGGCCGTCGCCGTGAATTCCAAGATACGCTTTGCAATGGTTACAGGATCCTCATCAGTTGGTACGGATAGGACTTTGAGCCCCCCCGCCTCAATAGCCGATCGTGCCTCACCGTAAAAGGTTCCAAAATCTACCACCAGATCGGCAGCCCTGCCGCCATAGATGAGGTTGGCAGTTGTCTGGACCTGAAATCCTGCATAGTCAAAAGACAGGGGCACATGGGGATCATAGGAGAGTCCAAGGGCCCTGACGAATCCGGACACAAAGGCCTCCTGGCTAGATGCATCTAAGCTCAACACGGGGCAATCTTCCAACCCCTTTTCTTTGGCAAAGTGCGCCCTCTTTTCCCTCGTTGGGGCGAACAGCATGTCAACAATCTCAATGTTTGCTTTGGCGAGATACGCCACCAAGGAAGCCGGGGTAAACTCTTCGGGGCTATCTATCAACGTGATGCACTGATAGGCCGGCTGGGTCCCACTGTTCGCCTCCAGCGGGAGAATCCAGTCCCCACGCAGGGTGACCTGAACGCCGTCATCAAAGGCAGGAAGGTCGAGCACCTTTTTACCGTTTTCGCCGAACATGGCGCCGAAGACCTTATCAAGAACGACATCATACGGATCTTGCGGATCCGCGTGAAGGATCATCAGGTCTTTCCAGGCAGCGCGGGCCGCCTCTTCCGTGGCCTGTGGAAGGCCTTTGCCCGTCTCCAGGAGAAGATGTCGACCATCCTTAAACTCTATGACCGGAAAGGCTGCAAGGTCCAACGTCATATCGTGCCCGTCTCTTCCAGGAAAGTAACATTGACCTGACGCCAAAAAGTTGCCGCCCAGCTGTTTCATGGTCTTGGCCAGCCGCTCCTGCCGGGGCGCAATAGTCTGCTCAGGCGCCGGCGGCTTGGCCGTCGACGACGCTGAACGCCCCGGTGGTGTGATTTTGGCCGGCCCTGCAATCTTCGGTTCAGGCGGTCTTGCCTCAGCCGGCGGCTGGGTCGGGGTTGCTTCTGGTTTGGCGCCAGCCGGCACCGTCTTCTCATTGGCCTCCGCCTTCGCCAACCGGTCCTCCTTTGCGGCCAGAGGGCCGGGTTGAGCGGAAGCCGTTTCTTGGCCAGCCAGTTCAGGAATGCGTACGATCTGGTCGGGATAAATCAGGTCCATATCCTTGATACCAGGGTTGAGCCGCTTGAAGGCTCGAAAGTAGCCCTCGGGGATTTCATCCCACCGCACCCCAAGGTGAGCAGTGACAATTCTGGACAGACACTCGCCCGAATGCACCTGGTGAGTGTCATAAAGTATATCTGGTATCATGGGAATCGTAATGTAGCGGGGACTCGAGTCCGCGGGCCTTTCCTTGGCTTCAACCTGTTTTAGGGGAACCAGGATCTTTTGGCTGGGATAGATCTTGTTCACGTCCTTGATGCCCGGGTTAAGGCCTTTCAGGATAGTCACAAATCGGGGAAAATCCTCTTCCGCAATGGATCCCTTGCGACGGAGGATATCCCAGATGTGGTCGTCCTTCTGAACCGTGTAAGAGTCACACACGATATCCCAGGCGCCGTATCGATTGATCACATAAATCTTGTACGGTTTGGCGGCCCACACCGCCGCCACAGACCCGACCAGGATGACACTGATCAGGAGGAGCTGGTGTATGGAAGACTTCATAGGCCTCAGGTAGCTCTTGCCACTTCTCGGGAAGGTGCTGGTGGCACTAAGAACTATATGGGTGGGGTCTTCTTAACACAAGAGGCCGGGTGAGGGAAGCAAAAAGCAGCACCTCCTCCCTTGGGAGAGAGGAGGTGCTGGGTGCGCACTAGTTACCCAATTCAATCCAATGAAGAGGACGACTCCTGTAAGCTTCGGGGAGATTTTGCTCTTGGATTTCAAAAATTTCTCCAGTACTGGTCTGAACAATGACTTTGGCTCCCTCTCTTTTACCAATATGAAGGCTGGGAGAAGATGCCACGCCATAGTCTATGGATACTCGCGCCTTGATCTTCTCCTTGGTTTCCCCTCCGTCATCGACAGTGATGCCATCATGGGTGCCGAAAACGGATTTCCAGTACGCCGTTCCTGTCTTGTAATACGCTGCGGTGATATAACTTTGTCCTTCGTATTTGCACACATCGGCGACGTTTGGAAGGTAAGTGGAAAACGTGACCAGGCCACCAAGCACGGTCGGTTTTGATATGCACCGTTCTCCACCCGTCAGATCGATCATCCATCCGTCATATTGTGAATCGCTCAGCCCCTGCTCAATGGTGGCCTCAAGCTGCTCAAATCTCATGTCACACGAATAGCCATCACTCGAATCCGTATCAACACACCCGCCTTCGAACACAGTATAATTCGTGGTATTCAAAAGGTTAGCCGATGAAACCGTGGCATCGGTCAAAGCACGTGTGGTAAAGTTGATCGGTTCTTTAACACCCACCAACGCCTGGACGTCTGTATTCGTCTGGTCGCTATCGACAAACAATTTCCCACTCCCAAAATACACCCACAACCTGTCGTTGTCATCAGCCGAGATGGAGGGTGCGGCAGTGATGGGCATGGTGCTGCCGAGATCCAGCAATGCCGTCGCCGTCGGCGAGGTGCCCACATCGGTAATGCGATACATCTTGCCACTAGAAATCCCGATGTAGCCCCGATCAGGGGTGTACGTGGTTTGGGAAGCGTGGACCGTGGAGAGCATGTCCATGTCAACGAAGGTGGGGCTGCCCATAAGGGCGGCCGCTTCACCCGTGTCAACGGGAGAGCCCGTGATCTGTTGTCCTGTCAAGAGGTTGACGAAATAGATCCGGCCATTCTGCCCGCTCGTGCCATTGAGACTGTCTGGCCCTGAACCGAACGCCAGGACCCAAGTCGTGCCATCCACAAGGGCAACACCCGGGTATGAGGTAGTGAATCCGAGGTTGGCATCCGTGAATTCCCATAAAACAGTTGGGGCTCCACTATCCGGGTCAGTAATGTCCAAGGCGAAGTACGCCGAGCGAAATGTTCGGGTTTCCGCTGATCCTGATCCGAAGTCATCAGTCAGGGTGATGGGGCCGCCCCCCAGCCGCATCCCGCAGATAAGAACCGTTCCCCACCCCCCAGGATGGGTGGCATCGTCGGCAAAGATCCTCGCATCGATCACCTTGGGTTTGAGGTCCACATAGTAGACGTGATTGTAGCCTTCCAGGGCCAGCCATTGGAGATGGGGGAGGAGGTTCTGAGGGATGTAGCCCCAAAGCTCATCCCCGAGCTCCACGCTGTCGCCCAAGAACGTCCCTCCTGTGAAGGTCCGCGTCGCCTTGTCGTAGAAGCCGCCGTTGAAGGCATGAAGAAAGCCGTCATTGGCGCCCACGTAGACGACCTGCCTCCTGTTCATATATTGATATTTGAAGGTGGCATAAGTCGTGTCCCCGTAGATGACATCGTAACGTTCCTTGGGGGCGCCCACCACCGTGGGCGTAGAGTAGACGATATCCCCCAGTCGCCAGACCCTGTCTGTGCCGTCCACATCAATGGTTCGACTGCGAAATCCAGACTTCTCCTCTCCCAAGATGTATTCGATCAACTCCTCAGCATCCGCGTCAGAGCTCTGCCCCAAAAATGGGCGCAACCATCCAGTAAGTGGGGATGCAGCGTAGAAGGTGATGACTTCGTCACTGTTGACCGCCGCCGCCCCATCCACGATGCCGTCACCGTCCTTATCCACCCACGTTCCCGTGTTTCGGGGATGCGTGGTGAGATCCCTTTCCGCCAACTGCTTGCCAGCAGACCAGAGGGGAACCAGCTCGTCGACTTCTACGATTTCCTCTGAACCTGTATCACGCTCGCCGTCTGCATCGGTGTCCGTATACCGCTTCAACCGCGTCCGGGAGAGATTGCTGTCGAAGTAAAAATTCACAATCTTGTCTATGGCCAGCTCCATGGTGGCATTGCCGTTAGAATCCTCCCGCATGTTCCCGTACTCGTCCAGCCACAAAGCCTTGACATCGCCGGTCCAGGTCACTTCTTTGCCCTCACTATCGGTCAGCTGGGGATAGAAAATCGCCTGGTATAGGGCCCCCACGCCCGACTGAGAATCTGCCACGACTGCTGCGGCTGTCCCGGAAGACATCCGCTCTAAGATAGAGGCAAAGGCATCGCCGAGCTGGGTCTCCAGTTGCAGAGGGTTGGTCACGTAAAAATACGTGTCCGGGGTATCGTCGCCGTCTTCATCCCATTCAGAATCCTGGTCCGGCAGGTCATTGTTATTCTTGTCGTCAAAGCCTCCCCACTTGGCTGCATACCACAGGGGATTTTTCAGAAGCGATGCACTGCCCGTCCCAACCGTATGGGTCTTTTCGCCGCACCAGTAGTCCTGGGTACAGGTATCTTCGTAGCGTCCCACCGCGTCACTGTCGTTGCATGTCTCCGTACTGCTGCACGACCGATTGTTGAACCACACACCATTGTTGCTGGCGATCAGATGAACGCCATCATCGGTGGTGCCGCTCACCACATACCCCAAATCCAGGTCATAGCTTGTGGACGAGTTCGTCGTTTCCACCCGGAAAGTGATCTGATTGCCGCTGATTTCGTAATAGAGGATACAATCGGCATCCATGTCATAGTCACCGCCCTGTTCCGAGTCTTCCCAGTTGACATAATAGCTGCCGGACGTGGCCCCTTGACTCAGCACTTCAAAATGCACCAGAGCGCAGTCCCGGCCCGTGTCATTGTCGTAGCAGGCAGGCATCACCTTCACCGTGGACCCGCTGACCGTGAGCTCTATCTCAGGCAACGGGGAACTCAAGGCAATGGCATAGGTGCTGGTGGACTGCTGGAAGTTGGAGTCGGTCAAGTCGGTTCTAAGGTCCGTGGTCTTGCCGTAGTAACTGAGTCCGGCCAAATGATAGGTCCCTTCCCGGTCCGGTTCTTCCGGACAGAGGCCCCGGGCCTGACCCAAATTGGAAGACAGGGTCTTGGCAGAACAGGTGCCCGTGGTGGTGGCCCCGCTCTGGCCGATAAAATAGTCGCCTGAAAGGCTCTCCGTCGCCCCAATGGTGTTGGCCTCGGTTTCCACATCCACGGAGAGATCTCCGGTAAAGCTGTTGAAATAGCTTCCAGGGACCTGATCGGAGTCAAAGCTCGGCGTCACGTCGCTGATCACCATGACGAAAGGTTTGGAACAGTAGGGATAGGTCCCGTAGGGGTCGCTCCATGCAACAGGAGACAGGCCGGAGATGATGGTGCTGTCATCGGCATTAAAGGCCGACGTAGCGCCACTCTTGCCGGAGTAGTACCGGAGGGCCTCATAGAATATCTCGCCGATGGGATTGCCCCAGTTGGTACACTGGCCATCACTGAAGCTGGATAATCCCCAACTGCAGCTATCCGTGCTGTTGTATGTTCCATCAGAATAGTTGTACCTGACAATTTCTATCTTGTTCAGCGTGTCGATGATGCCGGCAGCCCCTGTAAAGACCCCGGAGTTTGCTGTAATCTCGTCCGTGATGGAACCGATATTTTTTCGCAACACCCCGCCGGATTTGTTCTTTTTGTAAGATCCTGTCATGAGCCCGAAATACATCTTGTCCGCCTCACCGTAGGTCTGAAGCAACCCGTAGGGCTTGAGGTTGCCGTTGGGATAGGTCTTACACTTTTCCGATCCCAATAGTCCAGGCACGCACACCTGGACCCGCACGTAGTAGTCGCCCAACAGGTCATTGGTCTGATGGGGCCTGAGGCTGTCTTCTCCACTCTTACCCTCCCCGTCACAGGCACATTGCCACCGCTCATTGGAAGACCATCGGGGCCAACCGGTCTCGCCGGACTGGTCGCCATCAGCCACCCGCATCAAAGGCGGATTGGCATAACTGCCTTTGGTGGTATTACAGATGGACAGGGTGGTTACGCTGAAGGGGGTCAGATCGCTGGTCGAAGGATCTCCTGCACCCGGTGTGTAGATCTTGACCCAGCTGTGGGCATCCTGAGGAATAAAAGTCCTTTCAAGGACCGTTGCCGTATCGTTATCCGTGGACCGGTATCCACCGTAGAGCACTTTTCGCAAAGTGTCGATGCGCGCCATGGTGGCCCAGTTCAAGAAATTGCCGCTCCACTCGTCTGCCTCATCGCAAATCTTGTCATTGCTGTCAGAGACCCTTACCGGCTCGAAACGGCTACTCTGATACTTGTAGCACTTGTAGCAATCAAAATATCCGTAGTAGTCGATATCATGATCGTAGGTCGTATCCAGGATATCGTCACCGTCCAGATCGGAGTAGTCCGTATAGGCCTTGTAGAACAGTTTGTGGTCCTTGGACATGGCGAACATGACCAAGGGCGGCACATTACCGGGGAGAAAAGGCGGTTGCGCTGAGAACTCGGCGTTGGTGGCCGCTTCCACACATTGCACGGCCTTTATCCCCGCCAGATTCATCGTTACCGAAAAACATACGCAACCCATCAGGATGGCTGCGACGTGTAGATATTTTCTGGACATGGCGTGCCTCCTCTTTTCTAATAAGGCAAGATCCTGTATTCAAGGCGCACTTGAGCCACAGCACCGCTGGGCTCGTGTCCAACACTGTCGATCTGATAAATGGCTTGAATCATTCCCTCGTGGCCGGTCCCTTCATATCCGCTCCCGAATTCTGCAGAGGCGCCCGGGGCCGGCCCCACTTCGATCTTATCGATATCCACATCTGCCAGTAACATCCCTGTCATCTGCATATCGGGACTTGAGGACACGTCATCGACCGTATTGCTTACATCGAAGCCTTCTGTATAAAAACTGCCGTCTGCCATGCTGATGTCTGAGTTGCCCCCAAAATTGGCACCATCAGTCCACGTGGTTCCGGCATCAGCTGACTCCAAGGCCATACCAGCCATGACACGGGCATTTTCAGCTCGGTAAAATGCGGTTTTGGCCACCTTTTCATTTCGGGCGATGTTCAACTCAATGGACGAGGTCATGGTAATGGATGTGCCAATGACCATTAAAAGGCCCAGGATAATCAGGGCAACGACCAGAACGGCCCCTTTTTCGTTATTGATCGGCTTCAATGCTTCCCTCATTCTACGTGTCGATGTCCTGAAAACCCATGTTGCGAATTCGGACCCGGCTCACCAGATTCCTCACCCGAAACTGCCCTGTGTCTCGGTCTGGATTTTCGGTCCGAACACCAACGTGAATGATGACGGTTCTGACATCAGCCCTCTGCGTCGCAGTGAGCGCAGCACCCGGGGGGTCCAGGACCGTACCATCTACCAGCACATAACCAAACTGGAGATTGTTGACGAAGTCCACCATGCGGTTGCCCCCGCGGGTCAGTTGATTGGAGCCGTTTACCGCGTAGGTGACATCTTCGTTGGGGTCATTCGGGTCACCGGCTTCATCATCCCCGCTCAAATTGGAGAGTATCCTGATGGTGTTTGATGTCGCAGTCTTGATGGCATCAAAACCATTATCTTGAGGATCATAGCCGGCGTTTCTTATCTCCCTGGCCATCAGGTCCATGGCAGCTCTTACATTCTGCTGGGCGTAGGCGACCTCCTGCTGCGCGGCATTCGTGCGGTTTTGGCTGACAAAGACCTTCAAGACCGCTCCGAGTACCACGAGGCCAAGGGCCATGGCGACCAGGAGCTCTACCAGGGTGAATCCGCGATTGTCCTTTCTGAAGTTCTCAGGCGTCATGTCGAAGCCCCCCATCAATATCCATCAGCGGTGATCACACCGCTTTCAGTCACCGTGTGTTGTCCGATAAGATCATTCCAGACCACGCTTACAGTAATGGTCTGGGCATTCGTTACGGGAGCGGCGTCTTGAAGCTGCCAGGTCCTTGTAAAAATGCCGTCCGCCGCGCCTGTTTCACTGATGGGATTGTTGGCGTCGGGAAATGGATTCGGACTCGGCGCGGCCAGGGGAAAATTCCCGCCGCAGGCCGACTGAATGAGTTCCTCCAGCTGGTCCTGGGCCAGGGCAATGGCCTGGCTTGTACGGTTGCCCAGGTCATTGCCACGAATTCCCCTGGACTGCAGTGTCATCAGCCCCATCATCGCTAT
>CAZCXI010000017.1:8375-36183 GCA_964502635.1 uncultured Desulfobacterales bacterium
GGTCATTGCCACGAATTCCCCTGGACTGCAGTGTCATCAGCCCCATCATCGCTATGGTGAGTAGGCAGATAGCGATAAGGACCTCCAGCATGCTGAAACCGTGTTTGTTCTTCATCAGATTCATATGACGTACATCACATTTACGGGTTATATGCCTCAATGCTCGCGCCTCCCATGAGGTGGACAAGGATCCTGCGACCTTCCGGAGGATTTTTCTGATTCCTCAGGTACACGTCGCCAGTAGGCGAGGGCAGACCACGAGTTGAGAAAGAAAAAGCATTAGCCACGCCGCCAGAATTAAAGGTAATGCCGTCCCCCCCACCATAACCGGTGTCAAAACCGACTCCTGCGAAGCCATACCCCGCTGCAAATTGCACACGCTTGACAATGGTTTCACCCGCTTCGTACTGGAAACTACCATTGGCATCTTGAAATACGATGTAGTCATCTGCGGTGGAATCAAAATCCAGCCCACAGGGAACGTTCCTGCTCACGGCCCGCAGTCGCGCCAGTTGAATATCAGAATAAACCTGCCGTGCAGCCCCCTTCAGGTCGGCCGTGGGCTTGATGGTCCTGTTGTAGGTCGGGATGGCGATGGCCATGGCGACCGCCATAATGGCCATGGCAATCATCAGCTCTACGATGGTGAAACCGGTTCTGGCCTTGATGAGTCGTGACGGGGACAGGTAATTCATGATGCCAGGATAACCAGCAATCTTCATGCCACAACGTCCGATCCGGGGATGGTTCAGGGGAAATCCTTCAAAAACATGTGGAGAATTCATAAGTTGAGAGGACAAGCAGCAGCCTGAAACATCCAAAGGCCCATCTCGCCAGAGCTATTAAATCTCTTAAAAGTTATTAAATGGTTTAATAGGCGAAACCCGAAATCCCATATTGACTTCAGCCGCACTTGGGGTTACAAGGCACGAAATTAGTTGCAAAAGTTCACGGAAATCAGTGAAAACGGGTTTTCCAAAGGTCCCTCAAAGGACATGATGAAAAGGCTAATCCTGCTTGCAGCAACCCTCGCCTTGTTCTCGTATCCATCTTCCTGCCTTGCCTCTTATCTCGTCCAGTTGACCAACGGCAATCAATTCATCACCTATGCGTATTGGGAAGATGATGCTCACATCAGGTTCTATTCGGGTGGGGGCGCCATTGCCGTGGCAAAGGGTTCCGTCAATAAAATTACCAAGGCGGACGCCGCCGTAGAGAACCGGGCAGACAGGAGCCCAATCATCTTATCGCCCAAGCCCCCGGACACATTGCCCGAAGAGGATGAGCTTGCAGGCAAAACAAGGGCAGAAAAAGAGAGGGCCGGCCCAATAGTGAACTTAGACTTTTACAAAGGAGAAAAGCTGCGGCTACAGGCTGAACTGGATAAGGCCTTGGAGGGATTTCGCGAGGCCTCCGGCAACAAAGATGGTCAAGCGAAGAAACAGGCCATCAGCAAGATCACAGAGGCTTCCGGGCAGATGCTCAAACTGACCGAGGATCTGAAGGCAACAAACAACGGCATCCTGCCTGACTGGTGGCAGGATTGGTGACCCTTACATATCCTCCCTCCAGCTGAAGAGTTGGAGGGGTTGATTCTTGGTCTGGTCGCTGATGGCCGAACTGCAATAGACGATATTCGCATTTGCCCCCATCACATCCACCACGGCCGACCCGCCCGCTATGAGCGCGCCGGTAATATTCTTATCCCCCCCACCGGTAAAGAGCACGGACCCCGTCACGATCACCGGTCCATACCATGAAAAGTCGCCGTGGACGTCCAGGTCCCCCTCAATGAGAAGCATGCCGCACCCGGAAACGCCGGTACTGAGTTTTACATAGGTTCCGTCCGTATTGTAATGAACAATATGGCTGCCACTGCATGAAGACGGATCCTGTAACGTTGCTCCCGGTGTGGGGGTTCCCCACCCATCCCCTGGACCCGGCGTGCTCGCCGGGGAATGGGTTGTACTATGGACGGTATAAGAAAAATCGGCGGAATCCTTAAACGCATCAATGAGCCCCTGAACATCCAGGTTCGTGGCGTTATAGACGATGTCGGGATCGCCCCCGCCGACACCGGTGACATGAGGATTGCCGTTCATTGTCACTGAGCCTGGATCCTCTGTGGTAACGATTCCGGCCTTGTCGGCGCCTCCGCAACCGTCCATACCCGTGACATAGGTGTTACTGCCCTGAACGGTGGTTGCCGCCTCCACATAAAGGGCAGAAGGGACCGTTATCGTCGGCACCCTCATGACCCCTTCCTCTATGGTCTGACGCGAACCGCCTGTGTAACCGTAACTGGTGACAACATAGATATTTTCGCCAGTCGTGGTGTTTCTCTCATTCAAGCCGTCACCGTTCGTATCACCCCAGTAGAGAACATGGCCGGCGGCATCCGTCTGGTGCCTTATCTTCACCGTATAGCCAAAATGGGATGGAACACGATCATATCTGACATGCATGCCGTTGCCGGGATCATATCCCTGTTTCTTGGCTCCCGCTAAACTCCCGACATAGGCTCTCCACTGAGTCTGGGTGGGATGGGCATCATTGATGGGGTGGGCCACGTTGGCCCGCAATCTTGCCCTGGCCTCTTCACATCCTCCTTGGGCCTCGTAAAACGCCTGTTCGGTGATCTCGTAATTGCCGCCTATACGCATCTCCGTGGTAGTGGTCACCACGGCTGTGGTCCCAAGGAGGACCAACACGCCCAAAAACACCAGGGCAGCGGGAAGCACCATCCCCTTTCTACGTTTCAGAGTCTCTGCAACATGCTCAAATAATGGTGCTTTCATTTTAGTTGATGCAAAGGGTTCGAGGATTCAAGGTTTCAAGGGGTCAAGTGCTTTTCTTTCTAACGATGTGTTCTTTGCAAATTTCTAGGCATAGCTGATAGGACCTTTGCCAAACTTTTAATTCTTTGTAATTCTTAAGCATTTTACTCAACCCCTTGACCCCTCGAATCCTTGACCCCTTGAATCCTTCTACTGACAAGCGAGATTGACCGGCGTTATCAAAGACGCCAACGTAAACGTCCTGTAGCCGCCATGGGCAGAGTATTGGGAATCAGGCCTGGCGGTCCGGGCGGTGATGGTCACCCGTATCTGTCGAATATCAGCGGTCGTGGCAGTGGGGTGGCCGTCCTTATCCAGGTAAGTAAAACCAAAGGCCTCAATGTTCTCGGCAAAGGGTTGGTTGCCGCCTCCTGTGTTCCTGTCGATCTGGAGGTTTTTCGAGTCGTAGACATAGGTGATGTTTTCATTCGGATCGTCGGTGTCTCCATCCGGCGGATCGGTCGCGCTGGCTCCCCTCAGGTCTGCCAAGAGTTGAAGCTTTGCGCTATGATAGGCAACACCATCAAAACCTGCGCCTGTGGGATCGTATCCCGCCATCCTCACCTCGCGACCGATCATATCCATAGCCGCCCTGGCGGTCTGCACCATCTCAGTCATCTGCTCCTGCACGTCGTAGGCTTTGCTTTGAAGAATAAAAGTGCTGATGACCGCGCCTAGCAGCAGACCGCCTATGGCCATGGCAATGAGGACTTCCAAAAGAGTGAAGCCTGGTGCTCCACGTTTAAAAGAGTATTCCCCCACTGCTACTCCGCAAGGATCGTTTTGAAGGAAACGGAATGGGCGTCAAAGTCCCACAACACCGTCACGGTGATCACCTTCATGCCATCAGAAGGATTCACCATCTGGGTCGAGGTTATCCTTTTATACAAGGGGTAATGCGTCAGGCTATGATAGTCTTCCGTGGTCGTTGTGTCAGCCGCGGGAATGCCCGCATAACCAAGCCTTCTCATCTCTTCCATCTTCTCTTCGGCCACCGTGGTGGCTGTCGTGACCTTGCGACTGAACGAACTGCCTCGCATGATGCCGGTCGTAAGGCCCACCATGCCCAACAGCCCGACGGAAAGAATGAGCATGGTGATCAAGACCTCCAGCAGGGTCAGTCCGCTATGGTTGTGCAGATGGTGCATCATGGAATCGTTATTTGAAAGTCCCTATCACTTTAGACCATGAGACGTACAGCCTCAACGGCGCTCAAATTTTGATTCGTGTAACCGAGCGTCTTAGCCCATCTTCACACGTCCCGTGAGATGAATCTTCACCTTCTTCGAACCACTGGAATTCGTCAGGGTCACAGTGGCTCCAGAGGCACTGCCCCTGGGAAAGAAGATGGGGTTGGCAGTAAAACTCACACTCACATCCTGATACCCGGCTTGTACATCTTTTGTCTGACTCCACTCACCGCTGTCTATCTTGCCATCATTGTTGTCGTCATCTAATACCTTGTACTCATGATTGTTGACGAAGAAGACCCTAAACTCATTTTTTTGACTCACCGCCTGCATCCTTGCCCACATCAAATCGCCCATGACCTGCCGTGCGGCGCCTTTCAGCCGATATCTCGGCATTTGAGTCACCATGCTAGGAATCGCAATCGCCGCCAAGACACCCAAGATAGCCATGACGACGACAAGCTCCATGGCCGTGAACCCCGTAGTTGGTCTTGTCATGGAACCTACCCTCCAGTCTTGAAGCTTCTGTCTTCAGAGATAATGATCCGTTTTCTTCGTAACCCTGCTTGTAACTATTCAGGAGTCAGAAGTCAGGAGCCAGAATAGAAGAAGTGTATGCTTGAAGTAACTTACTGACCTCTTCAAGCCGGGACATTAATTGCGAAGTGTCACCATAACCAAGATCTTTCGCCAGGACCAAATAGTATCGACATTCTTCAAGAGAAGCCTGTGCAATATTCATATACCTAGCTTTATCCGGCTTTGTCTTTTTCTTAAAACCTTCCGCTATCTTAGCTGGAGCAGAAATCGCAGCCCTCCTGAACTGGGAGGTAAGGCCGTACGTCTCATTTGTCGGGAAACTATCGCTGACCTTATACGTGAACAAAACAAATTGATGTGCCTTTTGCCAAACAATCAAGTCTTGAAAATCTTTAGCGGGCTGTCTTCTCATTCTGGTTCCTGAATTCCGGCTCCTGGCTCCTGAGTAGTTACCCCTGCGTTAGTTTGAGCTTCTCTGCAATGGCCTGGGCCGTCTGTTGGACAAAACGTTCGAACTCCTTGCCTTCCAGGGGCCTTTCTGCGCTCGGGAAGACATCCAGCCCCTTGGCTCGCACCAGGCGGGGGGCATTTTGCAGGGATGCCTTGGGGACAATTTCAAATGCCGGTGGGAATCGGTTTTCAAAGTACATCTGTTGAAAGCTGGAAAACTTCATGGCGTGGGCTGTCGCATCGAGGACCACCACATCATCCCTGCCAATAATGCCGCGACTTTTTACTTCCACCAGCCCTGCCAATGATTCACCCCCCTGGGTGCAGGCAATGTGTCCGTTGCGGTTGGCCGTCAACTGCCAGTCCATGATCGCCTGTTCTTCGACTTCGGAAAAAAACACCGCCTGGTCCCCTGCCTTTTCGTTGTAAGTTTTCACCAGTTGGATGACCCTGGGCATGGAGACCGGGTTTCCGATCATTGCGGCCTGGGCCACACTGGGGCGGACATTCACAGGCACAAAGCTCCGTTTTGAGGGATCGGGCTCCAAATAGTATCTGTACACGGGGTTGGCATGGGTCGATTGCACCCCGATGATCTTTGGCAGGCGGTCTATGATGCCAACTTCAAAGAACTTCAAAAACCCGCTGATAATGGCCGTGATGTTCCCGGCGTTTCCAATAGGCACCACCACGGCTTTGTGGTTCATATCGTAGTCAAAGTCCTGAGTTATTTCGTAGGAAAAGGATTCCTGGCCCCATATGCGCCATGCATTTTTTGAGTTCAGCAGGGCCACGTTGTATTGTTCGGACAGGGCCTCTACGACCTTCATACAGTCATCGAACACACCAGGGATTTCAAAAACCACGGCGCCGCTTCCAAGGGGTTGTGCCAATTGCTGCGGTGTCACTTTTTCGTGAGGAAGGAGCACCGCCGATTTCACCTTGGGCTGCAGATAGGCTGCATAAAGGGCCGCTGAGGCGGACGTATCGCCCGTGGAAGCACAGATGGCCAGCACGTGAGAGAGTCTTTCAGACCGCACCAGAAAGTTGATATAGCTCAAGGCGCTGGCCATACCTCTGTCCTTAAAAGAGGCGCTCGGGTTCTGGCCGTCGTTCTTGAAATAGAAGCGCGCCCGTACCAGTGCCTGCAGGCGCGAATTGGCCTCCACCATGGGTGTGTGGCCCTCACCCAGGTAGATAACGGCATCCAGGGGTATGACGGGGCCGATAAACTCATGGTATCGATAGATTCCCTGCAGAGCAGGGATATTCAACATCCTTCTATAGTCAAGGATTTGGCGCCAGGTATCCCTTGGGATCTTCTTCAATCGGTCAAACTCAAGGTCTACAAGGAGCAGGACGCTGCCGCATTCAGGACACGTATAAAGGAGCCGACTGATGTCATACTCCTTGCCGCATCCAAGGCACCGGTACACCACGTGACCGCTCACCTTGGGCATCAAGTAGGGCTGTATGTGTGCTGGAAAGTCTTCTGGTTTCAAGACATTGCGTCCGCAGATGATTCTTGATCTATTATGTGCCGTTTCTCATCCACCACTCACCATTGATCAATGACCAATTCTTTCCATCCCGTCCATATAAGGCCTGAGGGCTTCCGGTATGATCACCGAGGCGTCTTCTTGTTGGAAGTTTTCTAAAATGGCCACGACCGTCCGACCCACGGCCATTCCCGATCCGTTCAGGGTGTGCACCAGTTCTGTCCCCTTTTTCCCTTTTCTCTTGAAGCGAATCTTGCCCCGCCTGGCCTGAAAATCTTCGAAATTGCTGCAAGATGATATTTCACGATATTTTTGCTGCCCGGGCATCCACACCTCGATGTCGTACGTCTTGGCAGCGGAAAACCCCAGATCGCCTGTGCACAGCACGACGACCTGATAGGGCAGTTCAAGGCGTTTGAGGATGGTTTCAGCATCACTCAGCAGTGATTCCAATTCTTCATAAGATGTCTCAGGGGTGGTGAATTTCACCAACTCCACCTTGTTAAACTGGTGTTGTCGTATGAGTCCTCTGGTGTCCTTGCCATAGGAGCCTGCCTCGGATCGGAAGCAGGGTGTGTAGGCGGTGTACAGCTTGGGGAGATCTGTTTCGTCCAGGATCTCTCCTTGATGGATGTTCGTAACCGGCACCTCTGCAGTGGGCACAAGGTAATAATCCCAGCCTTCCAGTTTAAACAGATCCGCTTCGAATTTGGGCAACTGCCCGGTCGCGGTGGTGCTGGTGCGGTTGGCCATGAAAGGCGGAAGCACCTCCAAATACCCGTGCTCTTTGGTCTGGATATCCAGCATGAAGTTGATGAGGGCCCGCTCGAGTCGAGCCCCGCAACCGAGATACAGGGCAAAGCGGGCCCCTGCAATCTTGGCGGCTCGTTCAAAATCAAGGATCCCAAGCCTTTCTCCAATGTCCCAGTGGGGGAGCGGTTCAAAGTCAAACGAAGGGGGCTCTCCCACCTTTTTGACGATGACGTTGTCTTCCGCGCCTTCACCCACGGGGACCGAAGGGTGCGGCAGATTTGGAAGGCCCATTAAGATGGCGCGTATACTCTGCTCGTGTTGAGAAAGCTGTTCGTCCAGGGACTTTATCTTCTCGGAAACAGCCTTCATCTCCGCGATGAGATCCGCGGCATCTTGCTGGTTCCTTCTCATTTGAGCAATACGCTCAGAGACTGTATTTCGCTGGTGCTTAAACGCTTCCACCTCAAGGAGAACGGCCCTTCGTTGTGAGTCATGGTGAAGAAATTCCCCAAGATCGTCATCTTGCCCTCGTTTTCGCAACGATTGCCGCACAAGTTCCAGGTTTTGGCGAACAAACTTTATTTCCAGCATGGAGCCTCGGTTAGCACGCCGTTATTATTTAGTCAATGGTTATTATTACTTGACTTTATTGGCAATTTTTGCTAAATGAATAAAAAAATCATGTGGGGTTTTATGATGCAAGACCTAAAGGAAAAAAAGTCTGAGATCAGGCGAGAGACCCTCGCCCGGCGCAATGCCCTGTCCAATGAGGACCGCTCTCAACAGAGCAAGGCCATTATGGAATGTTTATTCGACTTTGCCAACTTCCTTGAAGCCAGAATCGTCCTGTTTTACGTCAATGCTGACAGCGAGGTGGCCACCGAGGCGATGATCGACAGGGCCTTGGCGTATGGGAAGATTGTTGCTGTTCCCTGGGTTGATCAGAAAGAGAAACAGATCTTACCGCTCAAGATTGACAACCTCGATCAGGACGTCCGGCCGGGCTATCGAGGAATCCGTGAGCCCATCCCCCAGCGATGCAAGGCCATTCCTGTCAAGAACGTCGACTTGGCCATTATCCCCGGCGTTGCCTTCGATGAACGGGGCGGGCGCATTGGTCACGGCATGGGGTATTACGATAAATTTATCCCCATGCTCGATGTCACCACTCGAAAAGTGGCTCTGGCCTATGAATGTCAAATCGTGCCCCAGGTTCCAATGGAGCCACACGACCGGTACATTGACATTATTATTACCGAAAAGCGTATCATTTATAAGATTTAGCCAGCCAGCTGTTCGCAAGCCCCGACCTTTAGTCGGGGCGGTTCATTTAAGGATTTAGGATCTTCTCAAGACGTTCCAGATTCTGCCTTTCCCCGATCGTCACGACCATGTCCCCAGCCTGGAGCTTGGTCTGCGATGAGGGATTAAATAGCATTTCCCCGCCCGGCTTTTTGACAGCCATGATAATCAGGTCGAGGTCTTTGCGGATCCCTGAGTCCTGTAAGGCCACGTCGATGAGCTTTGACGACAGGTGAACAGGGATCTCTTCCATCTGGATGTCCAGACTTTTCCCCATGAGGGTCAATTCAAGAAAGTCGGTGACGGTTGGGCGCAAGATGGTTTGTGCGATGCGGTGGGCCCCCATGAGATATGGAGAGACTACCCTGTTCGCACCGGCTGCCAGCAGCTTGTTTTCTGACTTTTCTTCCCCCCCGCGTGCGATGATAGAAAGCTCCGGGTTGAGCTGTCTGGCGGTCAGGGTGACATAGACATTGTCGGTGTCCGTCTTCAGTACGGCCAGTAACCCTCGTGCCTTTTCCACCCCTGCCTTGATGAGATTTTCTTCATCAGTCGCCTCACCGGCAATGTAGAGAAGGTTGCGATCGCTTAACCTGTCAATTCTCTCAGGGTCCCGCTCTATGACGACAATCCCCAAGGGTCTTGAAGCAAGGAGATCGCAGATGCTGCTCCCTACCCGGCCATATCCACAGACGATGTAGTGATCTTTTTGTTTTCGAAGCTCTTTTTCCAATTTTCGCCTCCCCAAAATGTCCCTGATGCGCCCCTCTATCATGAATTGAATGATGCTGCCGGCAACATAAAAGACAAAACCCACGCCCATAATGATCAAGACTATCGTAAAAACACGCCCTGCATGGGAAAGTTGATGAACCTCTTGGAAGCCCACGGTGGCAAGTGTAATGACCGTCATATAAAGGGCGTCGATGAACGGCCACCCCTCTATGAAGATGTATCCCGCGGTGCCGGCTGCGAGGATCAGGACGGCGAGGAAAATACCGATTACAAGGTGGGGTGTCCGGCTCAAGGCAAACCTCCATTATGTTCCTAATATAGGGGTTCTCTACAAAATTCAATATGTGTTTGTCACATTGTACTGGGCGCTACAGGGGTCTAGAAGCCACCGGGGTAAGGACTTCCGGCGTCACGTGCGTCTATGATGAAAAGCCAAGGGGCCGTAGAAGCATTGTCTGGTGGGATTGGACGAGCCTCGGTGCACGGCGACAAGGGGGAACGTATCATTGCGGCGGGCGGCTTGGGTGGCAGAGCGCTGAGGGGCAGGTTAGAAACCCGCCCCTCTCGGATCTGAAAAGGAGATTTACCTAAGACATGCGCGGTGATGGCTTTGGAGGTCCCAGACGAGAGGACCCTGCCGCCGGGGGAATGCGGATGATCCAGGGATGTCGGTTTTTGCCTTATCCCGCAAGGGAATCCACCACCTCCACGCTGAACTCACCGACCTCATGAGGTATATCAGAGAATACAACCATGAAGGGAAGTACTTTGCCTGAAGGCACCCTATAATTGGCCTTATTGTTTCCGAACCTGTTGCCCAGCTTCTTATTGATGGTTTCTTTGTCCAAGACTTTAAGATCGGCATCTGACAAGACATTGCCGCAGTATACGATCCGATCTTGTGCCACCTTGCCATCCTTTAGATAGAGAATGCCTTTCACCCGAATGAAGTTCCGGGCTTCAGGATAATCGTTTCTGAGCTTACCCTTGATCACGAAAAGACGTCCAGCCGCGTTGTTGGAGACAAATTCTCCGGCAATAAACCCCTCAAGCAAACTCGTGCGCATGTTTCCAGGGTCCGTTGTCTCGGACGTCGTCGCCCTCTTTAGAGACTCCAGAAAAGGGATCTTGACATCGAGACTCTCCAAAACGGTGTATGCAGCGTAGGCCCCCCCTCCCACAAGAACCATGACCAGGAGAACCAAAAAGGGCATACTGATGCGGCTCCTTTGCGGAGGCTTTTGTTGAAAGATGGGCGGCGGAACGGACACGGACTCCGGTTCCTCCACGGATTCCTCTGCTTCCTCGGTCTCTTCCAGAGATGCTACAGGCACCGCTTCAGGCATTGCCACGTCCATGTCTTCGGGTTTCTCCTCCGCTTCTTGTCCGGCAGCCAAGGCCTCCAGAGATTCCTCTTCTGCCGAAGGTTCTTCCAGGCTGAGGTCTTCCAGGGAAATCTCTTCTTCAGTAGCCTGTTCGGTGACCTTCAGTGCCTCGTCGGCAACGGGCTCTTCTTCCAAGCTGAGGTCTTCCAGGGAAATCTCTTCTTCGGCTTCAAGTTCTTCTTCCACGACCTGTTCGGTTGACGGGGGGACGTCGTCAGATACGAGTTCTTCAGCCAGGCTTAGGTCTTGGATGGCGTCCTCTTGTTCCGGTTCTTCCTTCGGAGCCTGTTCTTCTGTTGACTCGGCAACGTCTTCAGCTGGTTGTTCTTCCTCAAAGCCCACGTCTAGCGCAGTAATTTCCTCTTCAAGTACAATATTTTCCTCGGCAGAAATTGCCTCTGTTGCCTCAGGCTTTTCCCCGAGTGGCGTCTCGTCTCCCAAACCAAGGTCCTCGAGTGAGAAGCCCTCGTCATCCTGATTCTCTTCAGATTCAAACAGATCAAAATCAAGTGGTTCGCCAGAGGGTTCTTCCGGAACCGCAGCACCCTGTTCTTCGGATTCATCCTTTTCCACCGACGACGGGAGCTGCTCTGCGATTTCTTCTTCAACACCGGCCTCGAGACCGGCTCCTTCTGCCGAGGCGGGTCGATATGCCATAAATATATGCTCACATTTGGAACATCTGACCTTGGAGCCCGATTCCTTCACAAGGTTTTCGTCCAGGTTAAACCTGACGTTGCAGTTTTCACACGTAATGATCATCGCCGGCTCCTTTCGTTTACGGTTCTAGATGATAGATATCAGGCAGGGCGCGATATTTTTCATCAAAATCGAGCCCATATCCTACCAGGAATCCATGGTCAACCACATGCCCTACGTAGTGAGTCGCAATGTTTACTTCACGACGTTCCGTCTTGTCAATGAGGGTACAAACTCTAACGGACTTGGGACGAAATTGCTCAAGATAGTCGAGCAGGTATGCAATAGTCAGGCCAGAATCTACGATATCTTCAACGACAAGGACATGCCGATCGCGTATGTCCAGTTCAAGCTCCTTGGTGATCTGAACATGCCCGGAAGATGATGTGTCGGACCCGTAACTGGCCAGGCGGACAAAGTCAATCTCCACGGGAACCGTCAGCTCCCGGACCAGGTCGGCCAGAAAAATGAATGCGCCCTTAAGGATGCCAATGACGGCAAGTTCCTCGTCAGCATAGTCTTGGGAGATCCGGCGTGCGAGGGTTCGAATCTTCTGTGCGATCTCAGCCCTGGACAGAACCGGAACCATTGTTGGCGGCATAAACGAATCTCAAAGCCCGGCTTCTGCCAGATCCTGAACCACGGCCCGTTGTTTCTTGCTCAAGCGCTTAGGAACCTTGACCAGGATGCGGGCGTAAAGATCCCCCCTGTGACCTTCTTTCATCTTCGGGAGGCCGAACCCCTTAAGGCGCATCTTGGTGTTGTGTTGAGTACCTGCCGGTATTTTTAGACTAAGCGCCTTGCCGTCAAGGGTGGGAATCTCAATCTTGGTCCCCAACAGGGCATCGGACAGCCTGACCTCCCGATCGATATATAGGTCGTGGCCCTCTCGGCTAAAGACGGGATCTTCCAGCACTTTGGCCTGAATGTAGAGGTCCCCCGGCGGCCCCCCCAAGGCCCCGGGCTGCCCCTTGCCGGCCAAACGGAGTTTTTTTCCGGTCACCATCCCCTTGGGGACATTAACGCTGATCTTTTGGTGCTGTCCACCTTGTTCAAAGGCAATCGTCTTGCTGGCCCCCGCCAGGACCTCTTTGAGGGTGAGAGGCAGTTCGTAGACCAAATCCGATCCTCTTGCGGGAGGCCTCTCGGCTGATGTATAGGCGCCGAAGGGATCTCCGCCGAAGCTGAACCTGCGCCCCCGCCCGGCACCACCCATAAATATGTTGGCAAAATGGCCGTCGCCAAGTCCGAATTCCCTGAAAAGATCCCCAAAATTGAAGCCCTTGAAAATGTCCTCCTGTGTATATCGCTGTCGAAAACCAGAGGCGCCGAAGGTGTCGTATTGCTGGCGTTTTTCCTTGTCACTGAGCACAGCATAGGCCTCGCTGATCTTCTTAAACATCTCTTCGGCCGACTTATCCCCTTGGGTGCGGTCCGGATGATATTTCATGGCCAGCTTCCGATAGGCCTTTTTGATATCGGCCGCACCGGCGTTCTTGTCCACGCCCAAAATCTTGTAATAATCGGTTTCAGCCATATAAAATGCCCTTTTTCACGGAGAATAATAGTCTGAAACACAAACGTTGACAGACTCGTAAAAAGTGTTTTGCGAACGACATTGAGCATTTTGGGAGAAAGGCCCTTGAGATATTCAGCGTTAAAAAATGCTAACTGTTTGAGGGCGTTAGCCCGAGTTGAGCGCAAAGCTTCACTGCGTGTTAGCATGTTAGCTGAACATCTTAAGGGCCCCCAAAATGTTCACGGAGTGAGCAAAATCGCCTTTTACGAAACCATCGAAGTTTGCTATCAATAAATATAATTGGGCCCTTGACGATGTCAAGAGAATAACACGAAAAGACGGGCAACATACGGCCTGCGAGCTCATGGATCCAGACCTGGATAATCTATACGCGAAGCGCCTTTCTCCAAAGGCTGTCAAGAAAGACCTCAACACACGACGGCTTGGCAAACAGCCGATCTATTGTTTTGATGTTCTAGAATCGACAAACAGCGAAGCGAAACGCCTGGCTCGCCAGGGGGCCCCGGAGGGTACCATTGTATTAGCCGAGTCTCAAAGCCAGGGGCGAGGCAGGCTGAAGCGCCTCTGGGCTTCACCGCCCGGCAAGGGGTTATACTTTTCCGTCATCTTGAGACCACCCATCCCCCTACGGTGGGGACCAAGAATAACACCGGTTGCAGGCGTCGCCCTGGCCGCGGCGCTCCAGGAAATAGGGATAACACCTCGACTCAAGTGGCCAAACGACGTGATGCTCGGCCGGCGTAAGGTGGCAGGGATCTTGACCGAGGCAAGTTGCGGCGAGAACGCCATCTCTTTTGTCGTTGTCGGTATCGGTATCAATGTGAATACCGACTTGGAGGACTTTCCCACCTCGATCCGGAACCTGGCCACCTCCGTGCGCCTTAGCACCGGCAAAGCGATCTCACGTGTGCGCCTTCTCCAGACATTGCTATATCAATTGGAACAATGGTATGAACGCCTCTGCCAGGGCTCCTTTGCAACGGCCCTGGAGACCTGGCGGCACTATGAAATGACCCTGGGAAGACGGGTTGAGGTGTCCCTTCCAGAGTCGAGCCTGGTGGGCGTAGCGGAGGACATAGATAGTGATGGTGCGCTTTTGGTCCGGGATAAAGGGGGCGGGTTGCACCGGATCCTCGTTGGTGATGTGGTCCACTGCCGTGTTCAGGGCAGGCCGGGTTTAGAGGCCTCATGAAGGTCTCGAAGCCCTTGACATTTCACTGATCTCTTGCCATATGTGCCAGACAAGTGCAACCGTTCGGCGACTGGTCGAGGATACACGGACTGTTGCTTAAACAAGAATTGCTTTGAGCTTTTCCCTCAATGGGCACGGAAAGGAGTTAGAAGGTGGACATCGTTGTTTTGCTCAAACAAGTTCCTGACACGGAAACGTTGATTCAGATCGCGGCGGACAATACGTCTATCAAGACACAAGACGTTAAGTGGGTCATCAACCCCTACGATGAGTTTGCTGTTGAAGAAGCCCTCAGAATCAAAGAGGCCCAGGGTGGGGGCAAGGTCACCATTCTTACCGTGGGACCAGAAAGGGCGGTCGAGTCGATCCGCACCGCCCTTGCCATGGGTGCCGATGAAGGCGTGGTCGTCGATGATCCCGCTGCTGAGGGAGGCGACGCCCTTGGCACTGCCAAGGTGCTGGCGGCGGCTTTAAGGCAGATCTCCTACGATCTCATTGTAGCGGGTATGCGCGCCGTGGACGATGATTGCTATCAGGTGCCTGCAGCTGTTGCGGCGTTTTTGGGAATTGCCCAGGTTTCCATGGTCATCCAAGAAGAGATCCAGGGCGACAAGATCGTGTGTGAGCGCACCGTCGAGGGAGGCACCATGGTCGTGGAGGCTCAGTTGCCTGCCCTTCTCACTACCCAAAAGGGTATCAATGAACCCAGATATGCATCCCTTCCGGGTATCATGAAGGCCAAGAAGAAACCCCTGGCGAAAAAGACACTCGCCGACCTGGGTATCAATCCGAGTGAAGTGGGGGAGGCCGGGGCCAAGTGCAGAGTGATGAGTCTGTCCTTCCCGCCGGAAAGGTCGCCGGGTAGAATAATCGAGGGGGAAACCCCGGAGGCCAAGGCCGCCGAGTTGGTCAGATTGCTCCGAGAAGAGGCCAAGGTGATTTAGGTCTGATGGACTCGTAAAAAGTCAATTTTGCTCCCTCCGTGAACATTTTGGGGGCCCTTAAGATGTTCAGCTAACATGCTAACACGCAGTGAAGCTTTGCGCTCAACTCGGGCTAACGCCCTCAAACAGTTAGCATTTTTTAACGCTGAACCCCTCAAGTGCTTTTCCCCCAAAATGCTCAATTTCGCTCACAAAAGACTTTTTACGAGTTCATCAATGGCGTTCATCGTGAATCGGCTGACAAATAGCAATGAAGAGGAGAAAATAGGATGGCACAAGGTGTCCTGGTACTGGCAGAACAGTTTGAGGGGCGTTTCCGAAACATAGCCTTCGAGGCCTTGAGCGAGGGACGGAGACTCGCTGACGCCATGGGGGAACCGCTTGCGGCCGTCGTACTCGGTTCCGGCGTAGAGGCGATAGCAGCGGAACTGGGAAAGTATGGGGCAGACAAGATCCTGGCAGCAGATGACCCCGCACTGGCGGATTACACAACGGACGCGTACACGAACGTCCTTTTCGACATCGTGAAGGACCATGAACCCAAAATCCTGCTTCTGGGCGCTTCAACCCGGGGGAAAGATCTGTCGGCACGGCTCTCGGCACGGCTCGATACCGGCCTTGCCATGGACTGTATCGCTCTGAGGGTTGATGGGGACACACTCATCGCAACCCGCCCCATGTTTGGCGGCAAGGTCTTGGCTGAAGTCGCCATTCAAGGAACGCCTCAGATGGCAGCCATCCGCCCGAACGTGATGGAGGTTGTGGAGGGGGGAAAGGGCGCAGGTGTGGAAAAGGTCTCGGTAAACATTGGTGTGGTCCAGACAAAGGCCTTGGAAAAGAAAATGGAGGCCGCTGCCACGGTGGATCTTACCGAAGCCAATATCATCGTATCAGGCGGACGCGGTATGGGGAGCTCGGATTTCAGTCTTCTTGAGGAGCTGGCGAAGGTCCTGGGTGGTACGGTCGGCGCGTCAAGATCCGCGGTGGATGAGGGATGGCGACCCCAGTCAGATCAGGTGGGACAGACCGGCAAGGTGGTATCCCCGAACCTTTATATTGCCTGTGGCATATCAGGGGCCATTCAACACCTGGCCGGCATGGGAACATCCAAGTATATCGTCGGCATCAACAAGGATCCGGAGGCTCCCATCTTTAAGAAGGCCGATTACGGTATTGTGGAAGACCTGTTTAAGGTCGTCCCCGCCCTGACAGCCGAGGCCGGAAAGCTCAAGGAGTAACGGAGATCAGGGCGCATCTAGTATCCGTCCACAAACGGCCCTTTTCCGCAATCTCTGCGTCAAACTGCATGCTTGCTTGTGCGACGTACTACAGTACGCCTCCGCGCAACCCTTTGTTTTCCTTGACCTTGCGAAAAATTGCTCATTTCTGGATCGGAAACTTACGCCAGTGCCCACCAATTCTTCGCCGATCCGTGGATGGTCACTGGCTAGCGAGGATAAAGAGCAAGGTCAAAGATGCCTTGCTCTTTTACTTTGAGCCTTGAGCTTTCAGCTTTTCCGTTTTTCTATTCTATGAACGTACACCTTATCAGCCTTGGTTGTCCGAGAAATCTGGTGGATAGCGAGATCATGCTTGGTCGGCTCCTGGAGGCCGGTCACACGATCACCTCAGATGAATCAGACGCGGACTGCGTGGTGGTCAACACTTGCAGCTTTATACGCCCTGCCGTGGATGAGTCGATTGACACCATCCTGGAAATGGCACGATGGAAACAACAGGCCCCCGGGCGGCGGCTCATCGTTTCCGGTTGCCTGCCGCAGCGTTACGGCGCAGACCTGGCTAGAGCGCTTCCTGAAGTCGATGTCTTCCTCGGCACAGCGGCCTTTGACCACATCATTCAAGCGGCCGGGGGGTCTTTAAATGGAACCCGGCTCCTCGTACCCCGGCCGGGTGCGGCAGCGGTCTGCGATACGAAGGCCCCCAGGTTCCCCACCACCCCGCCCCACACCGCGTACCTGAAGGTTGCCGAGGGGTGTTCCGGGCGGTGCACCTACTGCATTATTCCCAAGCTCAGGGGGCCCATGAAAAGCCGTTTCATGGAAGCGGTGTTGGCTGAAGCCGGGGGGCTTGTTGAAGCAGGCGTACGAGAATTGATCCTTGTGGCTCAGAACACAACGGCTTACGGTCAGGACCTGGGGCGCGGTTATAGTCTGGAGCACCTGCTGGCGGAATTGGCGGAAATTCCCCGGTTGACATGGATACGGGTGCTTTACGGGCATCCGGATTATGTCACCCCGGGGCTCATTAAGACTGTTGCCACCCATGACAGGGTGTGTTCATATTTTGACATTCCCATCCAGCACATCAGCGAGCCGATTCTGAAAAGGATGGGACGTCGGCATAACAGCCAAGCGATCTTTGAGCTTTTCAGGCGCATACGTGAGAACGTGCCGGGCGCCGTACTTCGCACCACATTGATGGTGGGTTTTCCTGGTGAGACGGACCACGATTTCGAGTCGTTGCTCGATCTTATCGAAAGGATCCGGTTTGACCACCTGGGGACCTTTATGTATTCCAATGAAAAGGATCTCGTGTCGAATAGCCTAAAAGACCATGTCCCAGAACGGGTCAAACAGGAACGATTGAAGCGCCTCATGATGCGCCAGGCAGCGCTTTCAGCGGAAAATGGCCGGAAGTATGTGGGTAGGATCCTCAAGGTCTTGATAGAGCGACGTGCCAAAGAGGCCGATGAGCCATGGGTCGGCCGGGCCTCCTTTCAAGCACCTGAAATCGATGGTGTGGTCTATGTCAATGAAGTGAAAGCCGAACCAGGCGCCTTGGTTGATGTGCGGATTACGGCCGCCCACCAATACGACCTGACAGGAGATATGGTATGAAAGGGCTCAAGGATCGAATACTCGGTGATGTGGCCGAAGACCTGTCGGCCATCGAGGATGCCCTCGTTGAAAACCTCAACCCCTATCTTCCTTTTGTCTCCCACGTGGCCAAATATATCATGTTCAGCGGCGGCAAGAGGATCCGGCCACTGCTCATGGTCCTGTCAGCCCGGCTCTGCGGTTACCAAGGGGACTATGACAAGACGCTGTCGGTCGTATTTGAATACCTGCACGCCGCCACCTTGCTTCATGATGATGTGGTGGACGGGGCCGAGGTCCGTCGGGGAAACCCCGTAGCCCATTCGATCTGGGGGGCTCCCGGGACCGTCCTGGCAGGAGACTTCTTGCTTGCCCGTTCCATTGCCATTGCGGCGCAAACCGATCAGATCGCCATTTTGGACGTTCTTGCCCATACCACGGCTGAGATGTCTGAAGGAGAGATTGACCAGCTCTTACGCCGGCAGGACCTTTCAAC
Organism: uncultured Desulfobacterales bacterium; assembly: GCA_964502635.1. Lineage (GTDB taxonomy): Bacteria > Desulfobacterota > Desulfobacteria > Desulfobacterales. Next base: position 26,775 of record CAZCXI010000017.1, read on the forward strand.
AGATGAAGAGCAATACATGGAGGTCATCAAACGAAAAACGGCCTATCTCATCCGGGCTGCCTGTCAGACCGGCGCATTGCTGGCAAACGCGCCCGAAGACCAGGTGGACGCCCTGGTCCACTATGGCTATCACCTGGGGGTGGCCTTCCAGTTGGTTGATGACCTCCTCGATTATACGGCAGACGCGCAGGTCCTTGGAAAGGCCACTGGAACAGACTTGACCGAGGGCAAATTGACACTGCCTGTCATTTATGCCCTGCAGCATTCGACGGTTGAAGACCGCAACCGCATGGAAACGATCATTCGAGGCGGAACCTTTACCCAGAAGGAGTTTGACAGCATTTTACAGCTGGTGGGCCGATACGGGGGCATCGCATACACCCGGAGGAAAGCAAAGGAGCACATTGATCGGGCAAAGAGATGCCTCGGGATCTTTGACGTCTCTAAGACTCGCCTCCTCCTCGAAGACCTGGCCGATTACGTGGTGGTGCGCAACTTGTAACCATGTTTTTCCTCGTTCTGAGGGATCTTGTCCTTGACAAAAGCGTGCGTTTGTATTAAAGAAAATGGTTGTTTTACCGTTCTACAATGTCCTGGAGGACATCTTCCGCAAGATATGAGCATTGGGGCGGCCTGGTGGATCTTGGCCGAGAGAGATCAGTGTGATTTTTGCCATCAAAGGGAACCTCAACGTACATATATATCTCTCATTATAAAAATGGAAAGGAGGAGAGGCCGGACAATAGCCCACAGTGTCTGATGTGTAAAGGTGGAACTTTAAGGTCCATCAAGAGTGCAAGTCCAATAAGGAAAGGAGACGTAAGAAATGTCAAAACTAATCCCACCTCATGGCGGAAAAGGCTTGGTATGTGCCCTTCTTGAAGGAGCAGAATTAGAAGCAGAAAAGAAAAAGGCTGAAGGACTGAAAAAAATTGAGATCTCTCCGCGCGAAAACGGCGATCTGCTCATGATGGGCATTGGCGCGTTCAGCCCGCTTGATGGCTTTATGACCAAGGCGGACTGGAAAGGCGTTTGCGAAAACTTCCTTCTTGCCGACGGGACCTTCTGGCCCGTTCCGGTGACGCTTTCCGTGTCAAAGGAAGATGCGGACAGCATCGCTGAAGGCGATGAGATTGCCCTTTTTGACCCAAAACGTGAAGAGATCAGGGCGACCATGAAGGTCACGGAAAAATTCGAGATGACCGAGGCAGACAGGAAATGGGAGTGCGAAAAGGTCTTCATGGGTGAGGGGGTCCCAGATCCGGCCGAATTTTGGAAGATCGCCGAAGAGGACCATCCAGGCGTCCAGATGTGCATGAGCCAGAAAGACGTCAACCTTGCCGGACCTGTCAAGGTCTTGAGTGAGGCCCAGTTTCCCACCAAGTACGCCGGCATCTACATGAGGCCTGCTGAATCACGAAAGATCTTTGAAGAAAGGGGCTGGACAGAGATCGCGGCCATGCAGCTCAGAAACCCCATGCACAGATCCCACGAATACCTGTGCAAGATTGCAGTAGAGGTGTGTGACGGCGTGTTCATCCACTCCCTGGTCGGCAACCTGAAGCCCGGCGACATCCCTGCCGATGTTCGAGTCAAATGTATTGATACACTCGTCAAGAACTACTTTGTGGAAGACAAGGTCCTGCAGGGCGGATATCCCATGGACATGCGCTATGCCGGCCCAAGAGAGGGTCTGCTGCACTCCGTTTTTCGCCAGAATTACGGCTGCTCCCGAATGATCATCGGTCGTGATCACGCCGGGGTGGGCGACTTCTACGGCATGTTTGAAGCACAGACGATCTTTGACAAGATCCCCTACACCAAAGAAGCCTGTCCGGAGCCGGGGAAGGCTTTACTCTGCAAGCCCCTTAAGATCGACTGGACCTTTTACTGCTATAAGTGCGACGGCATGGCGTCCCTGAGAACGTGCCCCCACGGCAAGGAAGACCGTGTCATCTTGAGTGGAACCATGCTTCGCAAGCTTCTCTCAGAAGGTGGCGACATTCCGGATCACTTCGGACGCGATGAGGTTCTGGTCCTCTTGCGTGAATACTACGAAGGCTTAACGGAAAAGGTCGAAATCAAACTGCACGGTGCCGCCACAGGCGACGCAACCTAGCATTTGATCACGACAAGTTGCATGTGAAATTGAAAAGGGAGAGACCAAAATGGTCTCTCCCTTTGTTGTTGCTTCACTGTTCATGCGCCACGACACCGGGCCAAAAAAAATGGCTCCTCGACCCTTCACGCCGGGCCAGGGAGCCACATCATCACAGGTCGCCGGATTTACTCACACGGCTCCCTCTCAGAATATCGTGAGTAGGCCATGGCCAGGGTTCGGTAAACAAGGTGCGCGAGCTTGGAAAACGGCAGATAGGCGAACAGGCAAAACACAAAGACCAGATGAGTAAAGTACATCGGATAGGCTACGTTAGGCAGGTTGGCCAGCCTTGTCAGTTCCGACAGCCCGCCGGTCACCGCCAGAGCCAAGACCAGTATCAGCAGGGACCAGTCAAAATAGCTCCCCTTCCCTATATTCTCACCCCGGTCTTTAAGACGGTTGGCGATCATCCATATCGCTCCCACCAAGAGCGCAATGGCACTCACGTTAGCCAGGACCTTTATAGGGTTAATCTGGGCGTAAGGGCCTGGGACACGCAAGATGTACAATGCCACAAAGAAGCAGTTCGTCACCACAAAAAGCCCCACAAAGGAGAATAACACCATGATATGGGGAACATACCTGTCCTTGTTTTCCGTGCACTGGGAAAACTTGCTGTGTCTCAGGATGGTCGGCAGGGTGCAGAGGATGCTTTTCAGAAAATCAGGGATGTTAAGGTCCTTGCGTTTTGCCTTCCCATCTGCAAGGGCCTTTTTGTGGATGTCGTTCATGAATCTTGTAATGCCGATTCCAAAGGTCAGAAACACCCATGCCGTCATAGGAATAAAAATGGAATCCACAAGTAAGGTCGGGAAAAACTCGTCAAACACAATCCTACCCTCAGGTATGTGCAAATGACCGATGGCGCTTAAGAGTACGAGAAAAATGGCCACCGGTATGGCCAAAAGAAGCCACCAGAACCTGCCGTCAGGCACGATCCTGCCCAGCCAACTCGGCCAGGCATACTCTGCAATGCTATAGGCCCTCACCGCATTGAGCACATCCCCGGGCCGCGCCCCCCTCGGACAATATGTCGAGCAATCATTGCACTGATGGCAAAGCCAGACATCCATATTGCCCACGAGCCTGTCCTTCAACCCCCACTGAGCCGCAATCATCTCCTTTCTGGGAAATGGTTTTTCGTCCGGAGAGATGGGACACACCACCGAACAGGTGGCGCACTGAAAACACTTTTTGAGCGTATCTCCACCCAATGTCTTGAGCTGTTTGACAAAGTTGACGTCAGGTTCCACCCACACACTCTCTGCCATTTTCTTTACCTCCTCCTTGCCTTATCTGACATAGGGGCCAGACTAGAACCCTTTAAAGGGGTTGGGGCCAACCTCTTCTATTGTCGCCATGAACTCTTCGATGATACCAGGAAGCTTATCATATTCGTCAATGGCAATCTGGACTTGCTTGACCCGTTCTTTTTCCAAGGCCAGACTTACCAAGGCCTCGCCGATCTTGTCCATACGGATATTCAGGAGTTCACTTCCCTTGGCAAAGTGACATTGATAGTCGTCCCCGTACTTGCAGCCGATGGCCATGATGCCGTCAACCCCTTTGGACAGGGCATCCTTGATCCACACCACATTGACTGAGCCGAGGCAGCGCACCGGGATGATCCGCACGAAAGGCGAATAGGTTAGCCCATTGAGTGCAGCCTCATCAAAGGCCGGGTAGGCGTCATTCTCGCAGGCCAGAATAAGGACCCTGGGCTTTTCCTCCTCCTCTGGGACCCCAATGGCCTTGACCGCGGAACCGATGGAGTCAATGTTATAATCCGCAAACCCGATAATACGCTCCGGACAGGCCCCCATGCAGGTGCCGCACCTCCGGCACCGGGTTGGGTTGGGAAGGGGCGTTCCCTTTTCATCATCATCCAGGGCGCCGAAGGGGCACTCTTCGGTGCATCGCTTACACTGGGTGCACCGCTGGAAGAAGAAATCAGGAAATGTCATGTCCCCTGACCGGGGGTGAACCGATACGCCGCGATTGGCGGATTCAATACACTGAATCGCCTTAAGGCCTGCGCCTGCCGCGTCTTCCCTGCATTCTTGGATGCTCATGGCCCTACGAGCGCAGCCTGCGGCGTAGATACCGGTCCTGCGAGTTTCATAGGGAAAACAGATGAAATTCGAATCGGGATACCCATCAAAAAGTTCTAGATCACGAAAACCTGGTCCCTGTCGATAGGCCAGATTCATGACCGGATCGTCCTTTGTGATGGGCACCATGCCGGTAGCCAGCACCACCATGTCCACCTTCACCTTGATGTCCTCACCAAGAAGCGTGTCCTTGGCCTCCAAGACCAGGGAGCCGTTACCATTTCCAGACACGCTTATCACATCGCCCTTGGTCAGAAAGATCCCTTCATCTTGTTGGGCACTCTTATAAAAGTACTCGTTCTGCCCAAGGGTGCGCATGTGCTGATAGAAGATGTAGGCCTTGGCATCGGGATTGTCTTCCCGAACATATTTGGCCTGTTTCAAGGCAACCATGCTAGTAATGCCCGCGGCATAGGGAAAATCTTCGTCTGACCCCTGGCCGGGACATTGAATGAAGGCCACGCTTGCGGCGGGTTTCCCGTTAGACGGACGCAGGATCTTGCCCTGACCCGCCATTTCTTCTAGAGCCACGTTGGTCACCACATCTGGAAACTGCCCGTACCCAAGATGCTCATAGCTGGGCTCTTCCGCTTGGGGCTCTTCGCCTTCCGCCTCTTTGGCCTCTTCTTTCTTGGCCTCTGCAGCCTCTCCAGATTCCTCCTCTTCCTCTTTCTTGAGTTGCCAAGGCTTCCAGCCTGTAGCTAGGATAACTGCCCCAAAGCGCTCTGCATCCGGGTTTTTTCTCAAAATAGTCGCAGGCTCGTCAGGAGTAGGCTCCCTGGAGCCAGGGGCCTGCCCTTCCTCCGCAAGCCTGGCCAGCAATGCCTCTTCCTGTTCTTTTGACATGACATCCCACACGCTCTTGGTACCCGTAGACTTGAATGTCACATCATAGAGTCCCGGTTGTCCTGCTATACGCGCAACCTCTGTGCCTGTGCGTATGTCGATCTTTGGATGGGCTTCGGCCTCTTTGACAATCTGTTCAATCACGGGTTCTTGCAGATCCTCATACGGATAGGCCCAGGGGGTCTGCTTGCGCAGCTTGGTCGCAAATCCCCCAACTTCAGTTTCCTTTTCAATCACTACGGCTTCATAACCCGCCTTAGCCACCTCCAAGGCCCCACTCAGGCCGGTGGCACCACCTCCAAGCACCAAGATCCGCCTGTTAATAGGCTCCTCAAGCTGATAGGGCTCCGGCTTCTGAATCTTCTCGGCCTCAGCCATGCCCATGCGAAGGTAGTCCTCAGCCATCTCCTGAATGAGCTCATCCACCTGGGGGCCACCCTCTTCTCCGGTCATGTGCTCCTCATCGGGTTTATGGCTCCAGACCACACCTTCTCTGAGATTCACCCTCGCCACGACAGCCGGACCAAAATCAAAGACATCGTAGAGCACACGCCTGGAACAGGCGGCAATGACGACGGTGTTTACGCCCTCTTCTGCAATGTCTTGCTTGATAAGCTCAACGCCCTCCGGGGAGCACAGAATGGGATGGGTCTTGCGGACCTTTATCTTGGGGGGAACCTTCTTCTCCAGTCGCTCAATATCAAGGGCCTCTCCGATCCCGCAACCTTTGCAGATATATACGCCTAACTTCTTTTCCATGGATGACCTCCTACCTGCTCACCAAAGTTTGAATGGCCTTCAGGGCCACACCGGTAGCGTGTTGATTGGATGAAGTAACATCTAGGGGCTTGGCTGCGCAACCCGTGGCAAACATCCCCCCATTGTCAAGGTCCGAAACCACAAAGCCGTCCGGGTCGTACTTCACGCCCCCCGGCAATTTGATGTCCGCCGTGGTTGGAACCATCCCTGTGGCCAGCACGGCCATATCAACCGTCTCCTGGACCTTTTCGCCGGTCACCGCATTTTCTGCCACAACCGTGATATCCTTGGTATTCACATCTTCCTGAACCTCGGCTACCTTTCCCTTAATCAGGAAAATGTTTTCATCCTCTTTGATCTTCTTGTAGAACTTTTCGTAACGCTGTCCCGGTGCCCTGATATCGATATAGAACACGTAGATCTGTGCCTCAGGATACTGCTCCCTCACGTAGGTGGCCTGTTTCAATGATGCCATGCAGCAGATGTAAGAACAGTAAGGCAAGTGATTTTCATCTCTTGAACCCGCGCATTGAACAAAGGCAATCCGTGAAATCTTCTTGTTGTCAGAGGGGCGCAGAACCTTCCCGCGGGTGGGGCCGTTGGGCGCGGCAAGGCGCTCCATCATCATATTGGTGATGACATTCTGGTATTCGAAGCCCAGGTTATCAATCTTTGAGGCATCATAGGGCTTCCAACCCGTGGCAAATATAACAGCCCCCACCTTCAGATTAATCGTCTCGGGTTGCATTTCAAGGTCGATAGCGTCGTACTGACATGCCTCGACACACCGTTTGGCGTCGTCCGTGCCCAAAATCTTGGGAGAAATCACGTATCGCATGGGAAAGGCCATCTCATGGGGGAGATAGGCCCCTTTGGTAGAATCCATATCAAAATTGAACGCATTGGGGATCTTTGCCATACAAGCCTTTTCACACTCGCCGCAACAGGTGCACTTTTCGTTCACATAGCGGGGGTTCACTTTGATGGTCACGTCATAATTTCCCGGTCCCCCTGAGATGCTCTGGACTTCGGCCATGGTAAAGAATTGGATCCTGGGATTATCCTTGATCCTTCTAAAATTGATCTCAAGACCGCATGTCGGAGGACATAGCTTTGGGAAATAATGTTTCAACTGAGCCACTCTGCCGCCTAGATAAGGATTCTGCTCCACCAGAAAAACCTCATAGCCCACTTCAGCGGCTTCAAGGGTTGCCGTGAGCCCGCTAATACCTCCCCCCACAACCAGGATGCTGCCCATTTTAGTCTGCTCTTCAGCTCTTTGTTCTTCTGTCATCCTATTCCTCCGTCAATCTGATAGCCGTGCCGAAAAATGCACATGAAATGGCGAGCAAAAAACACAAATGAAACTAAAAAAAGCTCCAGGTGCCACAAAACGGCACCTGGAGTCTTCATCTGTTATCCCATAAAAAGGGATGGTGCCCCCTAGTCAGGGATGACCTTGATATAGTCCTTCTTAATCATAGTCCACTCTCCGCTCGCCGGATCATACTTGGAATTTCCAAAACAGAACCAATTTGCATCATCGGTGTTCGGAAAGTCTGCCCTGTAGTAGAAGCCCGGATAGCGGGACTCCTCCCTGAAGAGGATATGCCGGTTGTGGGCCTCAACGGTCCAGAGTCTGTGTCTCATCTCATGGCACCGCAGGAGTTCATGCAGGTCGCCAGCGCCCAGTTTAAAAGAGTCCTCATGCATGACCTTGAACATATCCATGAGGATTTTCAAGCTGGTACCGCTGGTCTGGTAATAGGTGGCCCAGCCGCCGCCGTACTCATTGGTGGCCTTCATCAACCGCATGGAAAAGCCCGACGGCTTGATGTAATTGGGGTTGATTTCATTGGCCGTGGTGTACTGATAGTGATCCAGGAAGAGCCTCACCGGTTGCCACAGGTAGTCTACGATTTCCTGTGTAGACTCCGTAGGCGCGGGCGCAAAGTCATTCTCGGCCACATACTTAGCCATCGCCTTTGCGGCAATGCGGCCCTCGGCGTGGGAGCCTGAGGAGAACTTATGCCCCGAGGCCCCGACCACGTCTCCGGCGATAAAGAGGCCATTGACGGTCGTCATGCGGTTATAACCCGTCTTGTAGGCATCCGGGTTCCAGTCTTCCATGGGCCCGCCGCACCAGACACCGCAGCAGCCTGAATGAGAACCGAGCAGATACGGCTCAGTTGGCATGATCTCTGAGTTGGTCTTTTCAGGCTCAATGTTGTTGGCGCACCACAGGTTCGCCTGGCCGCAGGTCATGTCAAGGAAGTCCTCCCAGGCCTCGGATTCGAGGTGCTTGAGCTCCTTTTTGTCCAGCTCCGCGGCAAGGTTCGCCAGGGCTGTCACCGTGTCCATAATGATGGGCCCGCGGCCTTCTTTCATCTCCGCCAGCATCACGTGGTTTCTCAGACACGTGGGGGTCACCGCAGCGTGCCCGTAAGGTGCATACTTGTCGAGCTCGGCCTTGGTGAAGTCACTGGCCAGATAGTTTTCACCCAATCCATTGACGCATTTGGCCTTGAACAGCAGAAACCATGCGCCCACCGGACCATAGCCGTCTTTGAAACGCGTCGGGGTGAACCGGTTTTCCATCATGGTCAGCTCGGCACCGGCCTGCATGCAAAGGGTATAGCCGGACCCGGAGTTCCATACGGGGAACCACGCACGTCCCTTACCCTCACCCTGGGCGCGAGGCATGTAAATGTTCACCGCGCCGCCGCACGCAACCAGTACGCCCTTGGCCTTGATAATGTACACCTTGTTGTCACGCACGCTAAAGCCGTAAGCGCCACAAACAGTGTTCTCCTTATTGGCATCGAGCATCAGCTTCGTGATGTAGACTCTCTCCAGAATATTTTCTTCGCCGAGCGCCTTCTTGGCAGCTTCTGCCACGATGCACTTGTAAGATTCTCCGTTGATCATGATCTGCCATTTGCCGGTGCGCACGGGCGCGGCCCCATCTTTCAGCAGCCCGATTTCGAGGCCCTTGGCACCGTCGATGGTTTTGCCTGTTTCCGGGTGCTTTTTCCAGATCGGCAGCCCCCACTCTTCAAAGAGATGCACAGAGTCATCCACATGGCGGCCCACATCATAAACGAGGTCATCGCGGGTAATGCCCATGAGGTCATTTCTGACCATCCTGACGTAGTCTTCAATCGGATTTTCGCCAATATAGGTGTTGATGGCCGAAAGCCCCTGGGCGACCGCACCGCTTCGTTCCATGGCCGCCTTATCCACCAAAAGGATCTTCTTGTCAGGCGCCCATTTCTTGATCTCAAAGGCCGCACCACAAGCAGCCATCCCGCCACCAATAATCAACAGATCGACCTCTCTTTCTTCGACTTCCGGATCTCTTGACGCGAGAAGCTCTCCCGTCGGTTTGCTAGGTATTGCCATATCCGTATCCTCCTTAATAATAGATTCGTTGCTTGATCAAGCCTTTCCTCACAGACTCCTAAAGCTTAGGCGTGGGCAGTGTCATACCGGCGGCCTCCTCGGTAGAAAGCAAACCACTGTTAAGATCCTG
>CAZCXI010000017.1:36283-42055 GCA_964502635.1 uncultured Desulfobacterales bacterium
GCAGTGTCATACCGGCGGCCTCCTCGGTAGAAAGCAAACCACTGTTAAGATCCTGACCCTTCAGATCTGCGTACTCGTTAGCCGCACCCTCTGGTGTGGTCCGGATGGGGAACTTGAAGCGCTTGATCATGCCGTTCCTGAACTTGCAGGTCCACATGACATCCTCGGTGCCTCTCATGGGCATAATACTGGAGCCCAGGGGCACAAAATCAGAGTACCCTCTCACCTCAATGGCCTGGGTAGGACAAATCTTCACGCAGGAGAAGCACTCCCAGCACTGATCCGGCTCCTGGTTATAAGCCTTCATGGCCGTTGCATCCAAGACCATCAGGTCATTGGGACAGATGTACATGCAAGCCGTCTTGTCCCCGCCCTTGCATCCATCGCATTTTTCTTGAATGACAAAACTTGGCATTGATCTACCTCCTAAATCGATTTTTTTTAACTACTTGACGACGCTTGGGGAGATTCTTCAAACATGCCACCCCGTGGCTCGACCTCCCCCCTTTCAACAAATACCTGGCTTCACCTCCCCCCTTTCAACAGATCTTTTTATGACAGATCCCTCTCACAACCCATAGGGTCTGCTGGTTTGACCCGCAACACCGCCGCCCCAAAACGTAAGATTCGCGGCTCATGCCCCTGCTGTCACGTTCCTCTTGGCAAACCGATGCGGGGCTCCTGGAAAACGAAAGAATAAATGCCGCCCAGTCAAACCGCCCGTGTTTAGGTCACATTACCGCCCCCATCCATCCGGGTCCGGGGCAGTCTCAGATGTGTTAGATTCGTGCTCAGAATGCCGATTCGGCACGAAGGATACTGGGAATTTTACAAAGAAATCTAAATACTTACAGAGTCCCCCAAAAACTGTTCTCTGTGTATCACCATAACACCCTGTTGTCAAGGCATTTTTGAGACCGCCTCAAGGAAAAACTGGCCAGAAACATGAACACATATCAAGCCCTTTCGGGCCAGCAGCCCCCAGGTCGGACCCGGCCCCATTGCCGCCGTCGTTTCATTGCCCTGGCATGGATCGGCTCGTATTGACTTGGCATGGACTGAAATGGTACACGAATCCATGGCTTCCGCTGTTCCACATACGGGCATCCCATAGCAGCGAGGCCGGACTGAGAGGCGTTGTGGAAGATTTTCAGAAACTCCGGTTAGATGATACCTTCCGATTTTCTTGCCACCCGCAGATGGCGTGCTTTAATCGTTGCTGCCGTGATTTGAATCAATACCTGACGCCTTACGATATCTTGCGTTTGAAAAATGGACTCAACCTCTCTTCCCAACAGTTCTTGGATCAATTCACCGAGTGTCACACAGGAGCAAGGAGCGGCTTGCCGGTGGTCTCCCTGAAAATGCTGAAGGAGCAAGATTTCCGTTGTCCCTTCGTGAGCCCGGCAGGCTGCAGCGTCTATGAAGACAGGCCAGGGTCTTGCCGCACCTATCCCCTCGCTCGGATGGCTGTGAGGAAACCGGGCCGACAAGGCTGCCGGGAGTTCTATATCCTCATCCAGGAGGCCCACTGCCTCGGGTTTGCGCAGCCGAGGCAATGGACGGTGAGGCAATGGAAGAAAGACCAGCAGTTGGATATCTATAATGAGATGAACGACCTGATGCTGGACATCTTGTCACTGAAGAGAAGCCGAGACAAGGAGCTGGGCACGGAGGAAAACGAGCTGTTTTACATGGCCTGTTATGACCTTGACGGGTTCAGGGACCTGACATTTGAAAAGAAGCTCTGGGCATCGGCCGCCGTGAGCGAAGGCCTGGTTGAAGCCATCCGAAAAGATGATGTGGCCCTGATGCGCTTTGCTATAGAATGGATAAAAGGGGCGGTGTTCGGACATGGATCCTAGCGGCGATGGCATGTGCCTCAGGGGCCTGTCGGATGGGAGAGGTCACCGGTGGAGCTAAAGGACAAGGTCGCCCTGGTATTGGGCGCCATCAAGGGGATTGGAAAAGGAATCGCCCTCGCCTTGACCGGACAAGGGGTCAAGGTGGCGTTGACCTATTATGATTGGGAAGAGTCTTTGCAAGAGCTGAAGCAAGACCTTGGAAAATCAAGAGTGGAGCATCTTGTGCTCAGGACCAACCTCCTTGACACAGACGAAATCCCTTCCCTTGTTGACAAGGTCATCGCAAGGTTTGGACGCCTTGACATCCTCATCAACAACATAGAGCGTGGGGGCTGGCCTGTCGTGCATGGCCCTTACGTGCGCGAACAGTGGGACCTGGAGATGGCCACGACCCTCCGGGCCAAATGGTGGGCCTACACCTCGGCCCTGCCCCACTTGAAGGCCACTGGTGACGGCATGGTCCTCAACATTTCCTCTATTGCGGGGCTGATTGGCAGAAGTGGCCCTTCGGGCAGTATCTTTAACGACGGTTACGCCGCCGCCAACCGGGCCGTATCGTCTTTTACCGAGACCTGGGCCCGAGAAGCCGCCCCTGAAGTGAGAGTCAATGAGTTAATGCTCGGCTTGGTCGAGACGCGCCATGGTCCTCAAACCCGGGGATGGGGGCTGCTGTCCGCGAGCCAACGCCGGCAGATTATTGATCACACGCCCCTGCGACGAATCGGCCGCATCGAAGACGTTGTAGAGGCAGCACTCTTTGTCATTCGCGATGCACCCTTCATGACTGGCAGTGTCCTAAGGCTTGACGGCGGCTATGTGCTGGGCGGAGAATACTCGGAGCCGACGCCGCAGGGCATCCTTGAATGAGTTCAACAGCGTGATATTATTTGAATGCACTGGCCTTGCCTTTAGATATCCCCGTACACACGGCTATGTATTCAAAGACCTGACCTGCCAAATATCCGGCCCCGGTTTCCATGCCCTTTTCGGGCCTTCGGGTGTGGGCAAGACAACGCTTGCCAAGATCATAGCCGGTGAGATTACGGGGCCTCCCTGCAGCATGCCGACTCATGACATAGGTCCCATTCTCTATTCTTACAATCTGGAAAGGCTCCCCGGATGGTGCAGCGCAGGAGACCACCTGGCGGAAGTCACCCCTGAGCTTAACCGGGGCAAGGTCGACGACCTCGTTCGCTTTTTTGGTCTTCAAGGATGTCTGCATTCCCGATTTGCGCAGCTTTCCCTTGGACAGCAAAATCGCATTAACCTCACACGCTATCTCTTGCAGGACTTTGATCTTCTGATCATGGACGAAAGCCTCGCCAACGTGGATGAGGCTACGAGAGAGCAGATCATCCTGAAGATCAAGGCCATGTTTCCAACGAAGTCCTTCCTCTACATTTCTCACAACGTGCTGGAGGTGTCCAAGTTTTGCAAGGAGATACTTGTCCTCAGAAGCCCCTACAAGTCGCCTCAAGCTGTGCGTGTTATGGGGCAGGACTACAGGCAAGGCCGACCCCTGAAAAGGCAAGGCCTTGAGCTGACCATGTTAGAGGTCGTGCATGCTACATAGGCGCATTTATCAATTTAGCCTATTCAAAAACGTGTACAACAAAGCATACGGGTGGTCCGATTCTAAAGCGAGGCACTGTTTGAGCGCGGTAGTGAGCGTTAAGAAAGAACAGCAAAGTGGCGAGTTCTTCCACAGGTCAAATGGTATCTGCGGGTCATCAATGCTATTTGCAAGCCTCACCCCTGTTCTTTCTTTACGGTCACTTGTGCGCGAGTTTGACACGGTTTAAAATCGGATCACCCATATGCAGATAACGTTTTCAAAGGGCTAAAATGTTACGGCGCATTTATCAGTTTCTTGTGGTCTATTTCCTGGGCCTGGTCTTTCTCTTGCTGGTAAAACACCTGTTACACGTGTCTGACTATGTGGTGCCGAGCCTCCGAGAATTGTGGCAAACCGGCCAGTTGGTGTTCGCCAGATACCTCTTGGCGGCCCTGGACACCCTGGCCGTGGCCATTGTCGGCCACATCCTGTCTATTCTTATGGCGACTGCCGTCGGGATCATCGGCCGGCTCACCACGTGGCTGGGTTCCTTGATCAGGGTGGCCGCTTACAATATTCAGGCCTATCCCGTTGTTGCGGTAGCCCCTATCATCTTCATCCTTCTGGGTGATGGACTTTCCTCCAGGCTCCTGATTACGGCGATGATATGCTATTTCCCTTTGCTCCTGTCCTTTCTGGGGATCCTGTCCGAACCCGTGGTCGCCATCGAGCATTTCTATGTTGTCACCAAAAGAACGAACTGGCGGTTGGAGGTCAAGATCCGGGCGTTCGAAAGCATGGGCAAGCTCACCACCGTGATCGTGGGCAGTGCCACCCTGGCCATGGTCGGCACAATTGTGGCCGAATTCATTGCGGCTGATGCCGGTATCGGGTACAGCATACGCATCGCGCTGTATCAGAGTGATCTAGCAAAGATCTTGGTAGCGCTTTTTCTGATCGGGATCTGCACTTCACTCTATCTCGCACTCTTGGAATGGGTGGGGCGCCTCGTGCAAAAGAAGTGGGAGGCACCTAGCGCTGGCTGAGTTGTGCCACTATATATTGCGTTTTTTTTTGCCAATACTACAATATATACTTGACATGCCCTCAAACGTGTATTATTTTGCATGTACATTTGAAGTCTCTGTTGCTTTGTTTCTGTCAAATGCCGCTGTGGTTTTCATGGCTCTTGTCGAATTGAGGCCGTGACAGGGCTGCTGATGCGGACGCCTTGGGCAAAACGCCGGGATCAGCACGGCGGATAATGAAATGATAGAATTCCTTACCGGCCTTTTTTTAGGGGTGTTCATTGGCGTTTTTGTCATGTGTCTCTGTTTGACGGCAAAGGAAGCAAACGTATACGGCAAGGATTGACGGGACTGATTAACGAGTTTCGGCTCTGGGGCCCCGCCATCACGTCCTCCAGAAATGTTGGCACGCTTGTGCTGCAAGTATCACACCCCAGAGCCGAATTCCCAGCATTTTCGAGCCTCCGCAGCTGCAGACCCACGGTCTGTGCTGACGGAGGTTTTTTTGTTCAAGGGAGTTCGGCTTGAAGATAGGCATCCATTTCGCCACCAGTCTTCTGGCCGCATTAGCGGTAACGGCATTGTGTGCGGGTGGTTGTGGCAGGAAAGCCGAAAAAGGTCTGGAAGATGTGACCTATCGGCTCAAATGGCTCTTTAACACCAGTGTAGTGGGTGACCTCTACGCCGACGCACACGGCACTTTTGCAGACCATGGACTGCAGGTAACCATCAAGGAGGGCGGCCCTGAACGAGATGCGATCAAGGAGCTCGAGCTTGGCCACGCCCAATTTGGTGTGGCCTCGGCGGATCAGGTCATACGCGCTGCATCCAAAGGCGCCCCGATTGTCGTGATTGCCCAGCTTTTTCAGTCCAATCCCCTCCAATGGATCTACCGGTCCGAGAAGATTTCTATTGATACCGTTCAGGACCTAAAGGGCAAGACCATTGGCGTGACATACGGCGGCAACGATGAGACCATCATGAAGGCCCTCCTGGCCAAATACGAGATCCGGCAGAACGACATCCGGTTTTTCAGTGTTCGTTATGATTATGCGCCTTTCTTCAGAGGCGAGGTGGATCTCTGGCCTGTTTATCAGAATGCCGAGGGGATCATCATTGGTGACAAACTCCGCAAAGGAGGAAAAGCGGTGCGCTTCTTCAATCCCGATGCCTTTGGCGTCCGCTTTGTGGCAAACTCCGTCATTACCACCGAGGGCCTGTTTGAAGCACGACCAGAAACCGTGCGAAGATTTGTGAGGGCGTTGCTAGAAGGCTGGCGGCAAGCCCTTGATCCGGCGAACCAAGAAAAGGCCGCGGAAACCAT
>CAZCXI010000017.1:42155-43715 GCA_964502635.1 uncultured Desulfobacterales bacterium
CTGTGATTGTAAACGTTGAAGATGCGCTTCCCGTCTTCAGTGGGATGCTCCATTTCTATGACCTCGGCCACGAGCTTGTTTGCTTGTTCATATGGCAGGTATCGCGGTTCGTCCATCAGCGCCCCTCCATCAAACCAATGGCGTTGGGAAAAAGATCTCCTCGTAAAGATTCAAGGCATAGCGATCCGTGATGCTGGCAACAAAGTCACAGACCTTGCGTTCCTGGGTCGTGCCCGGCGGGAAACGCCCCATCTCCATCTTCTTGAGCTCGGCATCAAGATCTGCCGGGTGTTCCAAGAGCCAGGAATAAAGTTCCGAGAGGATCTTTTTGGCCTTGACAAACTGGCTGTGTACCTGATCAGACCTGTAAACGTGATCATAGAGAAACTGCCTGAGCGTGGTCATGGCCTCGGAAACCGCCTGACTCACGGCAAGGCACATCTGTCCATTGTCAATTTGGCTGGATATCACCAAGTCATTGATCATAGTCCTGACGCGCCCGGAATGGGACCGCCCCAACACCTCCACACATTGTTCTGGGACCTGCTTCCAGTGAATGACGCCGCTGCGGATGGCGTCATCCAAGTCGTGATTGAGGTAGGCCATGATGTCGGCAAAGCGCACGACCCTGCCCTCAACCGTGACGGGCACCTCATCAGGCTCCCCGGGCAGAACGGCGCCATCGCCTTTGGAATGTTTCAGGATCCCATCACGGACCTCAAAGGTCAGGTTGAGGCCTCGGCCTTTTTTCTCCAGCACATCAACGACCCTTATGCTCTGTTCCGGGTGAGAAAAGGCCTCCGAATAGATCTCCTTGATCACCACCTCTCCACCATGTCCGAAAGGCGTATGTCCCAAATCGTGTCCCAGGGCGATGGCCTCGGCCAAATCCTCATTGAGTCTCAACGCCCGGGCCATGGTGCGGGCAATCTCCGAAACCTCCAGGGTGTGGGTAAGCCGTGTGCGGTAGTGATCTCCCAACGGGGAGAGAAACACTTGCGTCTTGTGCTTGAGACGTCTGAAGGCATTGGAATAGACAATGCGATCGCGGTCTCGTTGAAATGCCGTGCGAATAGAACAGGGTTCTTCATGGGTCACCCTGCCTCTCGACTCGCTGCTCAAGCAGGCACATGGAGACAGGTACTGCCTCTCCCAGGCCTCTGTCTCCTCCCGGATGGAGACCGCCCTATACAATGACGGACTTTCTATGGCTTGCGACTTAACCATGCCTTGAGCCCCCTCGCGGGCCGGAGATAGGAGGTTGTCGGGATATTGAACTGCAAGTAAGGAAGAAACGATCATCTTATGGCACAAAGACAAGAATCTGTAAAGACCTATTCCAACCCCGAGCCGCCGGCAGCACATGTGCGCCTTTCCCGAAAGAGGTCTTTGCTCCTTTACTTATTGTCAAATTCTGCGTTAGTTTGTGTGATACCTATTGAACCGGCGTCATTCACAGTATCAGACAGGAGAGCGATTCAAAATGGATTACGAACGCTATATGGGAAAGGCCCTCGAGGCGGCACGTCAGGCCCTTGGCATGGGGGAATTCCCCGTGGG
>CAZCXI010000017.1:43815-45597 GCA_964502635.1 uncultured Desulfobacterales bacterium
ATCATCTGCTTCAATCTTCTTTTGTATCGCCGTTTTCACCTTGTATTTTCTCAGAAAGCTGCTCGCAAAAACAAACTCCCGAAATCTGTCCAGGTTATAAGTGGCCATGAAGGCCATCTTCGCCCTAGGACCATAAGGCCCATCAGCACCCCAGGGGTCTACCTGGAAGAGGCCTTTCACCTCTGCCCACCGGGCGGTCATCTTGTGATACGTCACCGCCCCCTGATCGTCCGCCCAACTTTCGGCCGTCCACTGCTCTGGCTCATGGGGTCCGAGGCAAAAATCCGGGGGCCTGAAAAAGTACACATCCGTGGCCTTGCCTTTGCGCCCTTGGAACATGATACCTTGTTCGAGAGGAAAAGTCCGACAGGTGTCGGGCCGATCCGGATAAACCGTGCATCCGGGCCGCCCCAGGAAAGGGCAGGTCCTTTCATCATCTTCCGCCATACGAAGCAAGACATCTGGGAAGAAGTTTGATTCCCGCAGCACAATGTCCACGTAGCTATCGAGAAACTCATCAGAAGAGATGTTTAATTTCTTCTTGAGACGCAGCACATCATAAGGATACAAGAACAGGTTCAAATTCCGGCAACATTTCGTAAAGCATTCCAGGCCTTCATGGCAGCGGAACGAAAAGCGTTCGCCATCCCGAAGCCTTGCTTCCAGCAAGTCAGGGTGGTGTTCTGTGTCTATATATTTCATCGGCCACTCCCGTCCCTTGAAGTCTTGCTTGTTTGACCCCTTGGTGATAATAACGCACAGCGATTCCGATAAACAAGGGTTTTGGAGGTTTTTGTGGAAAAGACGGTTGCGTTTGAGAAAAACGCAAGGAACATATTCTTCCATATACTAACTCGCTGCAACCTCGCGTGCAGACACTGCTATATCAATCCTGAGCAGCACGGTAAACAAACGCTTCGTTCGGCAACCATAAAACATTGGCTGAAGGCCCTTATGAATGAGACACACAAATCCAATCTCATCTTCATAGGCGGGGAACCCACACTACATCCTGACCTTGACCTCCTCATCCGGGCCGCCAGGGACATGGGATATGCCTCCATCACAGTAGACACCAACGGCTTCTTTTTTAACCGGATCCTGGAAAAGGTGACCCCGGATGAAGTAAATTATTTTAGTGTGGGTCTGGACGGTTCGTGTAGGGAAGTCAACGACCGCATCCGCGGCAGAGGCAGCTACGACAAGTGTGTTGCCGGTATCCAAGAGGCCCTGGCAAGGGGCTTTAAAGTGAGCCTAATCTATACGGTGAGCCGCTTGAATCTCAGCGATTTGAAGAACATGCCGAATCTCCTGAAGTCTGTCGGCATCGACAGGTTCTTCATTCAGGTGATTGGGATCAGAGGAAGATCCGCACAGCAAAAAGAACACAAGCTGCAGCTGACGAAAAAAGAGTGGTCAACCGTGGTGGCCAGGGTGGCGGATCGAGCCGCCACACTTGGGATTCGTGTCACCTATCCCAAGGTCTTTTTGGACAACTCAGAACGTTTTGAGTGTGCGGGCCTGGTTGCTGAAAACTTCTTTGTCTTTCCCAACGGTCGGGTGTATCGATGCCCCCTGTGCGAGGATTTTCCTCTTCATGCCTATGTCTTTGAAAAATACAAACTGAAGCCACGACCTCCCATCAACGAGATGGACCTGTTTCAGCTGACCATCGCAGAGGGTTGTGTGATGAATAAGCTTATCCAGCCAGCAAACCTGAGCTATGATAAGCGCGGGCGGCCAAGGTACAAGATTGCCTGTTGCCTGTTAAAGGAGGAGATC
>CAZCXI010000018.1:0-11402 GCA_964502635.1 uncultured Desulfobacterales bacterium
GACCATACAGGGTGGTTTTCATCAAGTTCCCTGATCTTCTGGTACCGCTCTTCCAATTGGCTCAGGTATGCGGTTGGATCCCGCTCGTCATTGAGATACCAACTGATGATGGCAGGATGATCCTTAAAAGTGTTGACCTTGTGAGTGATGGTATCAATGTCGGCCTGTCCGCCGTCAAAGTACTCTGAAAGGGAGAAGATCAGTTTGAGATTGCGCGCTGCCAGCTGATCCAGGTAGCCCAGGATCTGGGCGTCGGTGGCATCAGTGCCGCACTGGTTGACCCCGTAATTCATCACAGTGTCGAAGGGGCTGGCCGCTATCTCATCCAGCTCGGCAGTGTAACTCCCGTTCGTGCACTCGACCACGTACAAGCCCAGGGGGAAAAAGGGCGCTCCGTTCAGGATGAAGCGGTTGTGGGCGTCAATATAGGAAGTGAGTTCCGCGAAGGCGGTCCCCAAAGGCAAAAAGAAGATGAGGGGAACGAGAAAAACAGCCCATGCTTTGAAAGGCCTCGTCGCTTTCATGGTTTGACGTCTATGGCTCACTGGTAAGACCTCCTGGGCCACAGGGAATTGACTCGATTCGATACCTTAAATTTACGAACGATTTGTCCATCTGTCAAACGCCTATTGCGCGACTCGCCCTGTCTCGTGATGATGATAAATGGACACTTGATCAACTCGTAAAAAGTATTTTGTGAGTGATATTGAATAGTTTTGGCTGAAAACAGGGTCTGCCGAGAGAACTGACCATAGCCCTTGGAATTGTGGCATTCAAGTGCCCACACGTTGCATTTTGTTTCTCCTTTATGACCGACCGTTTCCCCCTTTAAAAGCTAACTTGTTGAAATGATAAGCCCAGTTCAATGGCATGTTTTTTGCGAAATTCTTCGGAAATAGGGCTATCGGCCTTATTTTTCCCTGTTGCCTGGACCGTATTTTGCGTTGAAGATAATGATGCTCGTGGGCTTCAATCCTGCGAAACCAGGGTTTCACTCGTTCATGAGGCGCACACAATGACCATGGGCAAAGCCAAGTCACTCTTTAGCCTGTCCGCCATCGGGTTCTTCATTTTAGGGACCGTGGGAACCCTCTGGGCCTTGAACGCCGACTACAACCGTCCAAACCCGCTCCTGGACTATGTGCCGCAGGAGATCGGCATGTACGATGCCAGATACGATGAGCTGACGGAAATGGACTGTCGAGGTTGTCACGGAGACAGCCTTACAGACAGGCATCATTATTCCCCATCGGGACTCGACCATCAGTGCGACCATTGCCATGACATGATCTCAGAGCCTCCGGGGGTTGTCGTCATCCACGACTGCACGACCAACGGCTGTCACAGTTGGGACGACGTGCTCGGCAGCAACGGTTGGCATCATGGCACAGATCTTTCCGCCCCTGAGAACTGCGTGGTGTGCCATGATCCCAACCTGGTAGTCCCGATCGCCCCGTTTTTGCCTTTTGCACAATATCCACCATCGGTGGTAACGCCTACGCCCTTTTCTTGCGAGAACTGCCACTGGGCACAAGCGGTGGTGGACAGCGGCTGGGCCGAAGGCGATCCACCCCCACCAGAGGCTGATGCCGGGCACCCCTCCACGTATGATCATTATGACCCCTGGGGGAATCCCATGGGCTATCATGAATACGGGCGACCCATACTCGGAAACTTTGACACGCATCACATGGGCTTCAAGACCAGCTTTGGCGCGCAATGCGGGAGCTGCCACGCCGATGACCCCAATGCCCAGGGCTGGGACCCCTATAATTCCGAGCTGATCCGCTACTGTGAGACGTGCCACGATCACCCCACCCTGCACACGGTGCATCTGACGGGAGATCAGAACGCGTGGGAAGCTATCGGCTTTCACGCCGGGGGTGGGGGCCCTGAGCCTCCCAGTTATAGGACATTTCCCGTCCAGGAAGCTTGCTGGGAATGTCATGAAGGGTTCCCTGAGCCCAGTGGCCGCTCTTGCAGCCCGGCTATCAGGATGAATCCCCAGGGCATTACGCCCAGCGCCGGTCCAGCCACGTTCCTGGTGGAGCTTACGGGGGAGTGTTTTGGTGACACGCACGGCGAGGGCCAGGCCGTGCAACTCAAGAACCGAGTCGATGGGGGTGCGTGGATCGACATGCCCATTGATTCGTGGTCCCACGACAGGGTCGTCTTTGACGTCCCCTGCCTGACCCTGACCCCGGGAAACTACTGGGTGAGAGTGCACAACGAGGACAGCCTGCCATCTAATCCCAATAGTAATCAGGTGGTCTTCACCTTTACCGGGGATGGGTGAGGTTGTCCCTGTTTGGCTCCGAGTTCGGGGCCCTGCATGACAACGCTAGGGTTAAACAGCCCCACGGGCCGCTTCGGTTCTTCACAGGATACCATTTCTGGACCTGGAGCCGGTGACGGCATGTACAGGCTGATAGATCTGGTTTCTGAACACGGGACTTTTACGGCCATAAAGATCACAAACTGGCAAAGTACCCAGGTGAAATTCAAAGCCACTGACTTTTTCGTCGACGCTACCCCCCGAAACTATATTCAGGATCCAGGCGAACCCTTTGTGGCGGCGTGCGGCGAGCTGGCTCCAGGCACCTATTCCGTATACCTCAGGTACATTTCATATAGCGACGACGACGGCACAGCAAGCTTTACGGCCGGAGACACCATCCTCCAGGTTGATACGGACCTTCCTTTTTCCTTTGAACTGACCGATGCAGCCTACATTGCAAAGGTGAAACCCCAACAGTGTGTCAACGGTTCAAGGCTGAGGCTCAAGGGGATCAACTTTGGAGAGGCTCAGGCGGGCGCCGAGGTCCGCATTGGCAAAAAGGCTGATGCACTAGACCCTGCTCTGGGCAAGGGGAAACTCCTCAATCGGGTCAAGCACTGGACGGACACCATGGTGGTCGTGAAGCTCAAGGTGAAACCCGGCTGGCAGGACAAGACCAGATTCGTGTGGATGGAAAAAGACGGGCAGAAGACCAACTACAAGAAGGTGGAAATATTGGCGCCTTAATAAGCCACAGGTGCATGATCATTGAAGCTTCCTGTAGCCAGGCTAGAGGGAATCTTCGACCGTAAGGAACGCTGACCGGCTTGCTCCCCTCCTTCCCCCTTTTCCCAAGGCTCTCCACACGGCCTGCTTACCGAGGCCCGTGGCAGCAGAAAAGACGATGAGCGATGAAGGATCCCTACCCAGGTCCTTTGCGATGAGGGCGCGCTGCCTCGCCTGTTTGTTCCTGTTCAGCTTGTCTGCCTTGGTGAGGACCACGATCTCAGGAATCTCGTAATGGGCGAGCCATTCCAGCAGGTCATGGTCTGCCTGGTTCGGCAATCTGCGGATATCCAGGATCACCACCACGGCACCCAGGCCCGTCCGGGATTTGAGGTATGTTTCCACCATGGGTCCCCACTTCTTCCGCACGGCCTCGGGAACCTTGGCATATCCGTAACCGGGCAAGTCCGTGATATAGAAGCTCTCGTTGATCAGAAAGAAGTTTAAGGTCTGGGTCCGTCCCGGCTTAGAACTGGTTTTGACCAGATTCTTTCGACCCAACAGTGTGTTGATGAGGGAAGACTTGCCCACGTTGGAACGCCCTGCAAAGGCCACCTCGGGCCGCTCGGGCAAGGGGTACTGGGAGGGCTTGACCGCACTGGTGATAAACGTAGCGGACTTGATGTTCATTTGGGAAGCTTGAAGGTGATGGTTTCGTAAAAAGTCGATTTTGCTCGCTCCGTGAACATTTTGGGCGCCCCTGAGGTGCTCAGCTAAAATGCTAAAACTCGGGCTAACACCCTCAAACAGTAAGCATTTCTTAACGCTGAACACCTCAATTGCTTTCTTCCCAAAATGCTCAATTTCGCTCACAAAAGACTTTTTACGAAACCATCAAAGGTGAAACCGGCCTGCGGGCTCAACGGATCACCAGCTCGGCCAAAAATGTAATAGGTTTAGGCATGTTAGGCACTTAAGCCAGCCAGATACCGTTCTATCCTGTCCATCCCTTCGGCAATATTTTCAAGGGCATTGGCGTAGGAGAAGCGCAGGTAGCCTTGTGCATTGGCCCCGAAATCGATCCCCGGGGTGACACCCACATGGGCCTTGTCAAGGATATCAAAGGCAAGCTTATACGAATCTTCCGAAAACCGCTTTGCATTGGCCAGCACATAAAACGCCCCCGTGGGTTCCACGGTGATCCCGAAGCCGATTTCCTTGAGCCGCTTGATCATGAACCTGCGGCGCTCATCATAAACGGCCCGCATCCGTGCCACGTCAGGGCCGGCCTCTTCCAGGGCCGCGATCCCGGCCCATTGCACCATGGCATTGGCTGAAATAAAAAAATTCTGCTGTACCTTCTGGATCGCCCGGATAAAGGCCTTTGGTGCAATCAGATAGCCCAAGCGCCAGCCCGTCATGGCATAAGCCTTGGAAAATCCGTTCAGGACAAACACCCTGTCGGCATATTCCAGAATGGAGTGTTCCTCCCCTTCGTAAACGAGGCCGTGATAGATTTCATCGGAGATGATGTACGGAGACAGCTTTGAGATGGCCTCCATCCGTTCATGGGACAGCAGGTTGCCCGTGGGATTAGACGGCGAGTTGATGAAGATCGCCCGGGTCCTGGGATCGATCTTCTCCTTGATCAACTCCGGACGGAACTGGAAGCCGTCATCTTCATAGACGGGAACCATGACCGGTTCGCCGCCGGCGAAACGCACAAAGTTCGGATAGCAGGCATAATGGGGATCTGAAATGATGACCCTGTCTCCGGGCTCCAGGAGGGCGGCAAACAGCATGAACATGGCAGGCGACGTGCCTGAAGTCACCACCACCTGATCCGGTTCAATGACCACGCCGTAGCGGCGGTGATAGTGACGACAGATCGCCTCACGCAGTTCCAGCAGGCCGAGGCTGTGGGTATAATGGGTGTGCCCGTCTTCCAAGGCACGAATAGCGGCTTCCTTGATGCAGGCAGGCGTATCGAAGTCGGGCTCTCCCACCTCCAAATGAACGACATGGATGCCCGCGCGCTCCATGTTGTGGGCCTTTTCCAGCACGTCCATGACGATGAAGGGTTTGATCTCCTGGGTGCGCCTGGATATCATGAACAAGCTCTCTCCGCCTCTATTTTACCGTTGTCGGTGGCCTCTTGTCCTCCGACTGACAACCGACCCCTGACAACTGCTCCGTGCCAGGCCGCAGGCCACTTATATGACCTTGTTCAACGGATACTCAATGATCCCCTCTGCCCCATTCTTCATGAGCTCGGGGATAAGGTCCCGTACCACGGAAGATGCCACCACGGTTTCCACGGCAAACCAATCCGATTGATACAGGGGGGACACTGTTGGCGCGTTCAGGCTGGGGAGAAGCCCCACGACCTTCTCCAGCTGCGCTTTGGGCACATTCGTCTTCAGCCCCACCATCTTCTCGGCCTGCAAGGCACCCTTAACAAGGAGGGCGATTTGCTCAATCTTCTCCCGTTTTTCCGGGTTCGCCCATGCCCCATGATTGGCGATCAACTTTGTATTAGTCTGGAGCAATTCATGAATGATCTTGAGACCGTGGGCCTTGATCGTGGAGCCCGTCTCAGTCACCTCCACAATCGCGTCCGCCAGGCCTGAAACGACCTTGGCTTCTGTGGCCCCCCAGGAGAATTCCACCTTCACATCAATGGCCCGATCCTGGAAGTATTGTTTTGTAAAATGGACCAGCTCAGTAGCAATCTTTTTTCCTGCCAGATCCTCCAAGGCCTTGACATCAGAATCGTACGGAACCGCCAACACCCAACGGGCCGGCCGCTGGCTAACCTTTGAATAGACCAGGTCCTCTACGATCTGCACGTCCGATTCGTTTTCATAGATCCAGTCTATGCCGGTCAGCCCCGCGTCCAGGGTGCCGCTCTCCACGTACCGGGACATCTCCTGGGCGCGACAGATGGCGCACTCAATGCTGTCGTCATTGATTTCAGGAAAATAGCTCCGTCCGTTTACATTAATCTTCCACCCCGAGTGCTTGAACAATGCAATCGTGGCATCCTGAAGACTCCCTTTGGGAATGCCCAACTTCAGTTTATCTTTCACTTGACTTGTATACCTCCTCAGGCTCAAAAATCTTCTCGCCAACCACTTGAACGGATCCGTCCACCACTTTCCTGAAAAAACAACTCCGGTATCCCGTGTGACAGGCCGCTCCGCCCACCTGTTCCACCTTCAAGAGCACCGTATCGTCATCGCAGTCTATGCGGATCTCTTTGACGAGCTGGACGTTACCCGATGTCTCGCCTTTCACCCAAAGTTCCTGGCGCGTCCGACTCCAATAGGTCGCCCGGCCCGTCTTGAGCGTCTCTTGCCAGGCCTCTTCGTTCATAAAGGCCAGCATGAGAATTTCACCTGTTTCAAAGTCCTGCACAATTGTTGGGATCAAACCGCCACATTTTTCAAAATTGAGCGTAATCATGCGACAAGCTTATTAGTCGGAATCCGTCACGGGTGTCAAGCCTATTTCCGGCTGCCGGCTCTGTTTCCTTCCATGGACATTTGAAACTGGAAGGATGCGGCCGTGCAGTCACTGCCGGGTTGACGAGCCCCAACGGGCCGTGCTTGCTTGTTCCTGGGCTTTTTGTTAAAAAAGGATTATCATAGTATGAAGTCAGCCTATACAAAGAATGGGCGCAAACCGTGGGAAAGCATACAGGCAATCCGATTCTAAAGCGGGGCACTGTTTGAGCGTATTCGTGAGCGTTAAGAAAGAACAGCAAGATGGCAAGCCTTGTCCGTGGGTTGAATAGTATTCGCAGATAACCTCGATTCTATTTGCAAACATCACCACCTGTGCTTTCTTTATCCTCACTTATGCGCGAGTTTGACCGGCCTGCTTCCCGCAAGCCCCGACCTCTGGTCGGGGAGCTTCACACGGTTTAGAATTGGATTGCCTGTATGCAAGAATATTTTCAAAGGGCTAAAATGTTACTTGTCATCAGACCCAAATCGAAATGGTAACGAGGGGCACGAAACGATGGTCTCTTCCGGAAGTTCGAATGGAAGCAAAGAAATCAGGTCCAGGCGAGGCAAACGCGCGCCGCTAGGCAGGTTGCTTCGCCTTTTCTACGGCGTCGTTATTGCCTTTTCTCTTCTTGCCGGGCTTTTCATCGGCGGGGCCTATTTCTACTTCACAAGGGATCTTCCCCAGATATCTTCTCTGAGGGATTACCGCCCCCCTATTATCACGACAGTTTACTCGGATGACAATCGTAAGATCGCGGAGTTTTTCAGACAACGAAGGATTATGCTGCCCCTGTCCAACATTCCGAGGATGCTCATAGATGCCTTTGTTGCCGCCGAAGACGCTCGCTTTTACAAACATGAGGGGATCGACTTCGTAAGCATTGTCCGGGCATTTCTTAAGAACATTGAAGCAGGATCCATCATTCAAGGCGGAAGCACCATCACCCAGCAGGTCGCCAAGTCCTTCTTCCTGTCCCCACAAAGAAGCTATGCACGAAAGACCCGGGAAGCTGTGCTCGCGTATCGTATAGACAAGGCCCTTTCCAAGGAAGAAATTCTATTCCTTTATTTGAACCAGATATATTTAGGACACGGCGCCTACGGGGTTGGGGCCGCAGCAGAAAACTACTTCGGAAAACCGGCCTCCGAGCTCAATCTGGCTGAATGCGCTCTGCTCGCCGGCCTTCCTCAAGCCCCCAGCCGTTATTCTCCGTTCGTAGATCCTGAACAGGCCAAGCAGCGCCAAATCTATGTGTTAAACCGAATGATTGCCGCAGGCTACATCACGAAGATCCAGGCCTCCGAGGCCATTAACACGAAGCTCGACATCAAGCGGAGACGCAACTGGTACATCGAGGAGGTTCCCTATTACACGGAGTATATTCGACAGTATGTGGAGGGAAAATACGGTAAGGATATCCTTTATAATCAAGGTCTCAAGATATACACAGCCATTAATATCGAGATGCAAAGGATCGGCCGGAGCGCTTTGAACCAGGGGCTTGAGGCGCTTGATAAAAGGCAGGGATATCGCGGCCCGATCAAACACCTGGCGCCCGAGGACATTGAGACTTTTTCCCAGCAAATCCAAAAAACCCTTGAACGACAGCCGCTGGAACAAGACAGGGTCGTCCAGGGGGTCGTGGTGGCAGTCAACGATGATGAAGCTGAGGCCACGGTTCGCATGGGAAGCGACCAGGGACGTCTTCAACTCAAGGACATGAAGTGGGCGAGGAAGCCCGATCCGGAGGTTCGCTACTTTGATGTAAGGGTGCAAAAGGTGAGTGATGTGATCAAGGTAGGAGATGTTATCACCGTTCGTGTCAAGGGAAGGCCGGAAGGCACGGACCTGTGGGATCTCGCACTGGAACAGACCCCTGCTGTGGAAGGCGCTCTCCTTTGTATGGAGACTGAGACCGGCTATGTGAAGACAATGCTCGGCGGCCGAGACTTCAGGGTAAGCCAGTTTAATAGGGCCATACAGTCGAGGCGTCAGCCAGGATCTGCTTTTAAGCCGGTTATCTACGCAGCCGCCCTCGACAAGGGCTATACCCCCGCCACCATTATCATCGATTCCCCCATCGTGTTCGAAGACACACAAAGAGATTTTACATGGAAGCCAAAGAATTACGGCAAGAAGTTTTACGGTCCCACCCTCTTTCGGACAGCTCTCGCCAAGTCGCGCAATGTGGTCACTGTGAAGATATTAAGAGACATCGGGGTTGGTTATGTGATCGACTATGCTAGAAGACTCGGCATTGAATCGGAGCTGAGTAGAGACCTTTCCATCGCCCTCGGATCTTCAGGCGTTTCGCTGATTGAAGTCGTTCGCGCCTACTCTGTTTTTGCCAACCAGGGCTATCGCGTAAGGCCATGTTTCATTACAAAGATACTGGATCGGGATGGAAACGTCCTTGAGCAGCATTATCCTGAAAGCGAAAAAGTCATCGAAAAGAGTACGGCTTATATCGTCACAAATCTGCTGCAGGGCGTGGTTCAGCACGGAACGGGCTGGCGCCTAAGAGCCTTGAATCGCCCCGTAGCCGGCAAGACCGGTACGAGCAACAACCTGCATGACG
The DNA here is from genome assembly GCA_964502635.1 of uncultured Desulfobacterales bacterium. Lineage (GTDB taxonomy): Bacteria > Desulfobacterota > Desulfobacteria > Desulfobacterales. Next base: position 9,096 of record CAZCXI010000018.1, read on the forward strand.
CATGGTTTGTGGGATATACACCCGGTTATGTCACCGGGGTTTGGGTGGGATTTGACGACGAACAATCACTGGGCATGGGTGAAACGGGGTCCATGGCTGCCAGCCCGATCTGGCTGGCATTCATGAAGGCCGTCCTCAAGGACCAGCCCATGCGGGTCTTTCAGGTACCAGACGGCGTGGTCTTTGCTAAAATAGACGCGGAAACCGGGCTCCTGGCCATTCCCGAATCAACCGGTACCATCTTCGAGTGTTTCAAGGAAGGGACGGTTCCCACCAAGTATGCCAAAAGGCTTGGAGCCATCACGGACCCGGGCGAATTCTTCAAGTATGACATGTAAAAAGCATTGAAGCTCAAAGCTGAAAGGTAACAAGGGGAAAAACGGGGCTATTTCCTTCCTGCCCCATCCAAGTGCACCCTATCCATCGTCGGACATTCATCACTTGCCGCGGAAAACCCCAAAAAAGAGATTCCTACCCTTTCAGCTTTGAGGCTTTCTGAGGTCACGGGATCCGGACTCTTCGTTTTTCAACCTCCTCTATCAAGTCCTTAGATGCATAAAGCATAATAAACTTGTCTTCCAGCCTCTTGACCAACTCCCTCAGCTTGTCATCGGGCAACGTGGTAGAGCGAATATACACATTCCGACGTCCCTCTTCAGCCGTCTCCCGTGTTGACAGGATACTTACAATGCGCCCACCGTAGGAGCGGATCACGTCAGCGGCCTCCTTGATTGAACCTGGACGATCCTCAAGACTGAAAGAAAACTGAACCCCGCCGGCGTAAACCCCTGCAATATTGATCATCACTTTAAATATGTCGCTCTGGGTGATCACCCCCACCAGGGCATCCTTCTCATTGATGACCGGAAGGGATGAGATCTTGTTTTCAAGCATCAAAATAGCAGCAAATTCCACCGTCTCATCAGGCCTGGCAAACACCAGGTTTTTCGTCATGATGTCCTTGATCTTCATGGAGGAAAGGAGATAATTGAGTTCATACACATCCAGAGTCGTGGCCTTAGAGGGTGCGGCATCCCTTAAATCCCGGTCGCTGACAATGCCCACAACCCGGCCTTTCTTGTTCACCACGGGCAGGCACCGGATCTTCTTTTCCTTCATGATCATAGAAGCCTTCATCATGGAGGTCTCCTCGTCCACAGTCACCACGTCAGTCGTCATCCATCCTTGAACCAGCATGCAACTCTCCTCCCTGTTGTGTATGGATGTCTATGTTGTCCTTATGCGTTTGCTATTTCTTTTTCCCATAAACGCTCAATGTCACTTATAACGGCTTATTACGAGTCTATCATGTTTTAGTCAACCCAATAAACCCGATGAGCCTCATCAACACACCACCCACACCGCCATGTCCCTCGCCTGCTGGACGACCTTGTTGGAGACGCTGCCAAACAGGAAACGCTTGGTACGTGAAATACCCCGACGCCCGATCATGATGGACCCATAGCCGCCCTCCTGGGCCTCCTTCAGGATCGTTCGAGCCACGCCAGGCACCCTTGTCTCAAGTCGGGTCTTGATGGCAAAGGCGGGCACGTCATTTTCCGTCAAATAGGTCTTGGCCTGAGCAAGCATCTCCTCGGCATCCTCGATGTGCCGCTGTTCGACGGCAGAGGCCCTGTCTGTAAGCCCTGTCCACAGGGATGCCATCTCCTGACCAATGAGCGGGGCCAGGACGTGCAGAATGGTCACTTCCATGGGACCTGCCTCAGCAAGAAGCCATCCTGCTTGCTCCAGAACACGTTTAGAATTCGCAGAACTGTCCACAGTGATCAGAAGCTTTCGGGCCTTGATGTCGCCGTGGACCACGCACAGGGGGAGGCCTTTCGCATGTTGAAGCACTTTTTGGGTAACACTTCCCATAAGAAATCTGTCCACAGCGCTCATCCCGTGACGGCCGAGCACTAGGGCGTCGTAGGCGCCCTCCTGTTCCAGTTCCAGGATATCCCGCGCCGCACCGGCAAATGGCTCCCGGATTAAGGGCCGAATGTTCGTTCGTTCAATGCCTGCTCCAATTAAAATCCTTTTGGTCTCCTCTATCATAAATGTCCCTTTGCGGCGATTTTGTTCCTGTACCTGCTCCGCAACGTCTTGCAGTTGCACCATCTCAGCCATACTTTCCCCTGGCTCCAAGAAAAGGGGTGCGATGTCCGGCAGGATATGGAGCAGATCTATCTTTACCCGAGTGTTCTTCCCCAGCATGAAGCCAAGGTATGCCACGGCCGCCATGCTCGCCTGCGACCCGTCTATTGCCACCAGAATGCGCTTTGCCATGTTCATTCCTCGCTATTC
>CAZCXI010000018.1:11502-44505 GCA_964502635.1 uncultured Desulfobacterales bacterium
GCGACCCGTCTATTGCCACCAGAATGCGCTTTGCCATGTTCATTCCTCGCTATTCATGAATAGGAAAACGTTATTGGTAAATCAGCAACTGCCTGCAACGACACGATCCTCGATCTTCAATTCGCCATAGCCGTAATCATCTCCCGGGCGTGATCCAGGGCCTTTTTCGTGATCTTAACGCCTGCCAGCATACGGGCCATCTCCTCCACCCGGACCTCCCCCCTTAAAGGCGTGATCGTGGTTCGGGTGCGCCCTTTGTGAACGCTCTTGGCAATCTTGAAATGGTGTGTTCCGAACTGAGCGATCTGGGGCAGGTGGGTGATACATATCACCTGATGAAAACGGGCCAGGGACCTTAACTTGTTGCCCACCATTTCGGCCACGCCGCCGCCAACACCTGCATCCACTTCGTCGAATATGAGCGTCTCCACAGAGTCCGTGGTCGCCAGCATGGCCTTGAGGGCAAGGATAATTCGGGAAAGCTCACCGCCTGAGGCAATCTGTGCAAGGGGCCTGAGATCCTCACCCACATTAGGAGCAATGAGGAACTCAACACGATCCATACCCGTGGCCTCGATGCCGGTGTCGCCTGAAACAAGATAAGGGCCTGTGCGTTCATCGGCCGGCACATCCTTGAACTTGATCTCAAAGCCGGTCTTGGCCATCCCCAGGCCTCCGAGCTCTTTTTGAACGTCGTCCGCCAGGCGTGCGGCCGTTTGTTTTCTCTGGTCAGAAAGCTCCCGGCATGAGTTCACAAGCGCCTTATGCACCCTTTCAAGCCGTGTCCGGGTCTCAGCGATTGCGTCGGGCAGGCCCGACACACGCTTCAATTCTTCTGCGGCCTCCCTGCCGTGGGCGAGCACTGACTCAAGAGACCCGCCATACTTCCGCTGCAGTTTCCGGAGCGTGTCGAGCCGCAGCTCAACCGATTCCAGTCGCTCCCTATCAAAGACAATCCCCTGCTGATAGCCCTGCAGCTCGTTGGCAATATCTTCCAACTCGAAGGTGGCAGTCTGAACCCTGGCCTGCAGGGGCCCTAAGGCATGATCAATCCCGGCAAGCCCTTGAAGCTCCCTTCCGATTCCGGTCAGGTGTTCAATCAACGCCCCTTCGGCACCATAGAGGCGGTCCACACATAGGCCTACAGAGTCATAAAGACGCTCGGCATGCTTGAGTCGTTGAAGTTCCTGCTCAAGTTCGTCGTCTTCACCCGGCACGATTTCAGCCTCTCGTATTTCCCTGGATTGGAACTCCAGAAGTTCGCGGTGCTCTGATTGTTCTGCTTGCTCGCGGCTCAGGCTGGCCAGCTTCCTGATCAATGGAAGTACGTCATGATAATACCCGGCCACCTGGCCCCGAAGTTCGGACAATCCGGCAAACTGGTCCAGGACCATGAGGTGGTATTCTGGTTTGAGCAAACTCTGGTGGGCGTGTTGACCGGCTATGCTGGCAAGCTGGTCATTGATGCTCGCAAGGATCTGTGTGGTGGCGAGCCGCCCGTTGATATAGACCTTGTGGCGGCCATTCCTTTGGATAATGCGACGCACCAACAGGCCCTCTGAGAGATCAACCCCCCGTTGCCGGGCGGTCTCAGCGGCCGGACTCTGAGAAGGGACTTCAAACAGGGCCTCCAGTTCAGCCGTGTCTTCAGAGGTCCGAATCAGGTCAGGGGAGGCACGGCTTCCCAGGATGAGGTTGACCGCATTGATGATAATCGATTTTCCGGCCCCCGTCTCCCCGGTCAACACTGTGAGACCTTTTTCAAAGCTGATCGAAAGGTCGTCAATGATCGCGAAGTTTCTTATGGCGAGTTCCCGAAGCACTTGTAGAGAACGCCCCCCGAAATAGACGAACTGATTAGGACTTCATCTTGTCTAGCGGCAGTATAGAAAGAACTTGATTGTGAGTCAAGATTGACTGAGTCGTAAAAAGTGTTTTGCGAGTCTGTGACCTCTGGATTTGTTCACGGTCTTGGCACAGATGTTTAATTCGAGGTTTTCCCAACAACACCCTTACAGGGTGTAGTCCGGATTAGGAGATTGGACGGACGAAGAGACGGGATACTCCGGTACTCTGGAGGGGGTCATGGGGTGGGGGGAACACAACAGTTCCCCCCACCCGAGGCTTCAAGCAATGAGGGGCCTGCACTATCTACCGCTGGGGCAGGTCCACCCTAGGTCGCCGAACACCTGGCGGCACTTAAGCAAATAGTCCTTACGTTTCTTTATACGCTTGATATAGAGTTCCGACATCTCGTCGCAAAGCTTGTCAATCTTGGCGCTGTCCACCTTTGGTTGTGCCCACGCGGTCTGTAGGTCCAGCCGTTTTTGAGCGAATTGCTGTCTCAGGGGCAGGGTATCCGTCAGGTAAGCACCCCACATCTCCGACCACTTGTCGCGCTGCTCAGACGTGAGCGACTCCCAAGCCTCAGGTTTCATGTAGTCGCGGGCGGTACTTTGACCCCCACACGTCATACGGAACTCGGTTTCTTCCTGCGATCCTTTGCCCGCCATCTCGCAAAAGGCGGGACCTGCCAAAAACACCGTCAACCCCAGAAGAAGAAGTACCACAAAACATTTTCTCATGTTTGTCACCTCCATGATCTGTGATTCACCTCCATAGGGCGCCATGGGAGGCGTCTCACCCAGATCCTCCTGCTATTCATAATGTGAGAAAAAGCCCTGCAACCCCTTTCCCTTGTGCAGGTACCCTCTGCGCCCTCTCACGATCTGCGACATGCAGCCCATCGCAAAACCCATCTTTTCCTAAAATACGTAATTCAAGCTTGCCGACATCATGTACAGCTTGCCGCTATCATCAAAGAGGTAGGGATCATCGTCTTCATAGATATCCATGCTGACCCCTACACCCAGAGCGAGGTTCTGAGTGATTTCATATTCACTAGTCAATGCCAGGCTCCACTGTTGAATATCCAGATCAGAATATTCGGGAACCCCGCTAAAATCATAGTCATAAGCTTGGGTTGCTGGGTCGTAACCTGCCCAGTCCGCCTCGTTAAAAGTGATTCTGTCCATCTCTGCCGTGGAATCCGTTAAAGACCCTGTCAGTGTAAAGCTGAGCTTTTCGGTTGGCAAGATGGTCGCTGAAACAATCGCCGTGTGACTTTCGATCTCATAATCTTCCTTGGTTGTGAGAGAGCCAAACTGGCTCGTTGTGATGCCGCCAGCTCACCCATTGAAAACCGGCACACATATCCGGCTCTCCCTCTCTTCATCGTCATACAGGTAGGTCAGGGTAAAACTCAGCTTCGGGTTCGGCGCATACCACAAGCTCACCGACGGCATATTAACCTCACCCTCTCCACTGGTGGTATCTTCATCCACCCATCGGTAATTGCCTGTCAGGCTGAGATTGTGCTTGATGGGATAGGTGACATTGGCAACAATTTCATCCCGCTCTTCAGGCATATTACTCATGTCTTCAGTTCTCGTATCCCAGAACTGAAAGTACTGTAACCCGGTTCTCCAGTTGCCGCCGGCGATGAGTTCTGGAGGCTGTTCACCATACGCCTCGCAGGCCCCACCCTGTGGGCTGGCCGCGGAATTGGCAAAGGGGTGGTCGATATCCTGGTAGGTGTATCGAACCCGAGCCCGCACAGGTCCTAATCGGCCATTGACCCCCAGTTTATAGGTATCCATCTGTGTTTCGGTTTCGTCATCAGCCACCAGGAAGTCCTCCCGGTCGGTTTTTTTCCACTCATAGCCGGCCCGTACCGAAAGCCCCGGCATGATCGTGTAGCGGGCATTGAAATCAACCCTGTACTCATCCCGCGACAGGGCGGATTCCCTGGTATAAGGCCATTCAAAGTCGGTATAATAACTCTGATAGGTCCCGCTGTAGTTAGGGTTGATGCCCGAAGGCAAATCGTAATCGACAAGATAGTCATCGTTGTCGATTTCCATCCATCTGAAGCCAGCGTTCAGAGCCAGGCCGGGTATGGATGTATTGCTGATCCTAAAGAAGGCGGTATCAGAGTCCGTTTCGATGTTGTAATCGGTGTTATCTACGTTGGAGTTGACGTACGCCGCAGACAGGGTGCTGTTGATTCCCGGTAGCAGACCCTGTGCCTTGACCGTGTGCATCTTCTTCTCCATTTCGGGCACCTGGTTGTACTCAAGTTCCTGATTTTCGTACCAGACCCTGTCGCCAAAAGGCTTGCTTGCAGCACTCCTCGGATTAATAGCCTCATCATAAAGATTGGTTGGCGTGGTACCCTCCTCTTGAAACTCGCGGTACAGGTAGCTGTATTCTAAGGCAAGCTGTGGGGATTTGGCCTGGCCAAATTTCGCCTTGATGCTTGGCCTGAAGTCCTCGGTTTCTTCGTCAATCTCTCGGCTATGGCTCTGCACATGACAGGCCGTACATTTACTCATGGTCAAGGATTGGCGATGCCCCTCCCTCATTTCCTTTCGATAGTCAAAGGAGATTTCGCCCCCGGGAATAAAGGGGAGAGCAACAGCCGTGTTGCTCTTGATCTCCGAATGAATGATCTGATATTCGTCCCTGCTGTTGTAGTCTGTGTGGGTTGTTACAACATGAGGATCCGCAGGTGAGTACACGGCATTCAGGTTCTCCAGGGGATCATGGTCCAGCCAGTGCTGAAAGCGATCGTATTCAAAGCGTTGCTTGACCATTCGCCTGAAATCCACATCCAGATAATAACTCTGCTCTTCATCATCGATAAAGGTGCCGCCAAATCCAAGATAATCGTCGGCCCTGTTTCCGGTAAGAGAAAACTCAAAGGTGGGGTGCAGCCCTTTTTCCATCGTCTTATATTCGCCCACTTTTTTACTTTCCACACCGCCGGGCGTTCTCTCCAGATCGGACGTTGCTACCGCTTCAAACCCCGGTTTGAGTTCAACCTCAAAGGCTGTGGCAGACGTCTCCTCTTCTGCGTCCGCCACGGCTGGCATTTGAACCACTATCAGTATAAGAGCTAGAAAGATACTCAGCCCTATCCACTTGTTTTTCGTTTTCATCAGCAACCTTTCCCCCTTTCTGCAATAAAACCACGGGTTGCAGTCATTGAGCGCGCTATCTTACCTGGTCAACGCCTTGCCCTGGCCAGGCACGGCCTGGGACGGCAAATCTGAACCGTGAATCTGAGAATGACATTGGGTGCACTTGGTCGTCCAGGCCCTCTTAAAACCGCTGCGCTGGGACAGATTATGGGCCTCTGGATATGCCCCGGGCACATAGTAGCCCGACGGTGGATCACCGTCCGTGCTCTTGTCATAACCTACCTTGCCAGAGTGAAAGTGCAACTCGTGACATTGCAGGCAGATAAACGGCTCATTTTGCTTGAGCAGATTGTTGGCTATGGTCCCGTGGGGGGCGTGGCATATGGTGCAGTCTTCCAGCACGGGGGCATGTTCAAAGACGAAAGGCCCCTGTTTAGACGCATGACAGTTCAAACACAGATCGTTTAACCTTTCATCCGTCTTGAGGAGGCTCCCTACCATGCTACCGTGCGGATCATGACAGTCCGAGCAGCCCATCTTTCCCTCCCGGATGGGATGGTGGGAAGGATACTGGGCTTTGGCCTGGATATCCATGTGACAGCCGTAGCAGCCATCCGGTTCTGATTTGGCCAGCAGTTTGTCGGCGACCGGGGGGTGAATCTTGTGACACTGGAGGCAGCCTACATCATTGAGGTAGTGTTCACTGCCTGCCCAATGAAATCTTGTGTGGCACTCCAGGCAGATCCTTGATTGTTGGGCCGAGGTGAGCTTTGCGAATGTGATAATGTCAGCCGGGTCTTCTGATTCAACGTGCAAGCTTCCGCCGCCGTGGCATGTCTCACAACCCGTGCCAAGGCCGGCTGTTTCAAAAGGCGCGATCCTGCCGTGAATGGTCTTTGCAAAAGCATTGCAGGCCTCTTCGTGACAATCAGCGCACCTGTCACAACCCACACAGACCGCCCCTTGTATCACGGGCATGGAGACCGCTGTTGGGGGCAGGGCGTGTTTAGCGCACTGGATGTTCGTGAAGGCCGCCAATAGTAGCAGGAACGAAAGCCAAGAAAGTCTTTTCTTCATGCTGCAGTCCTCCTGTCGTCTTCAGATTTCCTTTCTTTGGCAAAAAACTCCTAAATCGCTTTGTTGATTGTTCGGATTTTCCTTTGCTTCTCGGAAAATGCCTCTTTTACACCCCTAACATCACCTCCCCTGATTGTTCGAAATGGTTGTGCCGTTCATCTGCGCAGGTTCCTTTGCCGTCAGCGGCATGGCCACTTCAGTTATCCCGGCGATCACAGACACACCCCGACTTTCCGGCACGGGGTGCAGCTTCCAGCTAATGCCGCTACAAATCAAGGTTCCTACACCTGCTCTCCGTCAGTCTCCTCGTCAGGCTAAAAAACACTGGAAGAGGGGGCTGAACATACCCAAGAGGCAGAAAACCCTGAAGGAAGCTGTGGGGAACGCGCTCGGTTGTCCGGTTCGTGATCGCATAGAGAATTTTTGAAGTGATAGGTGCACATGAGCAATAGATATGCCAAAAACATACACCAGGGCCTATCGGTTTGTAACCTACTGAAAGAATAGAAGATGAAGGGTGTTGCCATCGTGCTACCAACGAGACTACACGGTAACACCGGACACAAAACGAACCATTTAGAGCAATGCTAAGGGAACAATTTGAACCAAGGGCTTGACTTCATGGTCGAGCCTTGGAAGGGGCAAGTGGAACGGGGAAAGATCTCTTTGCCAGGGCAATTGAAGCTCTCTGCAGCAAACTGCAGGGAATCTTCGACCGTAAGGAACGCTGCCGTTTTTGGGATTCGCTCGCTGTTGCGGTTCACAACAATTGTAGAAGAAAGAAGGGGCCTTTTGTGGCCTTTCACTGCGGGGCATTCCCGGAGGCCTTCATTGATATAACAGCCTCAAAGATTTCATCGAGCGCCCGCACCGCGTCGGCATCATCCGGCAATTCGACGGTGGGCCGTCCCTCCGTATCGTACTGGGAAATCAACGCGTCTTCCGGCACACACCCCGCCAGGTGCAGCCCGGCTCTGTCTACTGCAGACCTGATGGCCCCTGGCAACTCACCGTTGACACGGTTCAAGATCACATAGTCTTGCTTGATATCGAGCGCCAGCTCTCGGGCCAGATCACGAATCCGCTCGGCTGCCTGTATGCCTCGTTGTGTCGGATCAGATATGATGAGCAGAATATCGGCGCGACGGGCCACCAACCGACTGATATGCTCCATACCTGCCTCATTGTCCATCACGATCACAGCGTAGTTTCCGCACAGCTTTTCCATATACCCCGACAGCAGCGTGTTGGCATGGCAATAACAGCCCGGGCCTTCCGGACGACCCATGACCACCAGGTCACACCCGTAGCTCTCTACCAGGGCCTCCTCAATCTTATATTCCATGTAGACATCCCTGGTCATGCCCGGTGGCACCCCGTCTTTGATCCCCTCCCTGGCCTCGCCAAGCGTGGTCTCTACCTTGAGACCGAGGACCTCATTCAGGTTTGCATTGGGGTCTGCATCCACCGCCAGGATGGGCTTGACACCCTTCTTTAGAAGAAACCTGATGAGAAGACCTGCGATCGTGGTCTTACCGGTGCCTCCCTTGCCGGCCATGGCAACGGTCATCGTCATGAAGTCTTCCTTTCATTATGAATAAGTTGACAGTTCGCATCCAAGTGTTTGATCACATCAGGGAAAAAGCCGGCTTCCGTATGGGGAAGAAAAAGGGCTCCCATATACTTGTCCATGAACGACGAGTTGTCGCTCAGTTCAATATGGGTCATCATCTTGGCAATCCCTTCTATGTCACCGAGCATCCCTCTGGAAAGGCACAGCAATCGGGAACCCAGCAGCGATCCGTTTCCCAGGAAATGAAATTTCTCCACCGGGATGTCCGGGAACAGGCCTATCCGCTTCCCCTTTTCAATGTTGATGTATCGGCCGAAGGCCCCCGCGATAATGACTCGATCCAGGTCGCTGAAAGAAAGGGACAGGCTCTCAAGGAGTGTCAGGCATCCGGCAAAAAGCGCACCTTTGGCACGAATAAGGTTCTCAATATCCACCTCTGTGATGACGATATCATGCCCGGTGCCCGAGTCTTCAGCCCATGCCAAGACATATTCCATTCCGAAGCGTCCCGGCCGGACCCGGTCCGATGAGAGGTCGCGAACAAACTTGCCGTTGCGGTCGATGACACAGGCCGATAGCAACTCCGCCAGAACACTGATAAGGCCCGACCCACAGATGCCCCGGGCCTTTTTCCTCCCGACCGTAATGATCATGGGCTCCAGGGACACCGGATTGATGTGAAAACCCTCAATGGCTCCCTGGTCGGCCCGCATACCGTGTTTGATCCCACCCCCTTCAAAGGCGGGACCCATGGAGCATGCTGCGCACGCGAGCCAGTCGCGGTTCCCCAGAACGATCTCTCCGTTGGTGCCAATGTCCATGTAGAGGGTAAGCGCCTTTTTCTGAAACACACCGGAACCGAGTATGCCGGCAACAATGTCCCCTCCCACATAACTCGCCACCGAAGGAAAGCTGAAAAGCTCCACACAATCGGGCACATCAATGCCTACCTCCGACGCCCACACCAATGGCATAAAACTGGCTGCCGGAACATAAGGGGCTTCTCGAATATAGCGCGTTTCCAGCCCCAGGAGAAGATGGGTCATCGTCGTGTTGCCGGCAGAAGCGATGTAGGCGATACTCCTTTTTGAGCTTCCGGTTTGCTCCAGAATTTCGTCAATCACCTGATTCACAGAAGATACCACCAGAGACTGCAGGTTTTTCTCTCCCTCTGGTTTCTGTGCATACACGATACGGGTAATCACATCCTCGCCACATTGAGCCTGCTTGTTATATTCAGCCGCCTCGGCCATGACCTTTCCTGTCTTGAGATCCAGAAGCTCGGCACATACGGTCGTCGTTCCTATGTCCAGGACCAGGCCAAGATTCTGGCCGGAGGTGTCACCGGGCTCTAAACGCACCAGTTTCGATGGTCGATCTTTGTCTTGCGAGGATGAAACAGCCCCCAGCCCTTGAGCCGCCGCCAGCGTGGCCGTAACAGACCATTCACCGGTTCTCAGAATCTGTGGCAGGGTCCTGAGACATCGAATATCAACAGACATGTTTTCAATATGATGTTGTCGCTTCAGGGCCGTGGCGAGGCGGGTCAGGTCGCTGGCATTATCCTTTAACGTGGGGGGCGTCAATTGAACCGGCACCTTCATGGTCACCGGGTTGAGGTCCCAGCCCTCAGCCAAAGGTATGGTCTGAAGGGCGGAGATTTTCCGGTCTGACTTGCCCATGTCGAGCTTCTGGGCCACGACCCGTTTTAGGCCCCTGGACTCCACGGGAATCTGCACGGTGCAGTCTGAGAGAACAGAGGTCTTGCAGGCTTGCCGCCATCCCTGTTCATATTCTTCCTGACTGATGTTTTCCGTCTTTTCGCTATCAACCTCCCCTGCCTCTATGATCACGCGACACTTGCCGCAAACGCCCTGCCCACCGCATGAGGCATTGATGTGCACACCAGCCCCAAGGGCCGCATCCAGCAGGTTCGTGCCCTTGTCAACGCGAATAGAAACCTGGTCCGGTTGAAATGTGATGGTGTGTTTCATAGTTGTGTCCGACCGAAAAAGGCCGCCCGACTCACACTTCCAGGCGGCCTGTCCAATCACGTCAGGTTTGATAGACTCGTAAAAAGTGTTTTGCGAACGACATTGAGCATTTTGGGAAAAAGGCACTTCAGATGTTTAGCGTTAAGAAATGCTAACTGTTTGATCCGCCGCAGGCGGAGAGTTTTAGCATTTTAGCTGAATATCTTAAGGGCCCCCAAAATGTTCACGGCGTGAGTAAAATCGACTTTTTGCGAAACCAACAGGTTTGCAGCCTTCAGCTTTGAGCCTTGGGCTTTGGGCTTTCACCTTCCTCTTTGCCCGCCATGTGTTGATAGCTCTCGTATCGTTCCTTCATATCCTCCTCGGCCTTTTGAAAAAGCGCTTTGGCATTTTCTGGAAAGGTCCTCGTCAGGCTGGAATAGCGTACCTCGCCCATCAAGAATTCCTTGAAATCAGCCTTGGGTTCCCTGGAATCAAGCAAGAGGGGGTTCTCCCCTGCCTCTTTACGCCTGGGGTCATATCGATACAGTATCCAGTAACCCGCCTCCACGGCCCGCTTCTCTTCATGCTGGCTGCGGCCCATGTTGATGCCGTGATTGATACAGGGGGCGTAGGCGATGATCAGAGAGGGGCCCTGATAGCTTTCGGCCTCAACAAATGCCTTCATCAGTTGATTCTTATTGGCCCCCATGGCAACAGAGGCCACGTAGACATAACCATAGGTCATGGCCATTCTGCCCAGGTCTTTCTTGCGGGTCGGTTTACCACCGGCTGCAAATTTGGCCACGGCTCCGGTGGGCGTTGCCTTTGAAGACTGACCACCGGTATTGGAATAGACCTCTGTATCCAGGACCAGGACATTAATGTCATGACCCATGGCAAGGACATGGTCCAGGCCACCGTAGCCGATGTCATAGGCCCAGCCATCACCACCAATGATCCAGATCGACTTCTTGACAAGGTAGTCACTTCGATCAAGGATTTCACCAAGCAAGGCATGGGCAGGCCCCTTTTGATCGAGGGTCTCAAGTTCGGCAAGCTCTTCTACCTTGCGGCCATATTCCCTGGATTTCTCCCCATCGAGCATATTTTCCAGCCACATCTTGCAGGCGTCTTTCAGCTCTTTCGAAAGCTTCGTATTCAGGGCCTCACGAATAAGGTCGGCAAGCTTCTCCCGCCTCTGCGTTACACCTAATTCCATGCCGAACCCATACTCGGCATTGTCCTCGAAAAGGGAATTGGCCCACGCAGGACCGTGCCCCTCTTCATTGACGGTATACGGACAACTCGGTGCGGATCCACCATAGATGGAGGAACAACCCGTGGCATTGGCGATCATCATGCGATCACCAAAGAGCTGTGTGGCGACTTTGATGTAAGGGGTTTCGCCACACCCCGGACAAGCCCCTGAAAACTCAAAAAGCGGCTGCCGGAACTGGCTTCCCTTGACCGAGGTGGCGGGCATCACATCGCCCAGGACAGGGAGTTCGGTAGCAAATTTATGATTAGGAACCTGTACCTGCGTCTGCGTGGCCAGCGGTCGCATGACCAGGGCTTTTTTCTTGGCCGGACAGATATCGGAACAGTTTCCGCAACCCGTACAATCCAGGGGGCTGACCTGAACCCGGAACCTCAAGCCCTTTAACTCTTTGCCCACGGCATTCAGGGTGACAAAACCTTTCGGGGCCTTCTTAAGGTCGTCCTCCCGTGCAATGACCGGCCGGATGACGGCATGGGGACAAACAAAGGCGCATTGATTACACTGTATGCAGTTTTTAGGAATCCACTCGGGCACGTTGATGGCAATCCCTCTTTTTTCATACCTGGTCGTCGCTGTAGGAAATATACCGTCCGGGCTGAAAGCGCTCACCGGAAGCTTGTCCCCTTGCTGAGCCAGCATGGGTCTCATGACCTCGCTCACGAACTCAGGCTCATCTGCTTCCATGTACGCTTCGTGGCCGGCGGTGGCCCAGGTTTTTGGCACCTTAATGTTCTTCAAGGCTCCTATGGCCTTATCCACTGCAGCTATATTCATCTGTACAATCTTCTCGCCTTTTTTCCCGTACGTCTTCTTGATGGCCTCCTTGATGTACTTGATGGCATCCCGGGAAGAGATCACCTTGGCGATATGGAAAAATGCCGCCTGCATAACCATGTTGATACGTCCGCCCAGACCGACTTGAGCAGCGATCTCGGCGGCATCAATATTGTAAAAGCTTAAGTTTTTCTGGGCGATTGTTCTCTTCATATGGTCGGGAAGCCTGGTTCCCATTTCCTTGACGCTCCATGGCGAATTGAGCAGAAAGGAGCCTCCCTGCCTGATCCCTTCCAGGATCTCGTACTGGGTAACAAAAGCGGGATTATGACAGGCAATGAAGTCAGACTGGGTCAACAGGTAGGGGGACTGAATCTTCTGAGGCGAGAATCTGAGATGGGATATGGTAATTCCCCCGGACTTCTTGGCATCATAGGAAAAATACGCCTGTGCATACATGTCCGTATTCTCACCGATGATCTTGATGGCGTTCTTGTTGGCCCCAACGGTTCCATCGGCGCCGAGCCCCCAGAACTTGCATCGCACCGTTCCCTCAGCCGTTGGATGGATCTCCTCGTCAAGGGGGAGAGACGTGTATGATACGTCGTCCACAATACCAACCGTAAAGTGATTTTTGGGCGCTGATGAGCGGAGATTGTCAAACACGGCCTTGACCATGGTCGGGGTAAATTCCTTGCTTCCCAGACCGTATCTTCCTCCCACAATAACAGGATGCTCTGCCTTTTCCTGAAAGACCGTGCACACATCCTGATAAAGGGGTTCACCCAATGCCCCCGGGGCCTTGGTCCGGTCCAGAACCGCTATTCTTCTTGCCGTGGCCGGAAGGGCGCTCAAAAAGTGCTCCCTTGAAAACGGCAGATAGAGCCGAACCTTGACCAGGCCGACTCTCTGGCCCAGTCCGTTGAGGTAATTGGCGGTTTCCTCGATCACATCACAGCTGGATGCCATGGATATGATAATTTTATCTGCTTCAGGGTCTCCCACATAGTCAAAAAGATGGTATGAACGGCCCACCAGGGCCCCCACCTTTTGCATCTCCTCCTCAACAATGTGAGGGATCCTCTCATAAAAAGGATTGGACCCCTCCCGGTTCTGGAAGAATATGTCAGGGTTCTGGGCCGTGCCCCTGAGCTGAGGATATTCAGGGTTCAAACAACGGCTCCTGAACTCATCAATCGCCTCCCAGTCCACCAGGGATGCCATGTCGTCATAGTCAATAAAGGCTATCTTCTGTATCTCGTTGGAGGTCCTGAATCCGTCAAAGAAGTGAATAAACGGAAGGCTTGCCCTGATGCTGGCCAGGTGGGCCACAAGGGCGAGATCCATGTTTTCTTGAACGGATGCCGAGGCAAGGAGGGAGAATCCTGTCTGTCTGACCGCGTTGATATCCGAGTGGTCTCCGAAAATAGACAGCGCATGGGCGGCAACGGCCCGGGCCGAGACATGAAAGACAGCCGGCATGATCTCGCCCGATATCTTGTACATGTTTGGAATCATCAGCAGTAGGCCCTGGGATGCTGTAAACGTTGTGGACAAGGTGCCCGCGGAAAGCGCCCCATGAACCGCGCCTGCGGCCCCTGCCTCAGACTGCATTTCCATCACCTTCAAAACCTGCCCGAAGATATTCTTCCGTCCATGGGCGGCCCATTGGTCGCAGTACTCACCCATACTGCTTGAAGGCGTAATGGGATAGATTGCAGCCACGTCGCTCATGGCATAGGCCACATGGGCCGCGGCCTCGTTTCCTTCAACCGTCTTTGTCATCGGGTTCATATTCTCTCTCCCTTCATCATCGAGTTGCTTTATCATAGCATTGAAGCTCCCTGTAGCAAGCTACAGGGAATCTTCGACCGTAAGGAACGCTGACTTTTTTTGGATACGCTCGCTAACCCCGCAGCAAGCTACGTGGAATGCACTCGCTTTCCCGGTTCAAGTGTAGCCATTAGCAAAACACTTTGCCGGCCTCTTTGCCCAATTGTCCAAGGTGCTCCACCACGTGAATGCCGCCCCGACGCATGGCAGCTATCTTCTCTCCGGCTGTTCCCCCACTGCCAGATATGATCGCACCCGCGTGCCCCATCCGCTTGCCCGGCGGGGCCGTAAGGCCTGCAACAAATCCAACCACGGGTTTGCTGAAATGTTCCCTGATGTACTCGGCAGCCGCCTCCTCATCCTGGCCGCCGATCTCTCCGATAAGCACCACACCTTCCGTTTCAGGGTCCTGGTCAAAAAGCCTTAACATGTCCACAAAGGACGAACCAATGATGGGATCGCCCCCGATCCCGATGCAGGTGCTCTGCCCCAGGCCACTCTGGGTCAGCTGGTGGACGACTTCATAGGTCAGTGTGCCGCTCCTTGATACGACGCCAATGGACCCCTCTTTGTGGATCTGCCCAGGCATGATCCCTGCTTTGCAGCGACCTGGCGAAATCACCCCGGGACAGTTTGGCCCCACGAGGCGGGTGTTGCAGCGTTTCAAAAAGGCAGCGACTTTCAACATGTCATGGATGGGAATCCCCTCGGTAATGCAAATGCTCAATGAAAGCCCTTCTGCCGCAGATTCCATGATCGCATCTGCCGCAAAAGGGGACGGCACAAAAATCAAACTGACATTGGCGCCCGCACGGTCAACCGCCTCACCAATGGTGTTAAACACCGGGATGCCGTCCAGGCTTTGGCCCCCCTTGCCAGGGGTCACCCCTGCTACGACATGGCTGCCGTAGGCCACACACTGCCGGGTATGAAAACTTCCCTCCCTGCCGGTTATCCCCTGAACCACCAGGCGTGTGTCTTTGTCGATCAATATGCTCACATTCATACCCCTTCGGGCTGTTGCCCAAACACGAATTCCTTTGAGCGGTCATTAAAACGTTTTTGGCCAAGAAATCTTGGCGAAGCGAAAGACCAGCGATTTCAACTGTTTGAGCCGAAGGGCGAGTTTTGAAATCGCCTGGAGCAAGCCTTAGATTTATCCAAAAACGTTTTAGACCAAGCGAAGAGGGATTTGGGCAACAGCCCACCCTTTGAGCGTCCCGCTGACGCCTTTACGACATCATCTGCCGGACTTTGGCTGCCGCGTCAGCCATGCTGTCGGCCACGATAAAATCGAGGTCGGACCGGGCCAGAATACTGCGCCCCTCCTTCACATTGGTGCCGTCCAGCCGCACCACCACAGGCACGTTGATGGCGACCTTCTTGGCCGCCTCGACCACCCCATTGGCCAGCACGTCGCATCGCAGGATCCCACCAAAGATGTTGATCAGGATCCCCCGAACATTCTTATCCCCAAGGATGATCTCAAAGCCCTTGGTCACCATCTCCGTGGTGGCCCCGCCGCCCACGTCCAGAAAATTCGCCGGTCTGGCACCGGCCTGCTTGATCAGGTCCATGGTGGCCATGGCCAGTCCTGCGCCATTGACCATGATCCCGACATCCCCTTCAAGGCGGATGTAATTCAGGCGGTACCGTGAAGCCTCAAGTTCCAGCCGATCCTGCTCCTCGGTATCTTCCAGTTCCAAGAGTGCCTTGTGGCGATAGAGGGCATTATCATCAAATTCTATCTTGGCATCCAGGGCAAGGAGTTGGTTGCCCTGTGTCACGATCAGGGGGTTGATCTCCACCAGCATACAATCCAAGGACTCAAAAAGTCTGTGAAGCTGGGCGAAGATCCCTGTGCCCGCCCTTACAAGGCCAACATCTATCCCCATGCCGAACACCAGCTTTCTGGCCTGAAAACCTGCAAGCCCCACCCCCACATCCACCCACTCCCTCACAATGGCTTCAGGACGGCTCGCGGCCAGCTCCTCAATCCCCATGCCGCCCTCCGCACTGGCGATCAGGACCGGGCATTGCCTCGCCCGATCAACGGCGGCTCCCACGTAAAACTCCTGTTTGATCCCCAGCCCCTGTTCCACCAGGACCGCCCTGACCTGCCTGCCCTGGGGCCCTGTCTGGGGCGTCACCAGGGTCATGCCAAGCATCTCTTTGGCGGTTTCAGCCACGGCGGCCGGCGTTTCGGCCACACGAACGCCACCCCCCTTGCCACGGCCGCCGGCGTGGATCTGGGCCTTAACGACCCAGCGTGAACCGCCGATCTGCTCGGCGATTTTTCCGGCCTCTTCAGCGTCCCGGGCCACGGCGCCCGGGGGGACAGGAATGTTGAATTCTGAAAAGAGTTCCTTGGCCTGGTATTCGTGGATTTTCATGCTCTGTCCTACACGTTGGGCCGGTTGTGCAAAATAATGAGGGTAACCGACTCACCCGGGCCAACGGGCTCAACCGGTTTCTCCTCTACATATTCACAGGACGTTCTGCAATGCCTCCCACGGGTTGTCCGTTGAGCCGGTCGATGGCGGCCCCAAGGGCCTCCATGATCTCAAACTTGTCCCTGCCTCGCACCTTCAAGCTCTGACGATTATCCAGTTGGAAAAAAAGGAGTCTTTTCATCCTCCTGATGCCGCCGAGATAGCTCTGGATCTTCCAGTGCGTGTTAACAGGCAAGGTGGTGTTCCTGAAGACCGACAGGAACCCATAGTGAATCTTCAGTCCCCCCGGACTCACGGTCACCGCACTGAACCCCCACAGCGGACCGTTAAAAAACCACAGGGCGATTGCCCCCCACATCACCACAAGAATCACATGTGTCGTTTTCTGGCTCCGGATGGCACGGATCAGGACCCCGACAATAATGGCCACGATCACCGCCATGATGACATCCTGAACCATGACCGAGCGGATAAAAAAGGTTTGAGCCTCCATTTGAAACACTTTCAACGTGAAGGGAGAGTAAGTTTTTATGGCTATCACCCGGCAGGCCTTCTGTCAAACAAAAACAGGCTGTTGGATATGAACTCATTCCCCTGCTCGGGGCAAGCCGCTTGCCGACGCGGGTCAACTTCTTTCAAAAAAAGAGATTGACCCGTAAGACCTTTTATGCTAACAGCCCGAGGCACTTTCGGCGAAAATTTGGTTGTTAGTAAACTTTTATGTTTCCGGGTAGGTCCCCTAGCGGGGACACAAGTTTACTGCGGAACCAGGGGCAAGGAGGAAAATTTTTCATGCGCACACAAAAGGCTCTATTGGCTGGCACGGTAATGATCGGACTGTCTTTTCTATGCACCTTTGCCTTTGCGGGTCACGGGGGGGGGCATAAGCCTGAACACGAGAGGTTTCCACACGGAGACACTGTGAATATTGCGGGCATCATATACGACACCCACAATGAACCCGTAGGGGAGTGCCACGTTGCCGTCTATGAAAACGGGGAAGAGGTGGACCACATTGAAACGGCCGACAGTGGAAAATATGTCTCTCGTGTCAAGGTCGAGAAGGGTTCTGTCCCGGGCTCAACCTTTGTGGTGGAGGCCAAGAAAACCAGTTTTCAGACACAGAAAGTCACCTTTACAGGCGCGGACTTTGCCCAGAGGGCGGATCATTTCTTTGCCAGTGAAGACCTGACCCTGCCGCGTGCGCAGAGCCCGGCCTTTTGGATCGCGACCGTGGTCTTTATCCTCGCCTACGTCCTGATCGCCTTTGAGCTCTTGCATCGAACCATCGCGGCCCTGCTAGGTGCGGCTGTCATGATGTGTATTTCCTATACCATCGGTACGATCAGCCCGGAGTTCCGCATCTTCTCCTTCGAGCGTGCGATTGCCTCCGTGGACATGAACGTCATCTTTCTCCTGATGGGCATGATGATTATCGTGGGGGTTCTGAAGAACACCGGCGTTTTTCAGTGGTGTGCGTACATGTCTTACAAGTTGGCAAGGGGAAAAGTGTTTCTCCTCACTGTTGTGCTCATGGCATTTACGGCGGTAACCTCTGCATTTCTGGACAATGTAACCACCATGCTCCTTCTCACAGGGGTTGCCATCGAAATATGCGTGTCACTCGATCTGAATCCGCTTGACATGCTCATACCGCTGGTGCTGGCCTCGAATGTCGGGGGCACGGCCACCCTCATTGGTGACCCGCCCAATATTATGATCGGTTCCTATGCCGGGCTCACCTTCATGCACTTTGTGGAGGCCCTGGCCCTGATATGCGTCGCCTCCATGGTTGCCCTGTTTATTTACTCCAAGCTGATCTGGGGCAAGGACTACGCCAAGTCTCAGGCCTCGGTTCATAATGTGGGTGAATTCACGGCCGAGCTGAAAGAAAAATACAAGATCTATGACGCCAATCTGCTGACCTATGGCCTGGCTGTCTTGGGCTTTACGATATTTCTTTTTCTGACGCACGGTTATTGGCACATGGAGGTTAGTGTCGCTGCCCTGACGGGTGCCAGCGTCCTGTTTACGATCGGCGTTCTCACCAAAAAGGTGGACATGCTTCATCTCATAGAAAAAGACATCGAATGGCCCACCCTCATGTTCTTTATCTTCTTGTTCATGCTCGTGGGTGCGGTGGAGGAGGCGGGGCTGCTCGACCTGATCGCCGACTGGATTCTTCACGTTTCCGGCGGAAGTTACCTTATGTCTATGACCCTGATCCTGTGGGTAGCAGCCATGGCATCGGCCTTTGTGGATAATATCCCCTTCACGGCGACCATGCTCCCCATCGTCGCCTATCTTACCAAGGTCATCCCGGGCTCCGAAAACACGCTGTGGTGGGCCTTGGCCCTGGGCGCCTGCTTTGGCGGCAACGGGACCATCATCGGCGCGTCGGCCAACGTGGTCACCATGGGTATTGCCGAGTCCAAGGGCTATAGGATATCCTTTGGCGGGTTCATGAAAACCGCATTTCCGTATATGGTTATCAGTATTCTGATAGCCCAGGCCTGGCTGATGATTTTCAAGCCGGCATAGGCATACGGCGCATAAGCCCAAACGCAAGAAAGCCCCAACTGTTCGTAGCAGTTGGGGCTTTTTCGTGGTTTAGAAGAAGAACCATCATGATATTGTGTGAAGAACGGACAAAACACAGGCCTTGGAACCAGGGAAGGGCAAGACCTACAAAGACGGCGGCGGCAAACGCAGATCAGAACCGCAAAAGGGTTCTCTCAGAATGGCTATCCTTCATGAAACAGGCTGAACCGCGAAAGCGAGCGCATTCCCCGCTGCTTGCGGCGGGGTTAGCGAGCGAATCTGAAAATGAAAAGCTTCCTTCCGGTGAAGATTCCCCGTGGCTTGCCGCGGGGAGGCTTCAATTCTCAACGTTCGTGATCAAATCTTGCATCTGACAAGACGAATTCCCCATCAAGCACCATTAGGTTGACCCGATGCCCGACCTCTCTGAACTTTTCCGGCCCCGCACTTGATGATTCTTGGATGTCTAAGATTAGCTCGTCAATCATAGCAATTAATTCATTGACAGACCTCTTAAGCTTGGGACCATCAGAATCAGCCACATGGCCCAGAAATTTATTTGCTTCTCTTAACTTGTTTAGTGTGGCATCCGATTGCTTAAGATAGAATAGTCGGTCAGCATCATAAACCAGCTGGCGAACCTCGGTCATGGGTATATAATAAAAATGTAATTTCAATAATGCATTCATTGCCCGTTGCACCGCCTCGCTCGATTCGGCTTTTTCACCAATTTGAATTTTATCTGATGCTTCTCTTAGCGCCTTTACAGCTTCCGAAACAGAATCGTTCAAATGACTGAAACCTGCGTCTTCCAGCACAGGAAACCTGAGGCCTGAGGTTTTATCGGATAATTCGCAAGCGCTAATGCCCGGTATTAGTAACACCAAGACCCAAAGCAAGACATTCTTGTTCATTGCAAAGCTCCTTTTGTGCCAGGTTCTACATTCAGAAAATCACTCGGACTCCTCCCAGCTCCTGTATGGAAAAGTCGTGCTTTTCTTCAGGGGCTCCGATGAAGATGTTGTTTCGTGCCACACCAAACTCACGGGAAACGGAATCTATGATCTCCGGCCCAAATCTTCCTTCTCGCACGGTCAGCTCAACTCTTAGTTCCGGAAAAATTTGCTCAATCACCTTGATAGCTTCCTTGATTGATGCCTCTTCATTCCGATCCGGAGCATTGTACAGGTGGAATACCACCACTGACCGACTCGGTTCGTTCTTTATAATGTATGAGAAAGCGTCATGCAAACGGTCTAAGCGGCCACCTCGTGTAAATAGGACAACCCGCTGCTCTGATATAGACATTATTCGATCAACTATGACGGAACGCCATACCAGCGATTTGGTCATGAGATTATTCAATACCTCTAAGGTGGCTTTTAAGATGGGAATACGCATATAGACAAGGACGACGACCAAAACGGTGGGGATGAAATAGTAGGAGAAGTAGGAAAGGCTGTGATAGTCGATAATAACATTGCCAAGAATGCCTATACTAGTAGCGGCCATGGCAAAGAGAATCGTCCCCCAGCCCGCCCGGTAGGTCCGCTTGAGCTCGCTGCGTCTTACCTTCAGCAGAATATTGCCGAGGCCAAACAGGGTCATGACTCCAAGAAAGGAAATGGTGTAAACCCCAGCCAGGGATAGAAGGCTCCCTTTGGTAAGGAGCAAAATGGAAGAACAAAGGAGAAAGAACGCGATAACGATGCGGTGGGAGGTGCCTCTACGGTTCCGCTTCAGCAAGAATTGTGGCAGACATTGATCCAGAGCCATACGTCGGATTAGGCCAGTTACCCCCACAAAACTCGTCAACACCGCACCAGAGAGCACGGCTGCGGCATCCAGAACAACAATGAACCGAAAGGTTTCCCCGCCAGTGTGGAATGCAATTTCCGACAGAAGGTGGTCCTCATGACGTACAATATCAGCCAATGGCAGAAGATTTAGCGAGATAATAGAAGTCAAGGGGTTGAATATAATCACTGCTATCAACATGTTTCGCAAGGTTTTGCGAAAAACCCCAACGTCCTGCTCTTCCACAAAGTTAGCCGAACTCTCAAAACCGCTTATTCCCAGTAAGCCAGCCGAGAAGCCGAGAAAAATCGCAACAAACAGGCCATGGCCACTTGGCAGCATTGAGAGATTTGTCTTGAGGATGTGGAAATCAGCGGGGAAATGCACAAATCCTATGATACAGAAGGCAACCAAGGTAGCCATGTGGAATACGAAAATGGTCAAGGCCACTACTGCGGACTCGGTGATGCCAATGATAGCCAAGATGGCGAAAACGCCAAGGAGACAGATTGTAGCCCCCATCACCTCAAGGTTGGGAAGGATATGATGAAAATATTCAATACCTGTCTTAGCGGAAATAACCGCAGTAGCTATATATGAAAGAATAGTCATGCAGGCGGCGACGGCAGCGGCAAACTTGGACGTGCAGTTGAGCAAACAGTTATAGGTGCCGCCGTTTAGAGGAAGGGCTTCAACGACCTCGGTGTAGACCTTTTTATAGAGATATAGAACAAGACCGACCAACAACAGTACAACCGGGGCCAAGACGCCAGCGTACACGGCGGCTATAGCGGCAACGTAAAGGCAGCTAGATGTAATATCGTTTCCACAGATTCCAGTAGCCAGCCATTGATTCAATCTCTTCTTTGAGGTTGGTTCGATCAACAGTTCTCCGGTGGAAGGGGATGGCGGGTGTGGATTTCCTAAGACTTTTTCCACAGGTAGTTTCTTGACTAAATGCTGTTGGGGCGATGACATGATGATTATAAGGCCGCCGATCTCCCCGCCCAGAAACGTTACCAAAGAAGAACAGGAGCGGAAATGTCTGCCACCTATTTACCCTGGTCCTGTGTCTTGATCGATGTTCGTTTCAAAACTGAACTCGTTATTTCTACATCTATCTGGCAGAAAACACAAATAAAATGGTAACGCGTTAGCAATTTGAGCCTGTTGCGTGAGGGGTAATCAAACTGCCGCCCACGACTTCCTTGGACCTTCATCGAGCCAAGAAAGGCAATTTTCCAGGCTCCTTCAGGTGACATTAAAACGGTTGTTGCCAATCAATCTTGATGGTTTCTTAAAAAGTCCATCTTGTTCACTCCCTGAGCCTTTTGGGCGCCTTCAAGGCGTGCTTTGGCAGCAACGGGACTATTATGCTCAAACGCAAGAAAGCCCCAACTGTTCGTAGCAGTTGGGGCTTTTTCGTGGTCCTCGAGAACCCGCTTCCTCGTCACCGAGGTGGCCCTTACGGACCGTTAAGCCCTTTTATCTTTTCCAGGTGTTCCTGTTCACCCAGGACAATCAGCCTGTCCGTCGCCTTGATCGGCCGCTTGGGAGAAATGAGCATACTCATCGCATCTTTCAAGGCGTCCTTGATGCCGATAATCTGTATATGATATTTGTTTCTCAAATCAAGATCAAGCAACGACTTGCCAACAAAGTCTTTGGGTGGGATCAGCTCCATGATGGAAAACGAATTCGTCAGCGGCAGATAATCGAGGACATTGGGCGTGGTGATGTTTCGCGCCAGTTTCACGGCCATCTCCCTCTCAGGGAACACGATCTGGGTAGCGCCCACTTTTTCGAGGATCTTCTTGTGGTCATCATCAATGGCCTTGACGACGATATGCTTGACGCCGAGTTCTTGAAGATACATGGTTGCGAGGATACTTTCCGAGAGATTGGTCCCCATACTGACAACGGCCGTCTCAACCGTTGCAAGCCCGAGATCTGCCAACACCCCTTTTTTGGTGCAGTCGGCAACGACCGACTTAGACGAGAATTCCTGGCCTTTCTGAACAAGATCGTCCCTCTCGTCCACAACCAACACGTCGTGTCTCAAAGCATATAATTCCTTGGCCACGTTCATTCCAAACTTGCCAAGACCGATCACCGCTATTTTCATATGACACCCCTCATCAATCCGCTCATCACATGGTCATTTTCTCAACCAATCATAACATGCTCTTCACTGTACTTCAACTGAACGGGTATCTCTCTCGCCCGGATGGAAAAGGCGAGCGTCAGCGGCCCGAGCCGTCCGATGAACATCAGCATGATGATCACCAGCCTGCCGACCGTATTCAGGTCGGCCGTCTTGCCCATAGACAGTCCTACTGTGCCAAAGGCCGACACCGCTTCAAAAAGATACTCGAGAAACATCCCCCGGCTTTCCACATGAGACGTCCCCCCAAGCTGGGTGGCCAATAAAAGGACCACCATAACGGTGATGACCAGGCCGGCGGATATGACCACCGCGACCGTTCTTGCCGCCGTGCCCTTGGGAATGGTCCGATTCATGACCATCGTGTCGGATTCCCCCCTCAATCGGGATCGGACCAGTGCAAAGAAAACCGCTGCTGTCGTGGTCTTGATCCCACCCCCGCAGGAACCGGGGGAAGCACCGATGAACATGAGGATCATGAAGAAAAAAAGCGTGGCATTGGACAGCAGACTAAAATCAACGGTGTTAAAACCGGCCGTTCTCGCAGTGACCGATTGAAAAACCGATATGAGGATCTTGCCGGAAAAGTCCATTCCCCTCAACACGTTATGGTATTCGACCACCAGAAAAAACAACGCCCCTGCCAGGATCAAGATCAGTGTGGTCAAAACCGTGAGCCTCGCATGCAGGGAAAAGGGCCTTCTTGGTCCTCCGTTTTTTCCGCGATTCAGGCCGTAACGTTCATAGACTTCAAGGAGGACAAGAAATCCTATCCCGCCCACAACAATAAGAACAATCGTGTTCAGGTTCATTAGAACATTACTTTGATATCTTGCAAAACTGTCCGCAAAAAGGCAGAAACCGGCATTGCAAAAGGCGGAAACCGCATGGAACAGGGCAATGAACAGGGCCTCATTGACAGGAGATTCGTGAACCCCGTGGGCAAAGTAACATGCCGCGCCCACAAGCTCCGCTATCAACGTGAAGGACACGACCCACAGGATCAGGGTATGGAGGTTCCGCATGGGAGAGTGCGCAAAAGCGCCTTGAAGCATGGTGTCCTGGCTCAGGGAGGGCCGCCTGCCCAGGATGAGAAGAAAGATCGTTGAAAAGGTCATGATGCCGAGACCTCCCAACTGGATCAACACCAGAATCACCCATTGGCCGAGCCTTGTGAAATCGCCTCCTGTGTCTTTGACCACGAGCCCTGTAACGCAGACCGCGGAGGTGGCAGTAAAAAGGGCATCCATATAGGAAATCCCTGCATCGGTTGTCATGCCCGGCAGCATCAGGGCTACGGAGCCGACAAGGATCAACAAAGCAAAACTTCCGATCAAATGCTGTTGCGGTGACAGTCTCTTTAGCATGAGGCAGCCGATCTCCCGGCCCGGTGACGTTGCCATGGAAAAGGGGGCGAAAATGTCTGCCACCTATTCACCCGGGTCCCGTGGTTTGATCGATGATCGCTTTGAAAGCTGGGGGTCATATCTATATCTGTTTGACATAAATGACAAACAAAATGTACTTTTGCCCGCGCCACAGGCTGGACTTCCATCTTTGGGGCAATGATCTGATTTGGCGTTCCTGTGCACTTGTTCTTGTGGTATAGGTTAAACTGTGCGAAGTTTTGAAATCCATCACCTTTGTCCGCGAGCCGATGCCTTGTATAGAGCGTTGAGTACCACATGATGAAATGGCCTCTTCGGGTTTTCCATCTGAATATCCGCCAGAAGATTGTGGTGGTCTTTGCCCTGTCCCTGGTCGCCTTTTACGGGATTGGCGCTGGGGCATACGGCAATCTTTTGAGAATCGGACAGAAATTGCACTTTGTGGACACCGCCTATCGTTTGCAAAACGCTGTCCTGGAAGTCAGGCGTTATGAAAAAAATTATCTCCTGTACGGGCAGCATGATGATTACCACGAGGCCATTTCCTACCTGGAAGAGGGCAGGAAGATATTCAACGAGATCGAGCCCCAAATACACGACTTGGAAGGGGCAGGGCAAATGAAGGAGCTCGACCAGGACATGGCCAATTACGGTCAACTCTTGCAAGAGGTGGTTCGGTCCCGGCAATGGGAGAGCACGGATTTTCATGACACGGAATCGGCCGAGCTGCGCCTCAGGCAAGCGGGAAAGGGCCTCGTCGATCTGTCTTTGCAACTGACCAGATTTGAGCACGACCGCATCGTGCAGATCATTCATCATCTCAAGACACGTCTCGTTGGGCTGCTCATCGTGTTTTTTTCTCTGATCCTGTTTGTTGCCGTCTTTATTATCCGTAAGATTCTCAGACCCCTCGCCGTCATTGAACAGACCACGCTGGGCATTGCCGCGGGAGTCTTCAAACAGGTGCCGGTACACGAGACACACGATGAGACCCAGGCCGTCATAGAGGGCTTCAACAAGATGGTCACGGAGCTCGAAAAGCATCAGAAGCAACTCCTGCACGCCCAGAGGCTCTCCTGCCTGGGCATCCTTAGTGCCGGCGTCGCTCACCAGCTTAACAATCCTCTCAATAATGTCTCCACTTCGTGTCAGATCTTGATAGAAGAAATGGAAGAAGGCGATAGGCAACATATCGAAAAGCTGCTTACCAATATCAATCAGGAGACAGACCGGGCACGGGATATCGTCAAAGGGTTGCTGGATTTTTCTCGCGATCGTGAATTTCAGCCGGAGTGGGTCAACCTGCAAAACCTTGTTATCCGGACCATCCAGCTCGTGTCGAGCCAACTCCCCGCGGGAGTGGATATCACCACTAATGTCCCAGAAGATTTCGACGTCTTGGCGGACGGCCCAAAACTCCAGGAAGCCCTCCTGAACCTCTTGATAAACGCCGCCCAGGCCATGGGTGACGGCACGGGACAGATTCACATTTCTGCCAACACATACATTTTCATGCCAGACATCGTGGAAATCAAAATCAGTGATACCGGACCGGGCATCCCTGCTGAAAACATATCCCGCATATTTGATCCGTTCTTCAGCACCAAAGAAGCAGGCTACGGCACTGGTCTGGGACTTTCTGTTGCTTACGGCATCGTTGAACAACACGGGGGCACAATCATTGTGGAAAGCGAGGAGGGCAAAGGCACAACCTTCACTATCAGACTGGCACAGCAAGGCCACTACCGTTCCGAATCCGGAGAAGGGAAGGTATGAGCAAAGCCAGGATTCTCGTTGTTGATGATGAAGAAATTGCCAGAGATAACCTCGAACACATTTTGCGCAAAGAGGAATACGAGGTTGTCTCCGTAGAAAACGGCACCAAAGCGCTCAAGAAGCTGGAACAATCGGATTTCGATCTTGTCCTGACCGATCTCAAAATGAAACAGGTGGACGGCATAGAGGTGTTGACCAGGACGAAGGAACAGCACCCGGCCACCGAGGTCATCATTGTAACCGCTTATGCAGCCCTGTCAACGGCCATCGAGGCCATGAAGAAGGGGGCTTATCACTACATCCCCAAACCGTACAAAATCGATGAAGTCCGGGTGGTAGTCAAAAAAGCATTGGAAAAAAAGCAACTTAGAGACGAGCTCGAGGAGGTAAAACGCGCTTACGGGCCTCGTGCAGGCGCCCCTCTCATCATCGGCAAAAGCCGAAAGATGCAGGACCTGATAGACATGGTTGCCCAGATTGGCCCCGCGGATTGCAGCGTCTTGATTTTCGGGGAAACCGGCACGGGCAAGGAGCTGATCGCAAGGTCCATTCATCACCATAGTGAGCGTTGCGGGAAGCGCTTTCTTGCTTTTAACTGCGGGGCCTTCACCGAAGATCTCATTGCCAATGAACTCTTCGGCCACGACAAAGGTGCCTTTACCGGCGCTACTTCCGCCAAGATAGGCTTGCTCGAGGCGGCGAGCGGGGGCACCATTTTTTTGGACGAAATCGGGGACATGCCACCAGCCATGCAGGTCAAGCTCTTGCGGGTGGTGGAGGAAAAATCCCTCATGCGTGTCGGCGCCACCCATCCGATCTCCGTGGACATCCGCGTTGTGGCCGCCACTCATAAGGATTTGAAGGCCGAGGTGGAGGCGGGAAGGTTCCGCGAGGACCTTTTCTATCGTCTTAACGTCGTGAGCCTCCAGGTCCCCGCCCTGGCAGAGCGCCGAAACGACATCCCCTTGCTGGCCCATCACTTCTTGAAGAGATTCGCGCAGTTGCAGGACAAGAAGATGGAGGGGTTTTCAGATGAGGCGATGAACACACTGATGCACTACGAGTATCCGGGTAACATCCGGGAGCTGGAAAATCTTGTAGAAAGGGCGGTGGCCTTGAGCACCGGGCCTGTCATCCTTCCAAAAGACTTGCCCGCAGAGCTTGAGCAAGTGTCTTTGAGGGTCTTCCGCCGTGCAGGGAGCCACCTTCCATCACTGGAAGAAAATGAGCGTGAATACGTGGTGTGGCTTCTCAAGCACGTTCATGGCAACAAGAGCAAGGCCTCCGAGATCCTGGGAATCGATCGGGTTTCCTTGTGGCGCAAGCTGAAGCGGTGGGGTGTGGAAGAGGGTGCAAATGCTGAGTCTCGCTGAACAGCAAAGACCGTGTATGCCTGTCTCCGGCAATGCCCCGGCCAGGCTATCTCAAGAGCAAATCTACCACCTCTTCGATCGTATCGATAAGAACCACGCGTAACCCCTTGTGAATCTCCTCAGGGAGATCCTCCACATCGACCTTGTTTTTCTCCGGAAGGATCACCGTCGTCACACCGGCGCGGCGGGCCGCCAGCATCTTTTCCCTGATCCCGGCCACGGGGAGTATCCTGCCGCTCAAGGTCAACTCGCCGGTCAGGGCCACATCCCTTCTTGCCGGCCTTCCCGTCAAGAGGGAGATCAAGGCCATGGCCATGGTCATGCCTGCCGACGGCCCGTCCTTGGCAATGGCGCCGGCCGGCACGTGAATATGGATGTCGTGACCCTCAAAGAAATCTTCGGGGATACGAAACTCAGCCGCGTGGCCACGAACATAACTCAGGGCCGCCTGAGCCGATTCCTGCATGACCTCTCCCAAGGACCCTGTCAGAATCAACCCTTTTGTCCCCCGCATCCTCGTTGCCTCGATGAAAATGATCTCCCCGCCCGTTTCTGTCCACACCAGCCCCGTGGTCACGCCTATGCGATCTTTGGTGTCTGCGATTTCATGGTAGAATTTTCTTGGCCCCAGGTAGCCTTCCACGGCCTCGGGTGTAATGACCGGAGCCTTGGATTGCCTGCCGTCGCACAAGACCTGCCGAGCAATTTTACGGCAGATGGCGCCGATTTCACGCTCGAGATTCCTCAACCCCGCATCGCGAGTATACTCTCTGATGACTTTTGCCACGGCCTCCGGAGTAAATCGGGGTGGACAAAAGGAAAGGCCAGCTTCTTCGATCTGCCTCGGGATGAAAAAGTCGAGGGCAATGTGCTGTTTTTCCTCATCCGTATATCCCGCAAGGGTGATCACCTCCATACGATCCAGCAACGGCCTCGGCACAGGATGCACAAGGTTGGCAGTGGCAATAAACATGACCCTGGAAAGATCGAAGGGTACGTCCAGGTAATAATCGGTAAAATGTGCGTTCTGCTCCGGATCCAGGACCTCCAGTAAGGCCGAGGCCGGATCCCCCCTGAACTCCTGGCCGATCTTGTCAATCTCGTCCAGCATGAAAAGCGGATTGTTGGATCCGGCCCGACGGATTGCGTCGATGATCCTGCCCGGCATGGCCCCGGCGTAACTCCGGCGATGCCCCCTGATCTCCGCCTCATCCTTCATCCCGGCGAGGGACAGACGGATGAATTTTCTGCCCAGGGCGGAAGCAATGGACTTTCCCAACGACGTCTTGCCTGTACCCGGCGGCCCTACAAAACAGAGCACAGGCCCGCTGGGTTTCTGCACCAGTTGCTTCTTGGCCAGGGCCTGCTCAACCGTGTCGCGGACCTCATCGAGTTTCACGGGCTTTGCAATATAATGGTACGCCCCTTCGTGCAATGCTTTCACGGCCGAGGGCACGGTCGCATAGCCGGTGATGATGATCACCTCGGTGTTAGGATACAGGCTCTTCACCTTTTCAAGGAGCATGATTCCGTCGACCTTCTCCATCTTGAGGTCCGTCAAGACTACGTCAACGGGCGCCGAACCCATATGCTCAAGGGCCTCCGCACCATTTGCCGCCGTGCCGACTTCATAGCCCTCTTTCTTCAGAATGTGTTCCAAGTTGGTGCGGGCAATCTTCTCGTCGTCCACCACCAGGAGTCGAAATCTGCGCTGGCTCTTCAAGGTCCTCACTGCCAGGTATTCCACAATCCTTTCTTTCACCTGGTCGAGACCGGCGTGTTGTTCATTGAGGATCCGCTCCGCCCGCTGCAAGTCCAGATTGTCTTCCGTGCCTACGTTCCAGGGCAGCGTCATGAGATACTCGAGGTAGTTGACACCGATAGCGTACTCAGCCACATTGGAAGGCGTTTTTTCGAGTTTTTCCAGTTCCCTCAAAGCAGGGTTCTCGGCAGATGGAGGCATCTCGGCCCTGAGTATCTCCTGACGCAAGGCCTGGATCTCTTCAGCCTGTTGTTTGTCTTCCGATTTGCCGAAAAATGCCATGCTCCCTCCTTGTAGCAGCTTAATGATGGAAGGCTGTTCCTAATAACGCAGGTATTTTACAAATCACCCAGGGGTCTCTTGCCGCCCCAAAGGCCCTCCGGGAAGCCGACGATTTGTAACGCCTTTAGTTACCCATATACGAGTTGACAACATACCATATCACCTTTTACTCACTTTGAAATCTCTTTTCCCCTTGCCCTTTCCACAAACTTCTGATATAGAAGTCGAGCTTTTCGGCTGGCCAGAGGCGCCTAACGACACCCATGGATCAGCAAAGGAAACGGCTATGACACCCTCTCCGGAGCCAAGCCCCCGGGTGTTGATCGCCGTTTCAGCGCTGTACGACTAGGCCATTAGGGGAAAAAAGAAGAAAAGCCGGCACAGAAAGGAGTATCCGATATGACCCCGGAGATGGTAATGACCCTGACCGTTCTCGTCTTTGCGATCATTCTTTTTGTGTTTGAATGGGTTCGCGTGGACGTGGTCGGCATCATCATGATGGTGCTCCTTCCCCTCATCGGCCTTGTTTCCCCAAAACAGGCCTTTATTGGGCTCAGCAGCAACGCGGTGGTCTCCATCATCGCCGTCATCATCATTGGTGCGGGCCTGGATAAGACCGGGGTCATGAACCAGGTGGCCGGCCCCATCATCAAGTTGGCCGGCAACAGTGAACGCCGCATCATGTCATTGATTGGTGGCACTGTGGGCATCATTTCCAGCATGATGCAGAACATTGGGGCGGCCGCCCTGTTTCTTCCGGCAGCGCAGAGGATCTCCAAAAGGCTGGATATTCCCGTTTCCCGGATACTAATGCCGATGGGTTTTTGTGCCATTATCGGTGGTACGATCACCCTAGTCGGAGCGAGTCCTACCATCCTCCTCAACGACCTGATGATCCTCGGGGGGGAAAAGCTTGAGCCATTTAGCCTCTTCACGCAGACCCCTATAGGGATTTGCCTTCTTTCAAGCGCTATTATCTACTTTCTGGTGCTCGGAAAATTCATTCTGCCTGTCACAGGAGGGGCTGGAGACCGGGGAGTAACCGTCATGCTCCTTGACGGCTACCATGCCGTGGACCACCCGTTGGAGTTGCAAGTTCCCGAGACTTTTGAAGGGCCAAGGACACTCGAAGAGCTCGCCATTCGGCAGGACTACCTGGTGACGGTCGTTGCCATCGGTAACGCTGCCACCGGCAGGAGGACTTTGGTCCCCCGCCGGACGGATACCATCACCTCAGGCGATACGGTGGTTGTCAAGGGCAAAGAGACCAATATCCGGAGGCTGGCCGAGAATCAGGGCTGGGCGCTGAAGGAAGGGCTGGACTTATTTGCCGACGACTTTGCCCGTACGAATGCCGGTCTGGCAGAGGCCGTTGTTTCGCCACGCTCCAATCTTCTGGGCAAGACCCTGGGTGAGGCCGCATTTCAAGATGTGTACGGGGTAAACCCTTTGGCCGTTAACACCGGAGACCGGGTCTATTATGCGGGAATCAACCACGTACGCCTGAAAATGGGAGACACCCTGTTGCTTCAGGGACCATGGGAGCGATTTCACCGCATAAGAAATCAACCGCAACCCCGTGCTCTGACCTTTGCATCGCCACTGGAAGGTGAGATTCTAAGGCCCGAGAAGGCAAAGTTGGCGGTCTTATGGCTGGCCGTTGCCTTGTTGCAAATTACGGTCTTTAAAACACAACTCTCCGTAGCCTTGATGTCAGGGGCCCTCGGCATGATCATCACCGGGGTCCTTTCCGTAGACGAGGCCTACTATTCCGTGGACTGGATGACGGTTTTTCTTTTAGCGGGTCTCATACCACTGGGAATTGCCTTTGAACAGACAGGCACAGCGGCCTATATTGCCAAAAAAGTACTTGAACTGATCGGGGCGGTGTCGCCCATTGCACTGCTTGGGGTCATAGGGATCATGACCTCCTTCTTTACCCTGGTGATTTCCAACGTGGGCGCCACGGTACTGCTGGTCCCGCTGTGCATGAACATGGCGGTCATGGCAGGAGGCGACCCGAGAATGGCGGCCCTGGTGGTGGGTCTTTCCGCCTCCAATACCTTTGTTCTACCCACCCATCAGGTCAACGCGCTGATTATGAGGCCGGGCGGTTACCGCACCGTGGATTATGCCAAGGCCGGGGCGGTGATGACCGCGCTCTTTCTCGCGGTCATGCTCACTGTGATCTACTTTTTTTACGGGGTCCAGTAAGAATAGGGGGGAGGCCTCAAGGTCGACAGGTTGTGCGACAAGACGAGGCCCTGTGATGCTGGTCGTTACTTCTTCTTGTTTTCTTTTCTAAACAGATAACAGAGTCCGAGGGTGACGAGAATAAGGGCGATCCCAAACACGAAATGAGCGCTCATGGTCTTGTCTCCTTTGACGGCTTTATACTTTATAAAAGACCCTTGCGCAACATGAAAACGTTTTGCGCAAGGGGTCTTTTAATATTTTAGGAACTCATACAAAAGACGGGGATGGCTACCTTGCCGTCTTCCGGGCAGCTTTCAGGCTCCGTGATCACAAACTCCACCCGCCTCATCTCCTGATGAATCTCTTTGATGCACTCATCCACATCGCCAAGCTTGACCTGGTGGGTAAAGGCAATACCCTTGTCCTGACATACGGTACGGAACCTGGCAACGCCCTGTTCGCATCTGGACTTAAACTCCTCGCGCAACTGGTCCCCGTAAGGGCCCAGCAGTTTTGAGGAGTTGGCCGGCACCGGGTTGACACTAAGGGCAATGATCTCGTAGCCCATACGCTCGGCAAGCCCTTCTGCATAATCTACAACCGCATTGCTAAAGGCGTCCTCGTTGCCCACAACCAGCACTTTGGCCTTTTCCACCTCTTCGGCGGCCATCAACTCCCGGGCTGTATCTTGGAGACCGGCCTCGGCAAAGGTGATCGCCTCCGTGTAGCTGTCAAATTTTTCTCCCAACGTCTTGGCCTTGCGTTTCTCCACAGCGACGTCGCCCTTGTTCCTCTTGAATATTTTCGACTTCAGCGCTTCAAACATGGACCTATTCCTCCTTGTTCATTATGAATGATGCTGTCATTTAATCCCGTGTGGAAGGGGCGCGCATTTGCAATCTTGCCCTGGGCCGAACGGTCTTTCGGTCCTGCTTGCGGACGCGCTTTTCCTCACCCATGATCTCCAAGGCCGTGTCATGCTCGCCGGCCTCGGCAAACGTCGCTGCCATCATGATTCTGTCAAAGACCCCAAGACGCACCGCCTTGCGCTCTTGCTTGCGGGCGCGCTTTTCATGACCCATGATCTCCAAGGCCGTGTCATGCTCGCCGGCTTCGGCAAAGGTGGCTGCCATCATCACTTTTTCGAATCTTTCCCTGATGCTCATTTTTCCTTCTCCTTTCTTGTGATATTTTTGGATTTTGTCATCCTGTTTGCCCTTAGAAGAATACAACCTCCGTGCCAAGTCAGAAAATCCAAGGCCATCTTACTGTTATTAAAACATAAATTGGCTGTGCCACGCCGAAACCCTTCCTTTGCAAATCGTTACAATTTGCAACGCTATTTAGGCAATTCGATACTTTGCCTTTGATATCAATAGATTAGCAAGTATTGCACCGGTGCCATCGAAGGTTGCAAAATGTAACACTACGTCTCCACCGTTGTTTTTTTCGGCTTCAACAAAGTCCTGCGCTTTTGCCATTGACATTCTAACTAAAACGTAATAGGGAGGGACGGGCTCCATCCGAAGGTGGTCCCTGAACAGTTCAAATCTCAAGGATTGCGGTGTCCAGAAAATCAGTCGCCTGAGGAAAGGACGTTGCTGATGCTAAGAAGATCCGGTTCCACGATAGCTGCAAAGGCGGGGATGCTGTTTGGGTTGTTCTTCTGCAGCCCTGTGATGGCGGCTGCAGAAGAAGTGGCTGCTTCCGGTTCCCAGACAGCGTGGTGGGTATGGCCTCTTGTCCTGCTTGTCCTGTGCTTTGTTTTGGGTATTTT
>CAZCXI010000019.1:0-40880 GCA_964502635.1 uncultured Desulfobacterales bacterium
GATACGCTCGCTAACCCCGCAGCAAGCTGCGGGGAATGCGCTCGCTTTTGCGGTTCAAATTGTCCTGTTGGGAATCTCCTGAACCTGTGGTATACAATAGGCAAAATGGCCGTTAGCCTTCTGAATGCATTTCCCGGGTGAACTCACGACGCGTCAGGCAACGATCCTGGTCGTTGCCATGTTCAAGGGAACGGAGGAAGCCGTGTCACCACAAGAAGAACGGCGTTGTGCCAATTGTGAGTTCTGGAAACAGCGCCGAGGTGTGCCAACCAGCGGTTTCTGTCAGAAAAATGCCCCATTGCCCAAAGTCCATTCTCCTCGAACTACGTTATATGTCACCTGGCCGATTACCCTGGAGGATGATTGGTGCGGGCAATTCCAACAACGACGAGACACGACGACAAGGACAAGGTAGGAATTCTTTCAAGCATGCTGGCCAAAGACCAAACCCCTGAAAGACACATTGAGGCCTTGACCAGGATCAGCAAGGCGATCACCTCTGAGCGGTACATTGAGGACATCCTGCGGCTGGTGGTGACGGTGACTGCAGAGACCATGCGGTCCAAAATATGCTCCCTGTGGCTTGTGGATGCCCAGGACGGCGCCCTGCGGCTGCGCGCGACCCAGAGTATGAGCGAAGACTATCTCAAGGAACGCTCCTTGAAGATGGGCGAGGGTATTGTGGGCCAGGTCGCCCTTACTGGTAAACCCAGGGCCGTGATCAATGTTCTGGAAGAACCGGATTACAAAGAAAAGGACCTGGCCGGCAAAGAGGGGCTGGTTTCTATGCTCAGTGTGCCCATGGTGGTCAAGGACAAAGTCATTGGAGTGCTTAACTGCTATACATCCTCTACCCACGAGTTTACGGGAACCGAACAGAATGTTCTCATCACGGTGGCCAATGAGGCGGCCGTGGCCATAGAGAACACGGAACTCATGGTCAAGACCAAAGTGATTCAGGAGGAGTTGGAATCAAGAAAGCTGGTGGAGCGGGCCAAAGACATTCTAATGACACGCCGGGGCCTGTCCGGGGCAGGCGCATATCGGTGGATTCAAAGGCGCAGCATGGATACACGAAAGTCTATGAGGGAAATCTCCGAAGCCATTGTGTTGGCCGAAGACGTGTAGAAGCTTACAAAACTGTTGACAGGGCATAGGTTTTCTTATTATCGTAAGTGCGGTTTGGGACATACAATGGCGTATTGCCCAAACGGCGACAGTGGTGTCCAGCTATCTTTCGGGATAGTTGGGCTTTTTTTTGCCGAAAAATGATGATGAACTTGTAAAAAGTCTTTTGTGAGTATCAAACAAGAGTGGCTGTAAGGCGCATGGCAAATTCGCCTGTTGGGCGATAAGAACGAAGGCCCGAGCTACATGCAACGAGGAAAAGTGAACGTCTCCAAATCTCCTTTCAGGATTATCGGATTCTGCTGCCAGAACGTACTCCGCGGAGACAAAGATCTGGCCGCAAAGGGGCGGGTCTCCTTTGAGCCAGCCATCAAGATCGTTGCACTTCCTTGTAGCAGCAAGGTGGAACCCCTCGCCATCATCAAGGCCTTTGAATCAGGTGCCGACGGTATATTCGTCCTCGGATGTCCGGAAGGAAGATGCCACCTCTTGGGTGGCAACGACAGGGCGCGAAGAATAGTCAGCTACACGAAAGGATTGTTGGGGCAGATAGGCATTGGAAGCAGTCGCCTCGAGATGTTCCAGCTCGGGACGGCCGAAGGGGAACATTTTGATCAGGTGGCCCGGACCATGACCAAGACAATCGAGTCGCTTGGAAAAGCATCAGCAGAATAGATGCCCAAAAAATACCACATTGAAACAAGAACGGCAACACCACGGTTCGTTCCCATCGGCAAGAGCACGATTCTCGACTGGGAAGGGGGATGCCTGCGCTGTTTCAAGTGCGTGAAGCGTCAGTGTATATACGATGCGTATAACAAGCGAACGTTTGACGTCAAACAGCTCACTGACACCATTGATACGATCTGCAAGAACTGTCTCCGGTGTGTTCAGTCATGTCCCGGACAGGTCATCACCAAGATCCTTAATCCGGAATACAAGACCATGGGCGATTCGTACTGGACGCCGGACATTATATCCAGGGAGTGGTACCAGGCAGAGACCGGGAGCATACCTGTTTCCGGCGCAGGCTATCCAGGCCCCTTTTCCGGCCCCGGATTCGATGACATGTGGACCGACATGTCTGAGATCGTCCGTCCCACCAGGGATGGAATCCATGGCCGGGAGTATATCAATACCATGGTGAGCCTTGGGAGAAAGCTCACATCCCTGACATTTGACGATAAGGGGAAGCCCGTTCTTGATGCCCCCAGGGAAATTGAAATCCCCATTCCCCTAATATTCGGGACCCTTCCCTTCGGGAGCCTGAGCCCGGATGTCTATCTGGCCATGGCAGGGGCAGCTGCTGAGCTAGACACACTGATTGAAATCCCTGTGGAGGCCTGGGACAAAGACCTGGAACAATACGCTACCTATGTTGTCCCTGTGCTTTCTGAAGAACAGATCCAGACCCATGGTCATCTCATTGAAACAGCACGGGTCGTTGAAATCAAAGATTCGGGCAATTCTGAGGGAGCTCTCAAAAAACTCAAGGCAAAGCACCCTGAGGTCATGGTGATGATCAAGACTGCCCTGAACGAGAGCTGCCCGCAGCGCGTTCAAGCTCTGGCAGAAGCCGGGGCTGATATCATACACGTTTATGCTGACCGGAACGGAAACGTGCAGATTGGAGACAAGACCTGGTTTGTCAAAGACGCAGTACGAAAGGTGCACAACTACCTCGTTGACAGAGGCATCAGAGATAGCGTCACCGTTGTTTCTAGCGGCGGCATTGCCATGGCGGAACATGTGGCCAAGGGGATCATATGCGGAGCCGATGCCGTGGCCGTGGACATCCCCTTGCTCTTGGCCCTTGAGTGCCGTATGTGTTTGCGATGCGCAAAAGGCCTCTCCTGCCCGGTTGAGATTGAGAACGTCCACCCTCAATGGGGCAAGACCCGCATCATGAATCTCATTGGAGCGTGGAGAAATCAGATTCTGGAAGTCCTTGGTGCCATGGGACTTCGCGAGGTCAGACGCTTGAGAGGGGAAGTGGGGCGTGCCATGTTTTTCAAAGATCTCGAAGCACAAACCTTCGGCAAACTGTTCGGCATGAGGGATCAGGGAAGTGAGAAATGAGATGACGGCCGACAGTGATCATACCTGGGCAATACCGGAGGTGAGGAGAACACCGGACCGATTCAGAAATGCCATCGGAAAATACAGGCTCCGCCGAAGCGACGCCTGCGTGGCCTGCGGCACTTGCGCCGAGGTCTGCCCTTACGGCGTGCACATAAAGCGGAACAAGAAAATGGCCACGCCCAAGCACTACCTCTGTGTCGGTTTTAGCTGCAATAAATGCGTGGAAGCGTGCCCGGAAAAGGCCCTGTCTTTGGAAGAGAATCCTGTCACAGGGGTGATCGGTGATCGAAGATGGACGCCGGATCTTTTGATCAGCACCTGGCACATGGCGGAGACAGGCGACGTTCCACCCGGCGACATTGAGTATAAGACAGGAGACTCTGGTGGCGGGTTTGACAGACTCCGTTTTCATTATACCGAGGAGTCTTCCAACGAAGCGGACAAGGCCGCGTTTTCCACAAGGATCCCCCTCAACAGGCTAAACGACGGCCGTGGCAAGGTTGAAATCGGCATCCCGGTTTACGGCGGCGGGATGTCTTATGGTTCCATCAGTATCAACACGATGATCGCCAGGGCCAGGGCATGGCAAGCCTGGGACTCCTTTACCTGTACAGGAGAGGGCGGATACCCTGAGGAACTGTACCCCTATGATGACCATGTCATCACCCAGGTGGCCACGGGACTCTTTGGGGTGCGGGAAGAAACCATACAGCGCGTAAAGATTATAGAGTTTAAATACGCCCAGGGAGCTAAACCCGGCTTGGGCGGGCACCTCCTGGGAGACAAGGTGACCCCTCAGGTGGCAAAAATGAGGGAGGCGGTGGCAGGAAGTTCTCTTTTCTCTCCCTTCCCCTTTCACAGCGTCTATTCCGTGGAAGACCATAAGAAGCATATCGACTGGATTAAGGAGATGAACCCAAAGGCGTTGGTGTCTGTTAAGGTCTCAACACCCACGGATGTAGATATGGTGGCCGTGGGAAGCTACTATGCTGGGGCACACATCATCCACCTTGACGGAAGCTATGGAGGCACTGGAGCGGCGCCTGAAATCGCCAAGAAAAATATCGCCATGCCAATAGAATATGCGATCGTGAAGGTACACAACTTCCTGCAAGAGGAGGGTATACGGGACAAGATAACCGTTATTGCAAGCGGCGGCATCAGAACTGCCTATGATGTTGCCAAAGCCATCGCCCTGGGGGCTGACGGCGTTGTGACGGGCACATCAGAGATGGTAGCACTGGGATGCATCCGTTGCAGAAACTGCGAAAGCGGACGTGGATGCGCGCGAGGAATCGCAACAACAGATCCTGAGCTCACGGAACTCGTGAACGTGGATTGGGCTACACAAAGGTTGATCAATCTCTTTGCTGCCTGGCGCATCCAGTTCGTAGAGATACTCGACAGACTCGGCATGACGGACATCCGAGAACTGGTGGGCAGAACAGACTGCCTTAGGCATCTCGATTACGAAGGAGCTAAAGCTGTTGCCTAAAAAAATGAAACTGTCTTTTGCAAACAGAATATTAGAGGCCCGGAGAAGCCTCTATGCCAACCCTCCAGCTCTTCGGCATAAGGACGCCGAGGAAGGGGGCTGCGGTGTCACCGGATTTGCGTGTTCCGTCCCCGTAGGGGGAAAGCACATCTTTGAACCGTCTCGCCTCATGCACAACCGGGGAAATGGGAAAGGGGGCGGTATCGCAGCTGCGGGGCTGGTTGCAGAAGACTTGGCCGTGCCAAAAGAGATTCTCGACGAACACTACCTTATCCAGGTTGCCCTACTGGACCCCGCTGTGCGCGAGGAAATGGAGGCTAACTTCATTGCCCATCACATGGATATCGCACTGGGCCACCGGATTTCCACAGTGGATGACTACAGGGAGGTTGAAGGTCTGGAGATAAGACCTCCGGATGTGTGGCGGTACTTTGTCAGAGTGAAGCCGGATGTTCTGTCTTCCTTTGCAGAAAAGAACAAACTGGAAGAGATGGATGCGAGGAAGGTGGAAGACGAGTTCATCTGGCAGAACACCGTCCGACTGAATCGCGCTTGCTATGACACACTGGGGGACAAGAAAGCCTTTGTCCTCTCACATGGCCGCAACATGATGATCCTTAAGATTGTAGGATATGCCGAACAGGTCGCCCAATACTACAAGCTTGAGAACGTACGGGCCCATGTATGGATAGCCCACCAGCGGTATCCGACCAAGGGACGTGTATGGCACCCTGCCGGAGCCCATCCGTTCATGGGGTTGGACGAGGCACTGGTTCACAATGGAGATTTTGCCAATTACTTCTCCGTGGCAGAGTATCTGAAACAGAAGAACATCTATCCCCACTTCCATACAGACACGGAAGTAAGCATCTTGGTCTTTGATCTTTTGAGTCGTATTTACGGATACCCTTTAGAATACGTCATTGAATCACTTGCTCCAACAACCGAAATGGATTTTGACCAGCTTCCTAAAGACAAACAGAAGCTCTATCACTCTCTTCAAGGGATGCATATCCACGGATCGCCTGATGGGCCGTGGTTTTTTATCATTGCCCGCAACAACTTCTATGAGAAGCAGTTTCAACTGATCGGGATTACCGATACTGCAATGCTCCGTCCACAGGTTTTTGCCTTTCACGATGGCGACGTTCAGGTCGGTCTCATATGCTCTGAAAAACAGGCTATAGATGCCACGCTGGCAAGTCTTGCGGAAGAAGACAGTCGTATTTGCTCCATTGCTGACAAATACTGGAACGCCAGAGGCGGGAGCCATAAAGACGGAGGTGCCTTTATCTTCACCATAAGTGACGACGCGGAAAACTCGGAACAGAAACGCATGGTTTGTACTGACAAGTTTGGCAGGCAGGTGAAGATACCGACGCACCAGTATGCGTGCGACATGAGCCTCGACATCAAGTCCCCTGATGCGTCGAATGAACTGAGAGCCGCCGTGGCAGAGCGCCTGGGGGAAGGTGATTCAAAAGGTCTTTACACCTATATGAGAGACAAGCTCTACCCCATGGGTTTTGATTCCCTCAGGTGGTGTTGCAACAAAATAGTGGAAGGCGCCCGGAGAAACGATAAACAAAGACAAGCGGCTATTGACGCCCTTACCCTTGCCAGTGACTTGAGACATTCAACAGCGAACTTAAAGAGGAGCTCTGTGCTGCGGATCGTGAGGACGGCCTTGAAGGAGATTTTTTCCTCTGTTCCTCCCATAGGTTCTGCTCACGAAAGCAGGTTTCGTCTGATCACTTGGGACACGAGAAATAGTCTCATTGGCCCCGAGGGCAAACAGACCACCCTTGTTCTGGACGCTCAAGGCTTCCCTCCTGAAGGCGATGACTGTGATGCCAGGCTGGTTTGCAGGGCGTATGCCTTGGGGTGGAGGCGGTTTATCTGCTTTGGATATCGGGGACAACGCTTTCTTGGTTGCGGCTTGGGCCCCAAGACCGATGATGTCACGATAGATGTCTACGGCAGTTCAGGTGACTACCTGGCATCTGGGATCGACGGAATGACGGTTGGTGTCCACGGAAACGCCCAGGATCAG
The DNA here is from genome assembly GCA_964502635.1 of uncultured Desulfobacterales bacterium. Lineage (GTDB taxonomy): Bacteria > Desulfobacterota > Desulfobacteria > Desulfobacterales. Next base: position 6,759 of record CAZCXI010000019.1, read on the forward strand.
CTTGGCCAGATACTCAAAGCCGGAAAACTGGTTATATACGGCGATGTGGGACAGACCTTTATGTACGGCGCAAAGGGTGGGGAAGTCTATGTTATGGGAAATGCCGCAGGTCGCCCTCTTATCAACGCCGTGGGGCGCCCAAGGGTTGTCATCAACGGAACGGCCCTGGACTATCTGGCAGAATCGTTTATGGCGGGTGACGTTTTGAAGGGCGGCGGATTTGTGATCTTAAACGGGATAGAGTTTGACAATGAAGGCACCGTGCGGCCGCAAGCCACTCCTTATCCGGGCTCGAACATCTTCTCTCTGGCAGCGGGTGGGGCCATATATGTGCGTGACCCCTATAAGGTTCTCGTGGAAGAACAACTTAACGGGGGAGCTTATGGGGAGCTGACGCAACAGGACTGGCGACTGATCTTGCCTTATCTCAAGGAAAACGAACGCCTATTCAACATATCCGTGGATGATGATCTTCTCACAGTCCGTGGTGAGAAGAAGCCTCCAGAGGAGGTTTACCGGAAGATTACTGCCCTTAAGGTGAAAGCACTTGCCAAGGCTATGGTGGTTGAGTAGACGAAGGCCGCACAGGGTGACTGTTCACGGGATAGAAGGGCTGACGGAGCAAGGGGCGCAGCACGAATGACCAATGCTTCAATAGTTCAGGGTGCCTCTAGAAATTAGGATACCGGCCCGAGTTCAAGGCATGCGAAAATTTTAACCGCAGGAATACTCGTAGTATTTCGAGGATTACAATTTGAGCATAACGCAGAAATCGAGTTGATAGACAATTTTTAGAGGTGGCCTTCATTTCTGCGTTCAGGACAACATATCAGGGAACGAAAGAGGCCGTTAACGGACAAGGGCTAACAGAAGGGACAAAGATGGCAAAGAGCAAAGTCGGGGCCGTTATGGTTGTGGGCGGCGGTATCGCTGGCATACAAGCGGCCCTTGATCTGGCAGATTCCGGGTTTTATGTGTACCTGGTTGAGAAATCGCCGACGATTGGCGGCAGAATGGCCCAATTGGATAAGACATTTCCTACAAACGATTGCTCCATGTGTATCATTGGGCCAAAGCTTGTGGACTGTAGCCGCCACCTGAACATAGAGATACTTACCCTTTCCGAAATAGAGACCATTTGTGGAGAAGAAGGTAACTTTCAGGTAAGGATTCACCAGCAAGCACGCTACATCGATCCCGACAAGTGCACAGGATGCGGAGATTGTGCACAAGTCTGCCCTGTGAGTCTCCCAGACGAATACAACCAAGGCCTTGGCTTGAGGGCGGCAACATTCCTTACTTTTCCACAGAGCGTTCCACGGGTTTACTGCATCGATAAGAAAGACAGGGCGCCCTGCATATCTGCCTGTCCGGCTCACATCAATGTCCAGGGCTATGTGGCCATGACAAAGGCCGGAAAATACAGGGAAGCCATTGAGATCATCATGAAGGACATGCCTCTTCCTGGCGTTCTGGGAAGGGTATGTGTGCGATTCTGTGAAAAAGAATGCCGCCGCCGCGAGGTGGACGAGCCTGTCTCTATCAAGGAACTGAAACGGCTTGCCGCGGACCGGGTCGATATCCTTTCCCTGCCGATCCCAGAGATCACCCCTAGAGAAGAAAGCGTTGCCATCGTCGGATCAGGCCCAAGTGGTCTTGCAGCAGCCTATTTTCTTGCCCTAGACGGCTTTAGACCTACCATCTTTGAGGCCCTGGATGTGCCAGGAGGGATGCTGGCAGTGGGCATCCCCGAGTATCGCCTCCCTCGAAGCGTCCTGAACACTGAAATCGAAAACATAAAACGACTCGGTGTAGAGATAAGGACAAATTCTCCCATAGGAAGAGGCAGGACAATAGATGACCTTTTTGAGGAGGGTTACAGGGCCGTCTATGTTTCCACTGGGGCCCACAAGGGGATGAAGCTCAACATTCCCGGAGAGGATCAGTTCGAGAATTTCCGTCAGTGTGCCCCCTGGCTCAGAGAGGTAAACTTAGGGAATATTAAGGAGATCAACGGAAAGGTCATCATCATTGGTGGAGGTAATGCGGCCATTGATGCTGCCAGGGTATCGGTTCGTTTGGGCGCTGAGGAGGTCCACATCCTTTACAGACGAAGCCGAGGTGAAATGCCTGCAGATCCCGTGGAAATTGAAGAGGCTTTGGAGGAGGGGGTCCATCTCCATGTTTTGGTGACGCCCAAGAGGATCATAGGGGATAAAGGGGTTCTAAAGGGACTCGCGTGCTTTAAAAGCAGGCCTGGAAAACTGGATAGCTCTGGCAGGCGAAGGCCCATTCCCATTGACGGCTCTGAGCTTGTTGTCCCCGCAGATCATATCATAGCCGCTATTGGGCAGAGAGTTGATAAGTCATTTGCTGGTAACGCTAGCGAGATCACTTTTTCACAACGTGACTTGCTCGATGTCAACCCGCATACCCTTGAGACAGCGAAGAAGGGTGTCTTCGCAGGCGGCGATGTGGTCAGCGGACCAAAGACAGTGATTGAAGCCGTAGCTCAAGGAAAGAAGGCGGCAGCCTCCATAGCCGCCTATCTCCAGGGTGAAGAGATTCCTTTATCTTCACAAGAGGATTCAGGCCAAGGTTTGGAAAAAGGTTACCGACCCATCGATAAAGAGGAACCGAAAATACCCCGTGCTCACGTCCCCACCCTTGCTATATCTGAAAGGATAAGGAGCTTTAAAGAGAGCAATCTGTCCATGGACGAGGAAACGGCAAGGAGAGAAGCTGGTCGTTGTCTTGAGTGCGGGGTTTGCTGTGAGTGTCTTCAATGCGTGGAAGCCTGTAAGGCCGAGGCTATAGTCCATGATATGACAGACAGGTCGTTCGACATCAACGTTGGGGCTGTCATCCTCGCCCTGGGCTGTGAGACCTATGACCCAAGTGGTCAAATCACATACGCCTATTCCATATTCCCCAATGTCATCACCAGCATGGAATTTGAGCGTATTCTGAGCGCCACCGGACCGTATCAAGGTCATCTCGTACGGCCGTCAGATCAGAAGGAACCTCGAAAGATCGCCTGGCTTCAGTGCGTAGGCTCCAGAGATGTGAACCGATGTGACCACCCCTATTGCTCATCGGTCTGCTGTATGTATGCCATCAAGGAGGCCGTCATCGCCAAGGAACATGCCAAGCATGATCTGGATACGGCCATCTTTTTCATAGATATGCGGACCTATGGAAAAGATTTTGAAAGATACTATGACAGGGCCAGGGAAGAGCAGGGGGTCAGATTCATCCGTTCCCGGGTTCATTCCATCGAAGAGAATCCAGACACGCATGACTTGATCATACGGTATGTGGATGAAAACGGTGGCATCCAGATCGAGACATTCGATCTGGTTGTTCTCTCAGTGGGTATGGAGACGCCTAAAAGCCTTATTGAATTGGCCGAGCGTCTGCAAATAGAGCTAGACCAAGACCACTTCGTACAAACTGAGATTTTCAGTCCTGTTGAAACCTCTCGAAAAGGCTTTTATGTCTGCGGAGCCTTTCAGGAGCCCAAGGACATTCCTTATTCGGTCATGCAAGCCAGCGCCGCCGCCTGCAAGGCGCAAGAGGTTCTCTCTGGTGTCCGCGGCACCCTGGCTAGGGAACGAACTTATCCTGACGAAAGAGACATATCTTCCGAAGCGCCCCGGATTGGCGTCTTCGTGTGCAACTGCGGTATCAACATCGGGGGGATTGTAGATGTTTCACAAGTTGCTGAATACGCCCTTACACTCCCTGGAGTGGTTCATGCAGAAGAGAACCTGTTTACCTGTTCCCAGGACACCCAGCAAAACATGATAGAAGTCATCCAACGGGAACGATTGAACCGGATTGTGGTTGCATCTTGCACACCCGCGACGCACGCAGCACTGTTTCAGGAAACCCTGAAGGATGCGGGTCTGAACAAGTATCTTTTGGAGATGGCCAACATCAGGAACCAGTGTTCCTGGGTCCATTCCAATGAGCCGGAGGCAGCAACCGACAAGGCAAAGGACCTGGTGCGCATGTCCGTTGCCAGGGCCGGACTGATGCGGCCATTGTCTGAACCCACTATTTCAGTGGACGACAAGGCCCTTGTGATCGGAGGTGGCGTCACCGGCATGACGGCAGCCCTTGGCTTGGCTGATCAGGGGTTCCATACATCCCTTGTGGAGCGATCACAGGAACTGGGAGGAAACGCCCTTCAGCTCATGAGCACGTGGCGAGACGATGAGATTGCTGGCAGGGTTAAGAAGATGGTCCACGAGGTGGAGAGCCATCCTCTTATTGACGTGTACAAGGAGAGTACTGTCAAAGAAGCCTCAGGATTTGTGGGAAATTTCCAGACCACCATTTCCCAAAACAGTACGGATATTGTCCTGAGACATGGGGCGGTAATCGTAGCCGTAGGTGGCAGAGAATACAAACCCACCGAATACCTGTATGGTGACGATGAAAGGGTTTTGACCCACCTGGAGCTGGACAGGGCATTACGCCGAGGGGCCGATAGGGTGGCAGGGGCCAATACTGGTGTCTTCATCCAATGCGTAGGATCACGGGAACCGCAAAGGCCATATTGCTCCAAGGTCTGTTGCACCCACACGATGAAATCTGCCCTGAGGTTGAAGGAGACGAACCCGGAAATGGCGATATACGTGCTTTACAGGGACATTCGCACCTACGGTCAGCGAGAAGAGCTATACAAAGAAGCCAGACGCCAGGGTGTGATTTTCATCCGGTACGACCTAGACAATAAGCCTCAAGTTGAAAGAGGCGAGAAAGGTATCCTGGTGACCGTCAAGGATCACATCCTTGGCCGCAATATCGTTATTCATCCCGATCTCTTAGTCCTAGCGTCTGCCATTGTGCCACGTGATAACGCCCCCTTGGCCGATATTTATAAACTGCCCCTTAACGAGGATGGCTTCTTCATGGAGGCCCATGCCAAACTCAGGCCGGTTGATTTCGCCACTGACGGGTTTTTCCTGGCTGGCATGGCCCACTACCCCAAGCCGATTGAAGAAAGCATTGCTCAGGCAAAAGCAGTAGCTTCCCGGGCTGGCACCATACTTGCCCACAAAGAGAGAACGGTGAGTGGAGCGGTGGCCATAGCAGATCCTGATTTGTGTGGCATGTGTTTGACCTGTGTGCGCACCTGTCCCTATCATGTTCCATTTATCAATCGAGATGGGGTGGCTCAAATAGACGTGGATAAATGCCATGGCTGTGGGATATGCGCGGCCGAGTGTCCGTACCAGGCCATCACGCTCACCAGCCTCACCACAGAACAGATTATGGCCAAGATCGATGCATGTGTCGGCTGAAAATACGGTTAAAAAAATGGGTCATACGGAAACCTTTGTGCCAAGAATTGTTGCCTTCTGTTGTCAATACTGCGCCTATGCAGCAGCAGACCTGGCAGGGTCCATGCGGCTGCAATATGATCCGAACATCCGGATTGTCTTGGTTCCATGCACTGGGAGGATAGATGTCATACACATCTTGCGCGCCATAGAGGATGGTGCGGATGGGGTCTATGTGGCAGGGTGCCTGGAAGGAGGTTGTCACTTCCTTGAAGGAAACTTCAAGGCCAAAAAAAGGGTCCGGTTTGTCAAGAAGCTTCTGGAGAGGATTGGCATCGAACCAGAACGCCTGGAAATGTTTAACCTGTCCTCGGCTGAAGGCCCGCGTTTTGCCGAAATCGCAAGAGAGATGACAGAGAAGATCAAGGCCCTGGGTCCCAGCCCCCTGCGGAGACACAACAGGTCAAAGGAGAATATATGATCATCGCCGAGATGAAACCCGTCAAAGAAATTCTTGAAATGGTCAGGGACTATCAAAATATTTTGATCGTTGGCTGCAAAGGCTGTGTCGCGGTATGTAACGCCGGCGGTCCCAAGGAAGTCGCTATTCTCGGGGCCCTGCTCAGGATCGCCCGCAGAAAGGAGGGGCGAGACATTGTCGTGGATGAAAGGGTGCTTGATCGGCAGTGTGAGCCCCAATTGATAGAACAACTTGCCGGGCCTGTGAAGGAAAACAACTACGATGCCATCGTTTCCATGGCTTGCAGTGTAGGCCCTCAGTATATTGCAGAGCAATTCGATACCATGGTGGTACTTCCGGGGCTCAATACGGGTTTCATGGGAGGAACGGTTGTGCACGGGATATGGGGAGAATATTGTGCCGGCTGCGGAACTTGTCAAATCCAAAGCTTTGGTGGGCTGTGCCCGCTTACCCGCTGCGCAAAGGGGCTCCTTAATGGCCCGTGCGGCGGCTCTGTAGACGGAAAATGCGAGGTCAACAAGGATGTGGACTGTGTATGGGAGCTGATCTACAACCGCATGAAGAAGCTGGGGCAACTCGATCGCCTGGCGCAAGCCGTTGGCGCAAAGGACTGGTCCACGAGCCTGTCAGGAGGACCCCGCAGGATCATCAGAGAGGACTTGACGATATGAAGGCACAAACCAACCTCCAGGCAATACTCGCCAAAGGAGAGTTCGCGGTGACCTGTGCATACGCCCCTCCGTGCGGAACAGACATCGCTATGATCCTTGAGAATGCGGCCCAACTGAAAGGCAAAGTCCATGCCGTCACTGTGAATGATAATCCCGCGGCAAGGGTCCGGATGTCGAGTTGGGCCCTGTCCAAGATCCTCCTGGATGCGGGAGTAGAACCAATCCTGGAGATGGTGACACGGGATAGAAATCGTATTGCCCTTCAGAGCGACCTCCTCGGTGCCTCGGCCCTGGGGATTGAAAACGTTGTGTGCCTCGCAGGAGACCACCCGGCGAGTGGGGACCACCCGGAGGCCAAGAAAGTCTTTGATCTCGATGCTGTTCAGTGGATTGCGGCTATCGGGCAGATACGAGACCAGGGCTGTCTGATGAACGGCAAGAAGATTTCCGGCAAGCCGAATTTTTTTGTCGGAGCGGTTGCCAACCCCTTTGTTGAATCCCTTGAATTGCATATGATCCATCTGCAGAAAAAGATCGCTGCTGGAGCGCAGTTTATTCAAACGCTGCCCGTGTTGGAGATGGAACGCTTCAGCCTGTGGTTGTCTGAGGTAAGAGGGCGGGCCTTAGCAGATCGGTGTCCCATTATAGCCGGGGTCCTTGCACTCAAGTCCGTTGAAATAGCGGAGTATGTGCGAAACAGGATGCGCGGGATCACGATTCCTGATGCCGTGATTGATCGTCTCGGTGCCGTGCCCGAAGATCAACAGCAAGAAGAAGGCATAAACATCTTTATTGAAAGTATAGAAGCGCTCAGGCGGACGGAAGGGGTCAGGGGGGTCCACATCGTGGCCATAGGATGGGAGGAAAAACTCCCAGAGCTTATAGAACGGGCGGACTTGTTACCTCGAGCGGATAGTTCATGATGAAACACAGGCCGGCCACTTGGTAGTAGAAATGGAAAGAATTAAACAAGTTACACTCCTTTATGAAATCAGTAAAGCTCTCAATGTAAGCCTGGACCTTAAGGAATCTCTTTACAAAGTCCTGGAGATCCTCTCCAATTCCATGGATATGGAACGGGGCACCATTACGATTCTTAATTCCCTGCGCAACGAGATCCGCATTGAGGTGGCCCACGGTCTGTCCAGGGCAGCGATGGCCAGAGGCAAATACAAGCTGGGCGAGGGGATTACAGGCCGTGTGATTGAAACCGGCAAGGCCCTCCTGGTGCCTAAGATCAGTGAGGAGCCGCTGTTCTTGGACCGCACGGCTACAAGAAAGGCGGTTCACGACAAGGAACTTTCCTTCATGTGCGTGCCTGTCAAAAAAGGGAGTCAGGTGGTTGGGGCCCTGAGTGTTGATCGGCCCTTTGAAGAATCCTATTCCTTAAAAGACGGCAAGAGGCTCCTTGCCATCATTGCCGCCATGATTGCCCAGCATGCCATTAATCTCGAGACGATTCAGTTTGAAAAAGATCAGCTCAGGCAGGAGAACCAACGGCTTCAGCAGGAGCTCGCCAATAAATTCCGCATCACCAATATCATCGGCAACAGCAATAAGATGAGGGAGGTCTTTCAAATGATCTCTCAGGTGTCAAGAAGCAACGCCACAGTGCTGATACGAGGAGAAAGCGGAACTGGGAAAGAATTGGCGGCCAATGCCATCCACTACAACAGCCTGAGGTCAAGAGGTCCATTTGTGAAGGTAAACTGTGCGGCCCTGCCTTCCAACCTCATTGAAAGCGAGCTCTTCGGCCACGAAAAGGGGGCCTTCACGGGTGCGATTCGGCAGAAACGGGGAAAATTCGAACTGGCCCACAAGGGGACCGTATTCTTGGATGAGATTGGACCCATCGGCATGGACGTTCAGGTGAAGCTCTTGCGCGTGCTGCAGGAAAAGGAGTTCGAACGGGTGGGTGGATACGAGACCATCAAGGCCGATGTGCGCATTGTCGCCGCTACGAACAAGAACCTGGAACAGGCCGTGGAGGAGGAAACGTTTCGGGGTGATCTGTACTACAGGCTGAATGTCTTCCCTATCTACATGCCCCCTTTGAGAGAGCGCAAGACCGATATCTTGCTCTTGGCAGATCACTTCTTGGAAAAATACGCCAAGGAGAATCGCAAGGACATCCGCCGCCTTTCCACACCAGCCATCGATATGCTGGTCCAGTACCACTGGCCTGGCAATGTGCGGGAACTTGAAAACTGTATTGAAAGGGCCGTGCTCCTGTGCGACGAGGGCGTTGTCCACAGCTACCACCTGCCGCCTACGGTCCAGACGGCGGAAGAGTCCGACACCCTGCCGGGAAGGTCGCTGGAGGATGCCCAGGCAAATTTGGAACGGGAGATGATTATCGACGCGTTAAAAACCACCCGGGGCAACATGGCAAAGGGGGCTCAGATTCTGAAGACAACCGAGCGGAAGTTCGCCTATAAGGCCAAAAAACATGGGATTGACTATCACCTGTATCGGTAAATGCCCTCCTCGCATCGTTGATCCAAGGGCCACTGCCTCCTGGTTTTTGCACCAATGGCCTACGGCCCCCGCCCATTAGGGACTTGACAGGCCTTTTGTATCTGGCTATAATAGCTAATATTCATCCATAAATGGCATCTTTTGGCCTGATGCGGCGTTCTCCGCGGGTCTCCGTCCTCGACGTAGCGCTGCTACGCCTGCGGCGAAAACCCTTGTGCGGCCTTGCCTCGGACCAAAACCTGCCATTTCTGAATGAACACCTTGTCGTGCTCAACCGAGCTTGTTGGTTCGGGTGGCCCGCGTTCGTGGATGGGCAGCAGCTATATAATTACAAGCACAGCATGTTCGAAGGAGGTATTTGGTGATAAAGGCGAACGTGACAGAGGTAAAAAATCGGCTGAGCTACTACCTGCGTCTTGTTAAGGGCGGGGAGGAAATTGAAATTGTTGAGCGAAAAACACCTTTGGCCCGAATCGTGGGGCTGGGAAAGCGACGTTACAGTGAGAAAGGAGCTTCGTGGGTGAAGGAGATGTACGATCTGGGAATCGTTACACCGCCCAAGAAGACACAGGTTTCATCAACTTTTTTGAGTATGGACCAGGTCATTCCATCTGAAGGCGATGCGAGTGGGGTTCTGGATGCCCTCTTGGAAGAAAGGGATAAAGGCCGGTGAGATTCTGGGACTCGTCAGCGATTGTTCCCTTTTTGGTCTCTGAAAAAGAGACTCGTCAGTGCGTCAAGGCCCTTCACTCTGATCGGGAGGCTATGGTCTGGACAATGAGCAAGGTTGAGGTTTTTAGTGCCTTATGCCGACGATTCCGGGAGGGTTCCTTGAGAGAAGTCGTTTTTGCCTCGGCAAAGGAGAGAATGAATGAATTTTTTGACATGGCTTTTGAGATTATTTCTGTTCCCAAGGTCAAAGATAGAGCCCTTCGTCTCTTGCAAGTGCATCCCTTAAGGGCGGCAGATGCCATGCAACTTGCTTCGGTTTTGGTAGCGACCCAGGAAGACCCTTCAAAGGTGCCGATAATGAGTTTTGACAATAGACTGATCCAGGCAGCCAGGCTTGAAGGCTTTGCCGTTAATCCAGATTGAAGGGGTTAGTCCGTTGTGAAATTCGTGTTTTCGTGTCCCTTCGTGTTTTGCGGCGTTCGCCTTGAGAAGAGGCGTGGTGATGTTTTTTCTTGATTCCGGTTTATCCGGGTTAGGAAGGTCAAAAAACATGGAAGAGACTGCAAAGATCGTCATAGACGGAAAGACCTTTGAACTGCCCATCGTCACGGGCTCGGAAGGCGAAAAGGCTATTGACATTAGCAGGTTACTCCGGGAAACCGGCCTTGTCACCTTAGATCCCGGCTTTGTCAATACCGCCAACTGCCAGAGTGCCGTCACCTTTGTGGATGGCGAGAAAGGCATTCTACGATACAGGGGCATTCCAGTGGAGCAGCTGGCCGAACATTCCACCTTTGTCGAAACTGCATACCTTTTGATCAACGGCGCACTGCCCACGCGAGAACAGCTGAACGGCTTCTCTGTGCTGTTGAATGACCACTCCCTGGTCCATGAGGACATGCGGGCTTTTTTTCAGAACTTTCCCAGATGGGCCCACCCCATGGGCATCCTTTCCTCCATGGTGAACGCCTTGCGGGCCTTTTATCCTGAAATTCCAGAGAGAACAGAGGAAGAAGAAATCAATATCACGGTGACCAGGCTCCTGTCCAAAGTCAGGACCATGGCGGCCATGTCTTATAAGATCTTCAGGGGGCACAACGCCGTCTACCCGAGACATGATCTTACCTACCCGGAAAATTTTCTGAACATGATGTTTGATTCGCCTGTCCGGCCTTATGTCATCGATGAAGATGTGGTGAAGGCCCTGAATGTCTTCTGGATCCTCCATGCCGACCACGAGCAGAACTGTTCTACGGCGGCCGTCCGGCTGGTGGGCAGTGCAAAGGTCAACCTTTATGCGGCAATTTCAGCTGGCATATGTGCCCTTTGGGGGCCCTTGCATGGCGGTGCCAACCAGGCCGTGGTGGAAATGCTCGGTCAGATCCATGAAAGCGGTGGTGATCTGGCCCCCTTCCTGGCACGGGCCAGGGACAAGAAAGATCCATTTCGGCTCATGGGATTTGGCCATCGGGTCTACAAGACCTATGATCCAAGGGGTCGGATCATGAAGCAGATCTGCGATAAGGTCCTTGGTAAAGTCACACGCAAAGACCCCCTGTTGGAGATCGCCCAGAGATTGGAAGAGGTGGCCCTGAAGGACCCCTATTTTATTGATCATCATCTTTATCCGAACATCGATTTTTACACCGGCATTCTGCTTCGCGCCATGGGGGTTCCAGTCAACATGTTCACCGTCATGTTTGCCATCGGACGCCTGCCCGGATGGATCAGTCAGTGGAAGGAGAGTATTGATGACCCCAACTGGAAACTCCAGCGGCCGCGCCAGATCTATGTTGGGCCAAAAGAAAGAGATTATGTCCCCATAAGAAAGCGGGGCTGAACCGCAAAAGCGAGCGCATTCCCCGTGGCTTGTTGCGGGGTTAGCGAGCGTATCTAAAAAGGTCAGCGTTCCTTACGGTTGAAGATTCCCTGTCCCGATTTATCGGGACTACAGGGAGCTTCAATCCGCCGGCCGCTGTAATCCCTCCAGGGACCACGCCCCATAAGGCTACAATTGTGTCTTAAAATATCTTATTTGCGACAATATCGTTTGTAAACTTGCCGGCATTTTGCTCGCATTGTTGTTGTCTATCTAACTGAAATTCCATAATCTTTCCCATTTTTCATCCCTGTGGCATACGTGTTGCTCTTTTCGCGTGTGTCCGTTGGTCCATGGTTAAGTGGCAGCATGCTGTGAGTGGGAGGAGGATGCAAAATGATCGACGCGGGAGATACAGCCTTCATGCTTGTTTGTTCGGCCCTGGTGCTGTTCATGACCCCGGGCTTGGCCCTTTTCTACGGAGGCATGGTCCGCAACAAAAATGTGCTGGCAACCATGATGCAAAGTTTCATCGTGATCGGCCTGGTCACCGTGGTTTGGGTATTATGGGGCTATTCCCTGGCCTTCGGCCCTGACCTAGGGGGTGTCGTGGGGAGCCTCGCCTGGTTTGGCTTAAAAGGGGTGGGGCTGTCTCCGAGTCCGGATTATGCCGGGACCATTCCCCACCAGGCCTTTATGATCTTTCAGGCCATGTTCGCCATCATTACGCCAGCCCTGATTACTGGGGCCTTTGCAGAACGTATGAAGTTCAGCACTTTTTTGGTTTTCATTTTGCTCTGGTCTACATTTGTGTATAGTCCATTGGCACACTGGGTTTGGGGTGCCGGCGGCTGGTTGGGGAACATGGGGGCTCTCGATTTTGCCGGTGGAACGGTCGTCCATATCAGTTCTGGTGTTTCAGCCCTGGCTGCGGCCCTTCTGATTTCCAGAAGAAAAGGGTATGGTACAGAACAGTTTATTCCTCACAACGTGCCCATGACCATAACAGGTGCCGCCATCCTGTGGTTCGGATGGTTTGGCTTCAATGCAGGTAGCGCCCTTGGAAGCAACGGCTTGGCAGCAGGCGCCTTTGTGACCACCCACGTCGCTTCCGCGACAGCGGCCTTGACCTGGATGTTTGCGGAATGGCTACACCGGGAGAGACCCACGACCCTTGGGGCAGCAAGTGGTGCCGTAGCCGGTCTCGTGGCGATCACCCCGGCAGCAGGATTCGTCGGCCCCGTGTCCGCCCTGACGATCGGGGGCCTGGCGGGGGTTATTTGTTATATGGGTGTTTTGGCCAAGTCAAGACTGGGTTATGATGATTCCCTTGACGTGGTGGGGATCCACGGACTGGGGGGTACATGGGGGGCCTTGGCCACCGGACTATTTGCCAGCAAAGCGGTGAATCCGGATGGCGCCAACGGCCTCTTCTTTGGAAACCCTGGACAGCTTTGGATCCAGTTTGTATCGGTTCTTGTCACGTGTGTTTTCGCCTTCGTCATGACATTCATCATCCTCAAGATCCTTGATGGGACCATGGGTTTGAGAGTCTCTGAAGAAGAAGAAGTCAGAGGATTAGATATTACCCAGCATAGTGAGACGGCATATAGCTTATAAGTTAGATCCCCATCACAATGCTCATCTGACGCAAAACACAACAACTGAGACGGATTGACTATCAGACTTCGGAGGATAAGAAATGAAAAAAATCGAAGCCATCATCAAACCGTTTAAGCTCGATGACGTGAAGGAAGGCCTCACTGAGATTGGCGTGCAGGGCATGACCGTCTCCGAGGTTAAGGGGTTCGGCCGCCAGAAGGGTCACACGGAGATCTACCGCGGGGCGGAATACAGAGTGGATTTTCTTCCCAAGCTGAAGTTGGAGGTCGTGGTGGATTCGGAAATCGCGCCTCAAGTCATCAAGGTGATCGAGGAAAAGGCCAAGACCGGAGCCATCGGCGATGGCAAGATCTTTGTAACTGCCTTGGAGGGGGTCATCCGTATCAGGACAGGGGAAAGAGGAAAGGAAGCCATATAAGACGTTGAGGTGCCTGCCTCAGCGCAGATATCAAGAAAGCCGCTCAGGAGACTATGAGCTGCAAGGTGCGGGCACAAGGCTCAATGTGTCCCTCCTTGCGCCGTGAGCCTGACGCTATAAGCCTTTTTCATTATCCTGCCCATGACCCAATTGAAATCTCCAGTCAGCCTGCTTAAAAAGAGAAAACAAGAGTTAACCGCCCGTTTTCTCAAAGGTGATGAACCTTGTTTCCCAGAGCGGCACGCGGAGATCTTAGACGATTACTTCTACGAGAGCTTTGCCGGCAGTTCTGTGGGACCCAGGATGCGGGTGGAGAAGAACCCCTATGCCATCATAGCCTTGGGCGGCTACGGCAGAAAAGAGCAGTGTCTCCACTCGGACGTGGATGTGCTCATCCTTTTCAAGAAGAGGGTTCCCGAAGAGGCCAGGGAGTTAGTGCAGGAGATCTTCTACCCCCTGTGGGACATCGGTCTCGACGTGGCCCACGCCACGCGCTCCATGAAGGAATGTGCCACCTTGGCCTCTCAGGATTTCGAAGTGTTGACTTCATTACTTGATGCCCGTTTCATTTGCGGCATCTCTTCCCTCTATTCTGACCTTATAGAAAGATTGCGCGGGAAGGTCCTCCGCCGGCAGGGCGGTGCCTATGTGGCTTGGCTCGCAGAAAGAAATCGGGAGCGTCACACCCGGTACGGGGATTCCACTTATCTCCTGGAACCTAACCTCAAACAGGGCCTGGGTGGGCTGAGAGATTATCACACCATGCTCTGGATGGCACAGGCCAGCTATCATATCAGCGAGCCGAGGGATCTGGAATTTTTCGGGCACCTGTCCCACGATGAGTTTGAGTCTCTTTCCGAGGCGCTGTCGTTTATCAGAACGGTGAGAAACTGGACCCACTACTTAAGCGGACGCAAATGCGACCAACTGTACTTTGAATACCAGGTAAGGCTCGCCAAAAAGTTGGGCTATAAAGAGGCAAACGGGCAACAGGCCGTTGAAGGATTTCTGGGAAGCCTGCACGAGCACATAGAGTTCCTGAAACGGCAGCACTTGATTTTTCTCAGGAGAGTCTTGAATGCAAGGAGGTCCGGAAGGAAGAAGGCATCCCGTCGGACGGTGGCACCGGGCATCGAGATCGTCCACGACATGCTGGACTTTGAGTCTCCCGAAGCCATCCTCCAGGATCCTCACCTCTTGATCAAGATATTTGAAAAAAGTGCGGTCCTCGGGCAACCGTTAGCCGCAGGAGCAGGCCGCCTGGTCAAAGAGTTTTCGTACCTTGTGGACAAGAAATTTCAAGGCTCCCGCAGGGTTATCAATTCCTTTCAGAGGATCCTGGCCGCGCCTCCCGACGCGTTTAATGTCTTAAATGAAATGTTAAACACCGGCATGATGGTCGCTCTTTTGCCTGAGATGAAGGAGATTGTCAACCGGATTCAATATGATGAATACCACGTCTATCCTGTAGACAAGCATTCGCTACGTACCGTGCAGATCCTAAAAGAGTTACGCGATGCCGGCCCGGAGAGTCCAGACGCCTTTTACGGAACTCTCTTTGCAGAACTAACGAACCCCGGGCTTCTGCTGTGGGCAGGTCTGTTCCACGATGTGGGCAAAGGCACTACCGGCCAGGATCATGCAAGGCGCGGGGCCGACATCGTCAGGTCGGTGTTTGAAAGAATGGGTTTCCCCCGGCAGGACATCGAGGTCATCTCGTTTCTGGTTCGTGAGCATCTACTGCTCATCAAAACGGCTACCCGAAGAGACATCAATGATGAGAAAATTGTCGTGCAATGTGCCAGAAAAGTTCGTGACGTTGAGCATCTTAAGATGCTCTGCCTTCTGACTGTTGCCGACTCGAGAGCTACAGGTCCAAAGGCGTGGAACGATTGGATCGCCACCCTGCTCAAAGAGATTTTCTTCAAGGTGTATCACCTGCTGAAGAAGGGGGAGCTGGCGACGCCTGTTGCTGCAGATGTGGTGGGGGAAAAAAAGAAAGAAGTTTTTCAGCGTGCGGCATCCATGCCTGGGGAGGCCCTGGAGATCCTTTTCGAGCAGATGTCGTCTCGGTATCTCTTGTACACGTCATCGAAAGAGATCCTCCAGCACATCGAGCTGTTTCAACGGCTCGGTCAAGAGCCGGTCGTGCTGGACGTCCAGGCCAATGCCGGAGAGAACCACAGGACAGTGACCATCTGCGGCAGAGACTTTCCCGGACTCTTTTCCAAAATCTCAGGCGTGTTCACCCTGAACAATCTGGATATCCTGGGCGCTCAGATCTATACGTGGCGAAATCAGATCGCACTTGACATCTTCAAGGTCAAGGCTCCACCGGATATACTCCTGGAGGATGAAGTATGGGCCCGTATCAAAAAGGACTTGAGAGCTGTTATCAAAGGTGATGTTACCCTTGAGCCTGCGCTCAAACAAAAGGTGCGGGCGTATCAGTCTCTGGAAAAAAGGGTGCCGAGAAGACCGGAGCGGATCATCGTAGATAATGAGACCTCCGCTTTTTTCACTGTCATAGAGATCTACGCACACGATTTCCCCGGCCTTTTGTACAGGATAACGGACACCCTTTCCCGATGTAAACTCGATATCCGGATTGCCAAAATCGCCACAAAGGTTGATCAGGTGGTTGACGTATTCTATGTCCGCGATGTTGATGGCCAAAAGGTGGATAGCCCGGCGCAAGTGGCAGTCGTCAAAGAGGCCATTGAGCATATATTGGCCAACGGCTCGCTTGACGCCTGAGGCCGAGTAGTTTCCACGGGCACGAGTGGCATGGGCTTCAGAGGGCCCCTAAGGGCTCCGGGTCACTCACGATGGAAGGGAGCATGACAAAACGATTCCTTGTCTTTCAGCACATGCCTTGGGAGGGGCCTGGCCAACATTTGATCCGTTCGGCAAGGAAGACGGAGATCCGACTTGATGTCGTGGAGGTCTGGCATCAGGCGGTTCCAGACACCCGCTCATACGACGGGCTCATTGTGTTGGGTGGTGGTCCGAATGTGGATGAAGAAGATGAATATCCTTTTCTCAAGGCTGAAAAGGCGGCCATCCGGCGGGCCATGGACGAGGACAAGCCCTGTATGGGTTTTTGCCTGGGACACCAACTCTTGGCTCAGGCCTTGGGCGCAAGGATTGGTCCCAACTTTTGTCGGAGCGTGGGATTTATCGGGGGTCATGTTACGCAAGATGGTGGCAAACATCCCATGTTCGAGGGCCTGCCCAGGTCTTTTCCGCTTTTCAAGTGGCACGCCCAGGCGGTCCTGCCTCCTCTGCCCAAAGAGATAGATGTCCTGGTCACATCCTCAGAATGTCAGGTGGAGGCCTTTTCCATGGCGGGGCGGCCACACGTGGTTGGATTCCAGTTTGACAACCATGCCGCCACGGTGAACGATATAAGAACATGGGTAAAAGGAGATGAGCAATGGTTACGCCGGCCCCCGGAGGTGGACACAGCGGCCATGATAAAGGATGCCCAGAGACGCGAAGCCCTCATGGGTGAGCAGTTTGAACGAATGTTTGACAATTGCATCAAGTTGATCTCCTGATAACACCTAAAACTATAGTTACCTGGCTGGCGGACGCCCCTGAGCTGTAAGAGGACAATGGTCACCCCTGTTTCAATAGGTGTGACATGTAGGTATCGCGTATGCGTTTAAGACATTGCTCCAGTTGTTCCATAAATTGGTTTGCCGTTCCGTCAGTCCCTGCGACTCTCTTTGCCAGCGCAGCAAGTTCATGGGGAGAGGTCGGCAGAGAGTGTATTTGGCGGTCTTCAAGAATTTGAAGATAGTGTTCAACGCGCCTCAGGAACAGATAATCTTTCTTCAATTGCTCAACCACAGGCTCGGGCAAGAGGCCCGCTTGTCCTAGTTTTCTCAGTGCGCTCAGGGTATTTGCCTCGAGCAGGTCTCCACGTTCCGGCCCGTGGATTAGCTGTAACCCTTGTACCAGAAACTCCACATCCCTCAACCCTCCCACCCCGCTCTTCACGTCTGTGGTGGGTAGGCTGCGCCACGAACACGTTTTGACGGCGGCACTTCTCATCCCATCGATGGCGTCAACAATCTCCTTGCGCTTGCGGTGCTGCAAGAGGACCGGCCGTATACGTTCAAGGAAATCATACCCAGTATCTAAGTTGCCTGCGATGGGTCGCATCTTGAGAGCCGCTTGGATTTCCCAAAGCGAGGCGCTTTTTTGGTAGTAATTCACGAGTGCGGAAACGGTTGGCACCAGTTCTCCAGCACTACCGTAAGGCCGCAGTCGCAGGTCCACACGATAAGCGTATCCCTCCTGCGTGTGTACAGAAAGGTCCCCACGGACTCTCTCCATGATTCGGGAAAAGAAGCTTTTACAAAGGCTGGTTAGGTCACGAGAGGGGGCAGAAGAAACCGGAGGTTCACGACAAATCCCCAATAGATCAATGTCCGAACTGTAATTGAGTTCAGAGCCTCCAAGTTTTCCGAGGGCCACAATACAAAAGCGATCCGACAGGCTGTCAAGTTCCAATGGGATCTCCCGGTCATTTTTCAAGTTCGACCAGATCCTTTCGAAGGTTCCCTGAGTGATCGCTTCGGCCAGGGTGGACAGTTCCAGCATGATGTCTTCGGTTGACGCCCACAGGCACATGTCTCGAGTGCCGATGCGCAGGACTCCGCGTCTCCTGAAACGGCGAAGGTTGTTAAGCCAGGCCGGGTGCGTTTTGCAACCCTCGGAGGCCATCCTCAGTTCGTTTTCCAGATCCTGTCTATTCCGGCTTTCGTGCAGATTCTCGGGGATGGTGACCCAGTCCAAAAACCCGGGGTTTCTTACCAATGTGTCGGCCAGAAATTGACTGCCGGAAAAGACCTTAAGCAAGATCTCAAGCCGCATTGGTTGAGACAACAGGACATTGTAATGAAATTCAGGACTCGGCACTGCGCGTGCAAATCGTTCCCAGTTGTTTAGAGCCATGTCTGGATCCGGCGTTCTTTCAAGGAGATCAAAGGCCAGTAAGGCGAGTCTGGCAAATGTGTGGCGTTGGGATCCCGTCCCTGCCAAATTGCGGAGGTTCACGTGCGCCCGCAAAGGGTCCTTAAATCCGGCGGCGGACAAAATCCGATGACGCAGGTCTTGGGCCACGGCGTCAGACAGAACCAGATCTGCCACGGTGCCGGTTGAAGGTCCTGGCAACGACTCCGGGCCTAGATGCTTTTCAACAAAAGCCCGCACCGCCGCCATGTGTGTTTCCACATCTACATGGAGCTGCCCCGCGGGATCAAGCGCTTCACCTCTTGCGTATCCCATACGCCTGGCAAGATGCGCAAATTCGTGGGAGTCAACCGGTGGAAGAAGAAGATCTGTTGCTGATCCCCGGAGCATACGCATGCCGTTGATCAAACGACGAAAAAAACCATAGGCAGCCAGCAGTTGTTGCGTCTCAATGGCAGACAACACGCCTGCCATAGTCAAAGCAGCCAAAGCCTCGTGCAAGCGCGGCGTTCTAAGCTCGGGCACTCTTTTTCCGTACATGACCTGAAGGATTTGCACGGCATATTCAAGGTCCACAAGACCGCCCGGGCTAAACTTGGCATTCAGCCGACCGGCCCCGGCCTTTTCAGCAAACTGCTTGGCTCTAAGCCGACGCAGTTCCTCCGGGTCGATACTGGCGGAAGCGTAAAGCATTTGATCCCGAATTCTTTGCACGCGAGCCCCCAACTGCTTATCACCCCCTATGGCACGGAGCCGCACAAGGGCAAGACGCTCATAGGAATGGGCCGGCCCCTCCCGTCCGTAATAGCGGCAAAAGTTCTCCAGGCTGCAACCCAACGGGCCGTCCTGACCGTGTGGGCGCAGTCTCAGATCAATACGGAATATCGCGTTTCTCTTGGCCTGTATGTATTGGCTTGCATCTCTCGCCAGCCGTTCGAAAAACTCGGCATTCTGGATAGATTCATGTCCGTCAGTTGAGCCGTTATCACTGTATACAAAGAGGAGTTCGATATCAGAGGCATAACCCAAAGCAGCCCCACCCAGCTTGCCGAGGCCGAAAATCGCAAATTTTGCCTCAAGACCGGCCGCTGTTCTGGGCCTTCCAAACCGCTCGATCAGATATGTGTAGGCAATCTCTGCAGCCTTGTTAACCACATTTTCCGCAAGCGATGTGAGTCGCCTGGACAGCACCTTGAAGTCCGACTCAGGGCTTAGAATATGATCCAGATCAATGAGAAAGATCTCCTTGTCCTTGAATTCGTTGAGGCGCTTGACTTGTTCGTCCCGGGTCAAAGCGCCCTGCATGGTGCGCCGGAGTCTTTTCGGGAGTCTGTGGACGGGCTCACTGAAACGATGCCCTTCCAACAAAGGTTTGAGTGTGGGCAAAAACGTCTCATAATGGAGCCGGATGAAGTCTTCCCACAAGATATCACTTGTGCCTAACAAGCGCGCCAAGTCCTGCAGGGCATGGGGATTGGAAACCAATTCAAGCCATCGGCCCTTTCCGGGCAACCGCAAGACGTCTCCAATGAGCTGCTCAAAGCGGCACAGCGCTGCGTAAGGATCCGGGGCCTTGCCAAGATGGTAGGTGAATTGTTTGGTAAGAAGGACGGAAAGTCTGACTCGGCTCAATACCTCCGGATCGTCAACTTTCTTACCGCCTTTATCCAAAACGTCTATTTCGTCCTGGACAACCCCCCGACTGGTCCGAATTGCCACATGCTCAATCGAGATACCGTGTAGAGAGAGCGCATTGGTCAGGGCATAAAGAAAGGCGGGGGTATCCTGAGAAATGACTTTCAAATGCGTATACGGTCCCGTCTCATTATCGATTGTAATCTGTACGGGGGACAATTCCGGGACTTTATCAGGATGCAGATGGGACAACCGTTTGACCACCATTTCGTTTACTCGGTGCCTGGCCTGGCTCGCTGATTGGTCGTCACCGCGTTCCAAGAGGGCGATTACCTCTGCCAGGTTTTGCTTAAGCTCAGCTTCCCAGGTTTCAAATCTGAGGGGTGTCTCCAATAGACCGGAAAAATGATCGATGATGCGGCGCCTTTTCAGAGCATTATATGCGGTTTGGCGGGAAGCGCGTCTTTTCCGGCGCCCGCCTGTCGGTGGTTTGGGGATAGCCCGTTTGTACGTGAAGACGTCGCCGGATAAAATGTCGAAACCCGTCCCTGAAAGGACGCCGGTAATGATGGAAAACAGATAGGGATAATCAAAGGCCAGTACCGAGCAATCGACTTGTCCATGCTCTTTTGGATCTACCAATACTTCCACGGGATGCCGTGGGGAGATATTTGCCAACCCATTCAGGTGTCGGTAAAGTTGCTTTTCGGTGAAGCGATCAAAATAACGGTCACTCAGCCGGGAAAGATGTTCCTTGATGAACGCATCTTCAGCTTCCGGACAGGCAGTCTTGAACGCTTCGAGGCTTGGCTTCATAGAGGAGTCTTGTTTGAGGTACGCTTTCTGGTTAATGGGTTATAGTATAATGTCGAACATGAAGTGGCAAAAATAATTTTTTGGCAACGTTCAAAAGTTGTGGCATCGGGTGTTTGTGTACAAGCAACTCCGGGATAGGGACAATCGCTTCTCTTCGGCATCCAATGCCCTTAAGCAGCTATGCCATTCGTGTAGGTTGCAATGGCTGCCTGCCTGTGCGTCGCACGCAGACAGGTATGCCTGCGTTCAGCGATCCTCCCTATCCCTCTAACTGCGTGCTGATGGGGTCTGCGTCAACTTTTGAACATTACCGATTTTTTGATGCCATTGAAGCTCCCTGTAGCAAGCTACAGAGAATCTTCGACCGTAAGGAACGCTGACTGTTTTAGATGCGCTTGCTAACCCCGCAGCAAGCTACGGGGAATGCGCTCGCTTTTTCGGTTCAAACCGGTAAAAAAAAGGGGTTCTCCCGACCAAATATTGCGGAGAACCCCTTGTTGAGTAAAAGCCAGGGCTTCTAAATGTCGTAATAAAGAGCAAATTCCCATGGATGGGGCCGCAGGTCAATGGCCTCCACTTCGTTTTCCATCTTGTACGAGATCCACGTCTCGATCACATCCGATGTAAAAACATCACCTTTGAGCAAGTAATCGTGATCCTCTTCGAGTGCATTGAGGACATCGCGAAGGGACCCCGGCGTTTGAGGGACCTTTGCCAGCTCCTCGGGCGGCAGATCATAGATATCCTTGTCCATGGGCTCCCCGGGATCCATCTTGTTGTTAATGCCGTCGATTGCCGCCATCAGCATGGCCGAGAAGGCCAGATATCCGTT
This sequence comes from uncultured Desulfobacterales bacterium, assembly GCA_964502635.1. GTDB lineage: Bacteria > Desulfobacterota > Desulfobacteria > Desulfobacterales. The sequence goes on from CAZCXI010000019.1 coordinate 28,478, forward strand.
GCAGCTCGGATCAGGACAGCGGAACTCAAGGCGTTTGGCCTTGGGGGAAGGGGAGTACATAGGAATACGGACGCATGCACTCCGGTTTCGCCTGGAGTATGCCAAATTCACCGGTGCCTCAAAGCCCGGGACCAGTCGCTTGAAGCTGTTTGTAGTGGGACTTGTGAAGGCCAGTAGCGACGGCGTATGCTTCAGGATGCCACCAATAGCATACAGGGCTGTTTCGGACAGACCTGCATAGCCATCGCCGGCAAACAGATTCTGGTCACCCTTCCACAAGGAGATATGAACATGCATGCCGGTGCCATTGTCATTGAACAAGGGCTTGGGCATAAACGTGACGGTTCTATTGTATTTACGGGCTGTATTCTTGATTACATACTTATACTTCAACAGGTTGTCCCCCATTTGCACCAGGGATGCGAAGCGCATATCGATCTCAGCTTGCCCGCCTGTGGCGACTTCGTGGTGCTGAGCCTCGATCTTGACACCTATCTTTTCCAGCGTCAGGACCATCTCGCTACGCAGGTCCTGGAGGCTGTCTGTGGGCGGAACCGGGAAATACCCCTCTTTGTAACGCGGTTTGTAGCCCAGGTTGGGATCTTCGACGCGGCCGGCATTCCACCTGCCCTCCACAGAATCGACATGATAATAGCCTTCGTGTTCATTTTGATCAAATCGGACGTCGTCAAAGATGAAAAACTCAGCTTCTGGGCCGAAATAGGCAATATCTGCGATGCCCGTACTCCGCAAGTAATTCTCCGCCTTGCGGGCGATATTGCGGGGGTCTCGCGTGTAATCCTCACCAGTGATGGGATCGCAAATGTTACAGATCAGGACAAGCGTCTTAGCAGCGAAAAAGGGATCAACAAAGGCCGTATCCGGCACAGGCTTTACAAGCATGTCGGATTCATTTATCGCTTGCCAACCGCGGATACTCGAACCGTCGAAGCCTAGGCCGCCTTCAAAGGCGTTTTCGTCAATTTCTCTAGCCGGCACAGAAAAATGCTGCCAGAGACCTGGAAAATCCATGAACCGCAAATCCACAATCTGTACCCCCTCTTTTTCAATCAGGGCCAACACATCTTTGGGCGTTTTTAACTCTGTCATTGCTCTCGTTCCTCCTTAATCTGAATTGTTCTGCCTTTTCATCTTGGCAACCGACAAAGCGCAAATTCTGTGCCATGGCGGAGTGTGACAAAAATACTTGCAATATCAAGCTGTTACCTGTGATATTCCTTGTTCTGTCGTTGAGTTAAAGCTACTATTTTGTAGCATAACCTGTCTCGATCGCACAAAAAAGTAGGTTTATTGTGCAATTCGTATAATGGATGACCACGACTTGGCCTTGATCATGTCTGATCGGCGAGACCCTGAAGTCCTTTGGGGCCGATTTGTATGGCTGGTCCGCCGTAGAGACGCGCTATTCACAAGGCCGCAAAATTGACAAGATGCATGCAAACTTATATGCTTTTATATCGCATGTTGGGATCTCAGTAAAGGGGATAACCTGCCGGCCGGCACCGACTTGTCTGCTACGTCACCCGCGACAAGGGTTCGCAAAGAAGGAACCCTGCATTTTCGGGCGTCGAGACACATGCATGGCAAGGCGCGGGCAGGGCAAAAAAGGAAAAACTTCAACACGAACCGGGAACCTCTCAACAAAAGGACCATGAAGATCGCATTGGCCCAGATCAACCCCACCATCGGGGATTTTCAAAACAACACGGAAAAGATGATGGGCTTCGTTGAAAAGGCAAAGGGCCTTTCATGTGACCTTGTCGTGTTTTCAGAACTGGTGATTTCCGGGTATCCGCCACGGGATCTTCTGGAGAGGCGGGATTTTGTGGCCGGCAACCTGGATTATCTCCACAGACTCGTTGAATCGGTGACAGGCATTGGGGTGATATGCGGATTTGTGGACGAAAATCCCGATGAAGGAGGGAATCCCCTTCACAATTCGGCCGTCCTCTTCGAAAATGGCAGGGTCCTCCACCAGGCTCACAAACGGTTGCTTCCTGATTATGACGTCTTCGATGAAAGACGCTACTTTGAACCTGGCAAGCAATGGTCCCCGTTCCCGTACAAGGGCTCCATGATAGGGCTGACCATCTGTGAGGATATTTGGAACGACAGCAATTTTTTTCCACGGGCTTTTTCGCGCAGGCTTTACCCTGTTGACCCGGTAGCCGGGATGGTCGAAGAGGGGGCGGAAATCATCATGAATATATCAGCCTCTCCCTTTTATGCCGGGAAGATAGAACTGAAACGGGATATGCTGGCAAACATTGCGAAAAAACACGGGGTTCCCGTTCTCTATGTCAACCAAGTGGGCGGTAATGACAGTGTGCTTTTTGATGGCGCCAGCATGGCTTTTGATTCTTCCGGTGAAATGGCAACCCGTGCCCGGGACTTCGAAGAAGACATGGTGCTTTTTGACACAGCCAGCCAGCAAGGAGACCGCCATCCCGTGTGTGAAACAGAACCAGGGTCCATTTTGAAAGCCCTGGCAATGGGTACGAGAGATTACGTGCACAAGTGTGGGTTTGACAGAGTCATAGTCGGGTTGAGCGGGGGGATTGATTCAGCACTCACCGCCTGCATCGGTGTTCAGGCCTTGGGTAAAGAGAACGTCATGGCCGTCTTCATGCCATCTGAGTATACTTCTGAGATAAACTTTGAAGATACGACCTTGCTGGCACGGAACCTCGGAATTGAACTGGCTCATGTGCCGATTTCAGGGATATTCGAGAAATTTTTGCGGGACCTGCCGCCCGACTTCAAAGATGTGGCCACGGAAGTCACCGGACAGAACATCCAGGCGCGTATCCGAGGAACCCTTCTCATGGCTTTTTGCAACAAGCTTGGGGCTCTTCTCCTTTCTACGGGCAACAAATCTGAGCTGGCGGTGGGCTATTGCACGTTATATGGCGACATGAGCGGTGGGCTAGCCGTGATATCGGATGTGCCGAAGGCCATGGTCTACGAACTTGCCCGGCTCATCAACAGGGGCGAGGAAATCATTCCTGCACGAATCCTGCAAAAACCTCCTTCTGCAGAACTAAAACCTGATCAAGTGGATCAGGATGACCTCCCTGCCTATGACCTTTTGGACGGGATATCAAAAGCCTATATTGAAGAAAACAAGGGGCCGGACGAGATCGTTGCCACGGGTTTTGACCCCGAGGTCGTGGAGGAGATCATTTGCCGTATTGATCGCACGGAATACAAACGACATCAGGCCCCCCCCGGGTTAAAGGTCACCACCAAATCCTTTGGCTACGGACGGAGGTATCCTATCGCCCAGAGGTACTTGCCCACATGGGAGCGAGATCCACATTGAGTCTTGACCGGGCAGCTTTCCGCAAGCCCCGACGTTTAGTCGGGGAGCCTACCCGGATTCAATGTGGCAGGGGCCTTGTTGTTCGGCGTCGCCCCCCGGGATCTTCAATTCCATCTTGACAGACCGCCCTGAAATATTGTATCCAATGAATAACTTGCACGGGCTATGAGGTCAGCCCGAACTGTCTTGGGCCATGGAAAGGATCAAGGCTGATGACCTCTACTCGCGGCGTTGGTTCGTAAGTAGGGGTTTTTTTATGTCCTGGAGGTGCGTGAATGTCTGCCGACTATACGCTCATCAGAGATAGTCTCCTCGACACGGTGGAGCAACTGTTCCAGGTAGACGAAGGAGATGGAAACAAAAGGCTTCGAGAGCTGAAGGACAAGCTGACCGAGCAGCAGTTCAATTTAGTCGTCATGGGCCAGTTCAAGAGGGGAAAATCAACTTTTATTAACGCTCTGCTCGGTGCCGAAATCGTACCCATTGCCATTGTACCGTTGACATCGGTCGTGACCATTCTTCGTTTCGGCCCTGAGCCCAAGGGTGTCGTTCGCTACTTGGCTGGCGCAGAGGAAGAAATCATGCTCTCGGACATCGCGAGGTTTGTCACTGAGAGAGGAAACCCTGAAAACAAACTCGGCGTGAAATACGTGGAGGTTTTTTATCCCTGTGACTATCTCAAAGATGGTGTCCGCATCATCGATACGCCGGGGGTCGGCTCGGTTTTCCAGCATAATACCGATATAGCTTATGCCTACCTGCCCTATGTGGACGCTGGAATTTTCGTTGTGACCGCAGATCCTCCACTGGGGCAGTCGGAGCACCAGTTCTTGCGGGACACTCGGGACTATGTGGACAAGCTGTTTTTTGTTCTAAACAAGATTGACGTAGTTGATGAGAAGGATTTGGACGAGGCCGCGGCCTTTACCGGAGACGTGCTCAGAAATGATCTGGGACGCGAAGTATCTATATGGCCCGTGTCCGCAAAGCTCGCCCTTCATGGAAAGATCAAAGGAGATTCTGAAAAGCTGGCCCAGTCCCAACTCTTGGCATTTGAGAACCATCTGAAGGATTTTCTCCACCGTGAGAAAGGCAAGGCCTTCCTCCATGCGGTGATCGCGAGTCTCCTTAGATACATTGCCGACGAAGCCATGGCATACAAACTTGAACAGGAGGCAGCCAAGCTGTCTCTGGATCAACTGAGAACCAAAGTCGCGAAGTTTGAGAGTTATGCCAAGACCACAGAAAAAGACCGGGACCAGAAAGGGTTCATCCTGGAAGGCCAGATCAAGAAGCTGCGTGAAGCGCTGGATAACGACCTGGAGGCGCTCAAGAAGCAGCAGATTCCTTCTCTGGTGCGGGAAGTAGAAAGGGCATTTGAAGAAAAGGTGGCAGCGAGTCCGAGTAGCCGCGAACTTGAAAAAAACATGGAAGCTTTCGTTTTTGGAGAGATCCTGAGAATCTTTTCCACTTTCAGGAATAAAGAGTCCGAGAAGATCGCTGAAACACTGGAAAACATCTATGTCGATTTGGCAGAGCGTACCAATGATACCATCCGACGCATCGTCGCCCTGGCATCAGATCTTTTTGAGGTTGAGCTGAAGCCTTTCACGACTGTGGAGAAATTGACCGGAAAGAGTGATTTTTACTTCTTCCTGCGCGATGATCCTGATGCGACTGCCTTGATTCAGTTGGGCATTCGTTTCGCGCTTCCCACGTTTGTCACCAAAGGCATCATCCTGAAGCGCACGCGGACCTTGGCTCAAGAGATCTTCGAAAGACACTGTGGCCGGGTCCGCTATGACCTCATTAGGCGAACAGAGGAAACAACGAATACTTTTCGCAGGAGCCTGAACGAAAAGATAGACGTGACCCTTTCGACGATCAGGGATGCTTTGAAACGGGCGGTATCACTGAAAGACAAGAGCGAAGAAGAAGTATCTCAAACGGTGTCATGCCTTTCGACCCGTCTTTCTTCCGCGCAGGAGATTCGATCTCAACTTCTAGATTATCGTGAGCAAGTAGAGGCCTTGTGAGATGAGATTTTGTGTCTACGGCCCCTCCGCTATCCCCTCGATGCACCTGACGGGCCCGTAGCTTCGCTGTTCGCCTGCCCGTGATCCCGCCCATTCGCCTTGCCTGATCAACAAGGACCTGCCGATAGAAGCCGTTACCATATGCAATGTTGGACGCAGAGGGGGCCTTACCCCGAACAGGTTTCAACCTTTCACCAGCGTTCCCTAATATCCTCTCATTCCCCGAGATGAAACGCATAAACGCATGACCGTCCCGTTCGACGCCAACCAGTTGAAATCGCATGAATCAATATCGAGTATAGTGCACGCAGTCCTGTTCGAATTCCTCGATGATTTCATCAGTGAGTGTTAGCGAAACCTTGGGGATCATTTCCAAGAACGTCTCCGTTGTGACTCGGCTGTCCTCTCCGTTGACGTATTCCCTCTCGAAGGCCATTTGTCTGACCTTGAGAAAAAGGTACTCGATATCTGCGGGAGTGAACAGCGCAATCATTGAGACAATTTTATCCACATCAACATCGCCCCGATTAGTCTTTGCTAGGTAATGCTCTAAGATAGTTCGACGAGTTTGGCCATCCAGCTGGCCAACTGGAATGATGCAATCAAAACGACCTGGCCGCAGCAGGGCTGCATCAAGTTGCCGGATGTAGTTGGTTGCACATACAAAAAGGTTTTTTCTTTCTTGCCTTTTCAACAAGGGTATCTGTTTGAGGAACTCGTTGGTGATCGATTTGTCGATCCGGGAAGCGTCATCCCGGCTGCCTGCGATTTCCTCAAATTCATCTATAAACACCACTGCTTCATCCAGGTTTCGGACCTTTTCCATTAACTGCTTGAGGTTGGCAGCCAGACGATCTTCTCCCTCAGCCACCAACGTGCTGGGGCTAACTTCAACATACCACCAGTGAAGCACTCCTGCGATGGCCCGAACGAAGTGGGTCTTTCCTGTACCCGGAGGACCGAAAAAGATGATAGTCCGTGGTTGAACTACCCCGTGTTTGCGGGCCAGATCGGTCTCTGTGAGAGGAAGGATTATTCTTTTTTTCACGACCTGTTTGGGCGGCTGAGTTTCAGATATAGTGTCCCAGACCGATGCTTCTACCATCTGGGCCCCCAGCTCTTTGAGAAGCTGAGTCCCTTTTGCGTCGTGATCGTCCAGATGTCCGAGCTCGACGTTTTCCATAAAGTCCAGACAGGCCACCTTAGTTCCCACATCTCGGCCCAGCTTTTCAGACAGGAACCATTTGTGTCGCAAGATCTTCGGCCATAAATCTCCTGCAATTTCCGGCTCAATGTTCTGGCCGGTGCACTCAAAAATAAAGGCTGTGCAATTTTCCCCACTAGGGATATCAGAAACGATTTCCATGTGCTCCTCAGCTACAAAAAATAAAACGGAGATCCCCTTGAAGAACCTCCGTACAGTTTACTTGTACTAGACCCTGCATTTCTACTGTGCAAAAGAATAAGGGCACCAGGCCTGTTTGTCAAGGAAAAGTCTTCACAGCCGACGAGGGCTTGCCAAGGATGCTGGGGCCGGAAAGGAGGGTGTTGTCTTCAACATGTTGTGGTCGGATACCTCGTTCGTTCAGTGCAGAGTCCTAGTACTCTTACCAAGTTCTTTAATTTTGAAATCAGTGGGTTAACTCATAGCTTTCTAATGAGGATCGAAGAAGATGTCAATCCTGGGACGGAAAATCGGCAGTTTTCAAAGATACCTTTTGAGAACCGGAAAAACTTGCAATCTCAGATAGTTATCTGTGATAGCAGAGAGATATAATAATGGAAGCGTCGCAAAATGCGTCTACATGCCAGGTATGTGTGCTCCAGGGGTTCTGACATACGAAATCCCAGAAGGGCGATATCGTTACGAACGCCACAATGGAGCGTCATGGCAGATAGCGGTAATCGAGACCTTGAAATTAAGAGTGGAGATGATGACTGGTATCGGTAGTCTAGCGGCGGGATTCAGCCGCGGGGAAAGCCGGTCTCCCGGAATGACTCGTCAGAGCACCTTAAATCGAAGGATGAAATTGCACGACCTACATTGTTACAACAAAGCTATATCCGTGCTGCTCGAAGCCTAAACCTTGGTAGAATCGATGAGCTATATGCCGTTTCTTGTTACTTGATAACACTAACTTGTAGCACCCGGTCTCGCGACATTTCTGCATGGCAAACTGCATCATTTGTCTTCCGATTCCCTTTCCCTGCCACTCGGGAGCCACGACAACATCTTCAACGATCCCAGACCGGGCACCCATATGCGCCAGGTTATCCATGATCAATAGGGCAAAGCTGCCCAAAGTCTTGCCATCACCACACGCGACATAAATCTGATAGTTGGGATATTCCTTCGTCTTCTCGAATATACGTTCCGCCTTAGATAACGAGACGACTTGGCCATTATCCATGTCAGGTTCGCTGTAAAGTTGAAGAATTTCCGGCAAGTCCTTGCGAGTCGCAACGCGGATCGTAACCTTTTCCATTATTCTATCTCAATTATTTGGTAAATAGTCCTCTCGAACAGGTAGAAACGACGATTGGGATAGCCTTCAGCGTATTTGTTAGCCAGGGGACTGCCTTGGGTGGCCATCACGCAACGGCTGGTAATGTTCTCTGATGCGATGAGTTCTAGCGTGTAGGTCTGTCGTTCAAGCTCCAATTCGATAACATGAAAGATTTCAGGGTCGGCCTCCTTGATGACGTCAATATCGGGTTGGCACTCCAGTTGTCTATTGAAGCTCCCTGTAGCAAGCTACAGGGAATCTTCGACCGTAAGGAATGCTGACTTTTTTTGGATACGCTCGCTAACCCCGCAGCAAGCTACGGGGAATGCGCTCGCTTTTGCGGTTCAACGCCCATTCTCCCCAAATCGTCAACGCGTACCCAAAGAACTTCCTGACGACCTTTGGCCCAGGGAACGGTTCAATTCATATTCATTACAAGACACTGCATTATGTCTCAAAGTGCTTCCTTTCCTCTTTCCCCAGTGCGCACCCTGATTGCTTCTTCAACAGACCTGACGAAAATCTTTCCATCACCTATCTTGCCAGTGTGTGCAGCCTTCTGGATGGTTTCGATCACTTCATCCACTTTGGGTGAGTCGACAACCAACTCGATTTTTACTTTAGGGATAAAGTCAATCGCATATTCGGCTCCGCGGTAGATCTCGGTGTGGCCTTTCTGTCGCCCGAAACCCTTTACCTCTGTGATGGTCATTCCCTTGATTCCAATTTCATTTAACGCTTCTTTCACGGTATCTAGCTGAAAGGGTCTAATGATCGCTTCAATCTTCTTCATGGAAACCTCTCCCCGCTGAAGAGAACCTGGTGATTTGGAGCCGTCTGGTCGTGTCGGGGCTTGTGACGCCTACACATTGCAGTTTCCTTCAAAGATTCCACATAATTGGCAAAATCGCATGACTTAACCTGCGTGCTCATCGCTCACCGCACGGTCGTATAGCCCCAGCCCCAACCTTCATGACTGGACAAGACCATATCCATGTTCCCCATGTAAGGAATAATCCAAGCCGATATTTTCTCGTTCTTCGTCAAGTCTAAATCCTGTAGTCTTGTCCACAATGAAACAGATTACCAGAGTGCCGACAACTGCCAAAGCTATGGTTGCTCCCAAACCCATCAACTGAATTAGTAATTGATTTAAGGCTGACCAGCCTCCGGGGCCGGCAATTTCGGCTGCATTTTGCATCCAGCTATCACGGATCCAGAATGAAAGCAGCAACACACCCGATCCGCTGCCAATTCCATGAATGCCGAAGCAATCCAGACTATCATCGTAACCAAATCTAGCCTTTGCTTGGAGGGCAAAATAGCAAAGGATCGATGACACAGCACCTAGCACGATCGCACCTACTGGTTTAACGACCCCTGCAGCAGGTGTAATGGCGACAAGCCCAGCGAGAATGCCAGAAACAAAACCAAGGGAGGTAGCTTTGCGAAATACGATAGCTTCAATAATCAGCCACGTCAGGGCGCCACTTGCCGCGGATACCTGTGTCATTGTGAGTGCCCGGGCGGTGTCTAGTCCACTCTGGACGGTGGACCCGGCGTTAAAACCGAACCAGCCCACCCAGAGAATCCCTGCCCCCATAAGGGTCATGACCAAGTTGTTGGGCTGCATGGTCTTCTCCGGATAACCTATGCGCTTGCCAAGGAAAAGCGCCACGACAAGTGCACTGAAACCAGCCGATACATGGATCACGGTTCCACCCGCCAGGTCGATTAACCCATCTGCTCCCGCATTGAAAAGCCACCCGTCTGAGCCCCACACCCAATGGCACAGCGGGCAGTAGACAAAGAGAAACCAAAGGATGATGAACAGGCAGTAACCGCGAAAGTAAACTCTTTCTGCCAGCGCGCCACTGATTAAGGCAGGTGTGATGATCGCAAATTTGCCCTGAAACATTGCAAGCACGTATTCAGGAACACCGTTGGTAATGGCGTCATCAATTCCGTTCAAGAAAAAATAATCTTTGTTCCAACCAATATACCCGCCAAGGATGTTTTTCCCGAAGGCTAAAGCGTAGCCACATATCACCCAAAGCACACCTATGATGGCCATGGCGACGAAACTGTGCATCATTGTGCCCAACACATTCTTGGTTCTCACCAAGCCACCATAAAACATAGCTAGTCCTGGAACCATAAAAAGAACGAGAGCAGTGGAGGTGAGCATCCAGGCAGTGGTTCCAGTGTCAATTGATGCGTTCTCAGCAGCCAAGGTTACCTGTGGAAATGAAGATAATAAGATGGCTATCGACGCTGTTCTTGCGATCTTTCCCATGAACTCCTCCCGTGACTTTTGAAGCACATTACGATCCACACGACATCGCTTGATTCTAATGGAATCCTGATTAGGTTGGGCAAGAAGCGGGCCAAAACGATATATGCTATGATTTCAATATATTATTGATAAGGGCCGAATTTCAGGCCGTGGAAGGCTAGACACAAATGTAGGTATTGGGCGAGTAAAGCTACACTATTGTAGTGAGATTGGCGTACAACGCTCTTTCACGGGATTCCCATTAAAGATTATGTTCCCAGGCCAGGGACTGGAACGCAGAATGAGAGTCACAGTTTCTATTCTGTAATCGATAATGGCGTCTTAGGGAAATTGATTGGCTATTGCTTACCAAGATTTTTGATACGGGCGGAACACATCTTCCTTGCCATGAGAGACACTGATCAATACCGCGCTTTTAATAGAGATATCAAACCAATCTGACGTTGATGGGAGCGACCTCGCCCCTTCTCTTTTACGGCAAGTAGCAAGCCTTACCGGAAAACAGCGGGAACACGCGGAACAATCAGAATTGAGTACCGTGGAAATATGGGGCACGGGTACAAAGGCTGCAAAAATGGATGCGAATCGCGGCAGTGGTCCTGCTTGTCATCGTGGTAGAAGTAATACTGTAAACACAGCTATTCTTTCCACCACAGCCGAGCAAGCAGGACCGTTATGCAAATTACCATGAAGCGAGCGAAGTAACAATCACAAATTGACGTTGTGCTGGGCGTTAGGGCCCAAAGGAGGGATGCCTAAAAAGTAAGCTCCTAGTGCTATCGGCGACACCAGGGGCCGTAAAAAATGGGAGGCTTCAATGAACAGACTCGTTTAAGCCGTATTACGGTGACAAGAAAACTCGGAAAATGTCAACATAACAAGAAAGGCGATGGAAGCAGGAATCACAGATCATCTATGGGACAGGGTGAACCATTATATTATGAATCACGAATTCGTTGCCTTGCCTGGCATCAGCAGATAACAAGCCACGTTAGCCCATGTTCGGTTCTAGAAAGTGTCATTTGGCCCGGCGATTTCTTGGACTAACCGCCAAGCTACAAAGGTTCCGGCAGTTTCGCACTTGTTCAGTAGTGCATAAACATTCAACCCCCTTAATTCCTTTGGGGTGAGTCCGATACACTTGGCTATTTGTTCTCCTAGCTCCTTTAATGTCATTTCTGTCTCCTTAAAAAGGCTTGCCGTTTCTTCGGCGTGGCATTGGTTGATCAACAAGATTTTTCAGACTCCCAACAGAATACCCATCACCCGGTCAGGAAACACGTCAGCCCATTTTGAGAGGTTTCTCCACGTGCAGCACCGATGAAAGTGAACCGCAAGAGCGAGCGCATTTCCCGTAGCTTGCTGCGGGGTTAGCGAGCGTATCCAAAAAGAGTCAGCGTTCCTTACGGTCGAAGATTCCCTGTAGCTTGCTACAGGGAGCTTCAATACGCTTTAAAAGGATAGTGAAAATGGCCGGTCCAAGCTTGAGGCTAGTATACCGTCAATAGCATGAAAGTCAAGGTATTTAAAGTATTTTTAGGAGCGTTAAGAGCACCATAACTACAAAAGATAGGAGAGATGCCTAGATGCAATTGATCCGCCAGCACAAGTTCAGAAAGGTGCCCACAAGAATAACGACTGGCAGGACACTAAATGTTGGGGTGATGGCTACGTCCCGAAGAGTAAAACTCTCTTACCAAGAGATGATAATTAAGAATAGTGACCATTTCAAATGAATATTGAAGCTCATAGCCGATAGGCCTTGACACCCTGCAAACAGATGGGCTGAATGACGGTCGGCCTTGCGAAGATCTTAGGGCCTATGTCTCGGATCTTTGTGATGTCCCATGGCTGGCTATCCGACTGTGGGGATTCTTCTTGTGCCCCTTGGTGCCTCCTTTGACCCGGTGGTGTCAAAATGGCATTATGGGCACGTCCATAAAAACATAACTTGCCTCAGGATCGAGCGTGGAATGTTATATCATGATGTCCCCCATTCCCCGAGATGAAACGCATAAACGCATGGCCGTCCCATTCGAGACCAGAACCCTTCATGTCCAAATTGTAAAGTTTAAACGGGCTGTTGCCCAGACAGGAATACCTTTGAGCGGTTCATTGAAATGTTTTTTGTTCATAAATCTTGGCAAAGCGGAAGACCCGTGATGTCAACTGGTTGAGCCTGAAGGGCGAGTTTTGACCGGCCTGCTCCCCGCAAGCCCCG